>NZ_JBHTXK010000005.1:0-234395 GCF_042791795.1 Leifsonia sp. NPDC056665
CAGACACGCCGCTGCCCGATGCGGACAGCGGCGTGTTGCGTCCCCTCGGCGGGAGAGGGTCACTCCGAGAGGTGCTGCTTCGTGTTCGTGTAGACGATCGAGTCAGCGGTGGCGCCTACGAGGCCGAGTGTGACCCGCAGCAGCTGGGGCGGCAGACCGCTGTTCGGCGGCGGCGTCGACGCGCCGAGGGTGAGCGGCGTGCCGTCCGGGAGGGTCGCGGTCGCCGAGTCGAGGTAGACCTGGACGTTCCCGCTCAGCGTCATCGTGTCCGCGGTCGTGAGCAGCACCGGTCCGGTCTGCTTGCGGACGTTGAGGCTGAATCCCTGGATCGTGATGGAGTCCGCCGAGATCTTGATCACCGGGATGCGGCTGCCGTCCGCCATCGCGACCGTCACGACGGTGGCGCCCTTGAGCCCGGTGAACGACAGCGAGTTGCTGCCGAGCTGCGCGGGCGGCTGGGTGAAGACGGGCGCTGCGCCGTCCGGGGAGGCGGGCGTCGGCGCTGGGGTCGGCGTCGCGGAGCCGGTCACCGGGGTGCCCGGCGCGCTCGGGAGGCCGGGCAGCGGCAGCCCGGGGGAGGGCGTGCCGGACGAGGGCGAGGGCGACGGCGTCGGGGACGACGAGTCGCACGAGGCGAAGATCGGGAGGCAGAGGGAGGCCGGCGCCGCGGTGCGCGAGGCGTCGGCGGCCACAGGGGTCGCGCCGAGCCCGGTCAGCGCGCCGGCCAGCGCGAGACCGGCCGCCAGTGCGACGCCGGCGGGTCCACTGCGGGCCTTCACGCGGTCTCCTCCGCCGCGTCGTCGGCGGTGGGCGTGCTCTCGCGGCGACGGCGCCGGCCACGCGACCGTCGTTCGCCGCGCTGATCCAGCGGCATCCACGCCACCGTGAGCACGCCGCCGACGGTGCTCAGCAGCATCCCGATGAAAAAGCCGCCGAGGTTGACGCCGACGAGCGAGTACACCGCGATGGCGAGCGCGATCACGCCGTAGAAGATCCGGTGTGCGGGCATCGCGACGGCCAGGATCCCGAGCAGCAGGAGCAGGATCGGGATGATCGTCGCCTGCAGCCCCTCGATGCCGAGCTGGACGTGGATGCGGCCGATGTCGAGCTGTCCGGAGAAGAACATCTCGACGCCGCCGAGCGCGGTCAGCAGTCCGCCGACGAACGGGCGCTCGCGGCGCCAGGCGCGGAACCGCTGCCAGGCGCTCCGGTCGGGCATCCCCACCTCCGGTTCGATCATCGCGTGGCTCGTCCCCTGGCGGCTCAGAAGCATCCCTTCGATCCGTCCGTGAGCTGCACGTGCATGCCGGTGAGCGTGAAGACCGAGGCCTGAGTGCTCCACGCGGTCTGCTGCAGGTGGGCGATCGTCACCGTGTCGGCGTCCTGGGCGAAGTCGCCCGCGCTGCCCTTGGCGGCCGTGTTGACCGTCGAGGCGTCCACGCCGATCCGGATGTTGTGGAACTGGGCGTCTCCGGCGAGGTCGGTCATGCCGATCTGGAGGTCGGAGGCGCTGGCCGGGTTGCCGCCGCCACCCGCCGTGATCAGGATGCCGACCTTGCCGAGCGGCGTGTCGGAGACGACCGACTGGCAGAGGTCGGCGAGCGTGGCCGACTTGATGTTGGCGATCGCGACCTGGTGCTGCTTGCCCGCGGTGTCGGAGGCGAGGCCGGCGTACTGCGAGAAGCCGGTGCCGTCGAGCTTCGATGCGCTGATCTGGAACTGGCTGCCGGAGACGGCGAACGAGACCGGCACGGCCCCCTGAGCGACCCCGGCCATCAGCATGGTGGAGACCAGCGCGACGGGCACGGCGGCGAGCACGATGCGTCCGGCGTGGGAGCCGGCGAGCTTGCGGAACTTCATCGATCCTCCTGTTCGGGGGCTTGACAGCAGCGGTGCGGTCGTCCCACGACGAGAGTAGACGCTATTGACCGGTTGTCAATAGTCGGCAGAATGGGGGACGAAAAGACCGTTCCGGCAACTAGGCTCGACGCATGGACACCGATCGGCGCACCCGGCTGACCCCGGACGAGCGCCGTGCCCAGCTCGTCGCGCTCGGCGTCGCGCACCTCGCCGACCAGCCGCTCGACACCCTCACCATCGAGGAGCTGTCGGCTCAGGCCGGGGTGTCGCGCGCGCTCCTGTTCCACTACTTCGGCTCCAAGCACGGGCTGCACCGGGAGGTCGTCCGGACGGCTCGCGACAGCATGCTGCACGCCACCGAGCCCGCCCCCGAGCTGCCGCCGCGCGAGCGCCTGCGCGACACCCTGACGCGCATCGTCGCGTTCGTGCGCGACCACAGCGGCACGTTCTACTCGCTGGTCCGCGGAGTCGCGAGCGGCGACGAGGAGGTGCGCGTCGTGATCGAGGAGGCCAGGGCCGAGCAGGCCGACCGCATCCTGGCCGTGTTCCTCGAACTCGGCGCGACGGACACCCCGCTGCTGCGGATCGGCCTGCGCTCCTGGATCGCGTTCGCGGAGGACGTGCTGGTCTCGAGCGCGATCGGCACCGACATCGCGTCGGGCGACATCGTCGCGTTCCTGGAGCGCAGCGCGAACGGGGTGGTGGAGGCGGTGCCCCGCTAGATCCCCTCCTCGTCCAGGTCGTCCTGGGTGAGGACGCCGCCCTCCGGGTTCCCCTCCGGATCGTGCTCGTCGTAATACGGCTCGGCCTCCCGGGGCTGCCCGCCGGTCGGCCCGTCGTTGCCGTCGCCGGGCCCGTCCCAGACGGTCTCGCCGGCCACGCCGTCGTTCGTCACCAGCTCGTCGGCGAAGTCGGCCTCCGCGATCGGGTCGTCCAGCGCGTAGTCGACCTCGCCGTCGCCGGGGTCCACCCAGCCGGCCGTGTCACCGGCGTCGGAGTCGCCGATCTCCGGCCCGTCCGCGCCGTCCTCCGGAATGCGGTCGTCCATCCTCGTCCCCTCTCCTGCGGTCCGGCCTGTTCTGGCCGAACGTACACCCGCGGGCGGGCGCAGCAGGAGAGGGGACGGGAGGCGGTTACTTCGGGAAGCTGTACGTACCGCTCGAGCCGGCGTCCTTGACCGCCGTCCCGACGAAGGCCGCGAACTGGGATGCGTCGGTGAAGCCGCCCTGGTAGCGCTCGCCGTTCACGAACACGGTCGGGGTGCCGAAGCCGCCGGACGTCGGGTTCTTGAGCTGGGAGTTCGCCACCGCCTCGTTCGTGCGGTCGGTGATGAATTTCGCGAACGTCTGCTTGTTCACGCAGTCCGTGACCGCAGTGGAGCTGACGCCCCCGCTCTTGAACAGCGACAGCATCTTCGCGTTGGTGAGGCCGGAGCCGGTCTGCTCATCCGGCTGGTTGGCGTACAGCGCGCTGTTGAGGTCGAAGTACTTGTCCGGCTCGTAGTTCGCCACGCACGACATCGCCGCCGCGGCACGGGTCGAGTACTGGTTGTTCGTGCTGGAGTCGAGGATCGCGACCGGGTGGATCTCGAGCGTCGCCGCGCCGTCCGCCATCCACTGCTTCATCTGCGCCGCGTTGGTGGTCTCGAACTGGTCGCAGAACGGGCACTGGTAGTCGAGCCAGATCTGGATGTGCGCGGTCTTGCCGTCCAGCGTCTGCTTCGTCGGCGTCGGCTTGGCGCCCGGCGCGATCGCCGGGGTCGTGACCGCCTTGTCGGACGCGGTGAGCAGGAGGCCGCCGCTGAGCATGTTCTTCGGGTTGGCGACGCTGGTGGTCCCGCCGACGCTGGTGAAGATGATGAGGCCGATGACCGTGAGCACCGCGATCACACCGACGATCACCGAGCTCTGCACGACGATCTTGCGGCGCTTGGCCTTCTTGGCGGCCTCCTCGCGCATCCGGCGAGCGGTCTCGCGTGCCTCGGCTCGGCGATCGTTCTTCGTCGGGGTCGAGGCGCCTCTGCCCGTAGCAGCCATGCAGGTCATTCCATTCGAGAAAGGGGGACGGTATCCGAGAAGCAAGCGTATGGGCAAAAGCTTTGGATGCGCCGAGCACCCGCTGGAGTTCGGATCAGATTCGGGCGCTCGCGCCGGCCGACGCGCCGGACGACGCGACGGGCACCAACCGCTGCAGCTGCGTCACGTGCGCCGGCGTGAGGTCAGCCAGCGTCGGCACTTCCAGCAGCTTCATGGTGCGGACGACCTGGTCGCTGAGGATCTGGATGGTGCGGTCGACGCCCGCGCGGCCGCCCGCCATCAGCCCGTACAGGTAGGCGCGGCCGATCAGGGTGAACTTCGCGCCGAGCGCGTAGGCGGCGACGATGTCGGCGCCGTTCATGATGCCGGTGTCGATGGCCACCTCGGTGCGCTCGCCGACCGCCTCCACGACCTTCGGCAGCAGGTGGAAGGGGATGGGCGCCCGGTCGAGCTGGCGGCCGCCGTGGTTGGAGAGCACGATCCCGTCGACGCCGAGGTCGACCAGCTTCTTCGAGTCCTCTACGTTCTGTACGCCCTTGACGACGATCTTGCCCGGCCACATGCTCCGGATGATGTCGAGGTCCGCGAAGCTGATGGACGGGTCCATCGCCGCGTCGAGCAGCTCGCCGACGGTGCCGCCGGTGGAGGACAGCGACGCGAACTCCAGCTTGGGCGTGGTGAGGAAGTCGTACCACCACCACGGCCGCGGGATGGCGTTGACGATGGTGCCGAGGGTGAGCTGCGGCGGGATGGAGAAGCCGTTGCGCTTGTCGCGCAGCCGCGCGCCGGCGACCGGGGTGTCGACCGTGAAGAACAGGGTGTCGAAGCCGTTCGCGGCGGCGCGGCGCACGAGCTCGTAGGAGATCTCCCGATCGCGCATCACGTAGAGCTGGAACCAGTTGCGCCCGGTGGGGTTGGCGGCCTTCACGCCCTCGATGGAGGTCGTGCCGAGCGTCGACAGTGTGAACGGGATGCCCGCCGCGCTGGCGGCGCCCGCTCCGGCGATCTCGCCCTCGGTCTGCATCAGTCGGGTGAAGCCGGTCGGCGCGATCCCGAACGGCATCGCCGATGGGCCGCCCCAGATCTCGCACGAGGTGTCGACCGTCGACACGTCGCGCAGGATCGACGGGTGGAACTCGATGTCCTGGAACGCCTGCCGTGCGCGGGCCAGCGACAGCTCGCCCTCGGCCGCGCCCTCGGTGTAGTCGAAGGCGGCCTTCGGCGTGCGGCGCTTCGCGATCGTGCGCAGGTCCTCGATCGTGAGCGCGGCGTTCAGCCGGCGCTTCTTCGCGTCGAGCTCCGGCTTCTTGAACGACAGGAGCTCGAACAGCTCGGCGGGGTTGGGGAGTTGGCGGGTGACCATGTTCGTGTGCCTAACGTGCGTCGGTGGACGGGGACAGGGGGTGTGTGGGGGAGGCGTCGCGGTAGTAGCCGCTGATGTGGTCGTGGACGCGGGTGCGCGCCGCCGCCGGGTCGCCGGCGTCGATGGCGTCGATCACACCGCGGTGCTCGGCGCGGAGCCGGGCGGCCATGACCTCCCAGTCCGGGATGCGCTCGGCGCCGGCGAGCACGTAGCCCTCGATCGAGCTGCGGAGGCCGGCCATCATCGTGGCGACGACGGTGTTGCCCGCCGCCTCCGCGAGCGCGAGGTGGAACTGCGCGTCGAGCGCCAGGAACTCCTGCGCGGTGAGGGCGGGGTCGTCCATCGCGTCGAGGAGCCGGCGGGCGTCCGCGAGGTCGGCAGAACCGCTTTCGGCGAGCTCGCCCGCGACCGACGACTCCAGCAGCAGTCGCGTGCTTACCACATCGGCGACCGGGAACCCGCTCGCGGCGACCTGGAGGCGCATCAGCGCCTGCATCCCGCCGAGCGGCCGCGCGACGATGATCGCGCCGGAGCTCGGCCCGGAGCCGGTCTGCGTGCGGACCAGGCCCATCGCCTCCAGCACCCGGATGGCCTCGCGGACGCTGGAGCGCGCGACGCCGAACTCCACGGCCAGCGCGCGCTCGGGAGGCAGGTGGTCGCCGGGCCGCAGCCGGCCGTCGACCAGGCGCTCCTCGATGCGGGCGAGCACGCTCTCCCACGCCTTCGGCTCGGTCGCCATGCTTGTCCCCTCGTTGCGTGTGGTCGGACCACATGTGGTCCGACCACACAGTACCACGCGACGGCGGCACGACGACGAGGGGACGCAACACGCCGTCCGCGGCGTGGCCGAGCGGCGTGTTGCGTCCCCTCGATGACGGTGGCGGGCGGCTACTCGGCGGGGGCGGCGGCGGCGGCGCGGAACTCGACGTCCTCGACGCGCGAGCGCGGCATCGCGACGCCCGCCACGATGGTCAGCGCCGCGACGACAGCCACGGCCGTGAACACCGCGGTCGACGCGCCCTGCACGGCGGTGGGCGAGTGCGCCCCGCCCGTGCTCGAGAGGATGATCGCGTTCGCGATCGCGCCGAAGACCGCCACGCCCACCGCGCTGCCGATCGACCGGGCGAACATGTTGGTCCCGGTGACCACTCCGCGTTCGCTCCAGGCGACGCTCGACTGCGCCGCGATCAGCGTCGGCGTCGCGACCAGGCCCATCCCGAGCCCGACGACGAAGCAGCTCACCGCCACGAAGAGCACGCTCGGGTGCACGCTCGTCGCCGCCAGGATGATCGTCCCGAGGATGGCGATGCTGGTGCCGAGCAGGGCGGTGCTGCGGAAGCCGATCCGCAGGTAGAACCGTCCGGAGATGCTCGCCGCGATCGGCCAGCCGAGCGTCAGCGCGGCGACCGCGAGGCCGGCGACCAGCGGCGGCGCGCCGACCGTGGCCTCCAGGTAGGTCGGCACGTAGGAGGTGAGCCCGATCAGGATGGCGCCGATGCCGAGCGAGATGAGCGTGGTCGTCACGAGCAGCCTGCGCGAGAACACCCACAGCGGCATGACCGGCTCGGCAGCGCGGTGCTCGACCAGGGCGAAGGCGGCCAGCAGGAGGGCGCCGAGCGCGAACGCGCCGATGCTCCACACCGAGTCCCACGCCCAGGCCTGGCCGCCCTCCAGCACCGCGAGGATGATCAGCGACATCCCGGCGGTCAGGAGTACGGAGCCTGCGTAGTCGATCCGGTGCTTCTTGCGCTCGATGCTCTCGTGGAAGGTGCGGATCAGCATCCACGCCGCCAGGATGCAGAGCGGCAGGTTGACGAAGAAGATCCACCGCCACGACAGGAACTGCGAGAACAGCCCGCCGAGGGTCGGGCCGACCACCGAGGAGATCGCCCACACGCTCGCGAGGTAGCCCTGGGTCTTGGCGCGCTCGGCGACCGTGTAGATGTCGCCGGCGATCGTCATCGACATCGGCTGGATGGCGCCGGCGCCGAGCCCCTGCAGGGCGCGGAACGCGATGAGCGCGGGCATGCTCCACGCGAAACCGCAGAGCACGGAGCCCAGGAAGAACAGGCCGATGCCCGCCAGGACGATCGGCTTGCGCCCGACCGTGTCGGACAGCTTGGCGTAGACCGGCACGGAGACCGCTTGCGCCAGCAGGTAGATGGAGAACAGCCACGGGAACTGCGCGAAGCCGCCCAGGTCGCGCACGATCGAGGGGACGGCGGTGGCGAGGATGGTCGCGTCGATGGCGACCAGTCCGGTCGTCAGCATGAGTGCGATCAGGATCGGTCCGCGCTCGGAGCGGAAGCCGACGCTTGCCCGGGAGATTTCGTTCATCCCTGTGAACAACAGCCCCCGGTCGGGATCATTCCCCTGTACCCGACTTGACGTGAAAGAACCGAGCGCGCACAATCTGAAACATGTCTTTCATATCGGCAGGTCGCCCGGAGGACCGCCGCACGGTCACCGACCCGCGGGCGCTCCGGGCGCTCGCGCACCCGCTCCGGCTCGCGCTGCTCGACCATCTGATGTCGTTCGGCGCGAGCACTGCGAGCGAGTGCGCCGAGGCGGTCGGCTCCACGCCCTCCAACTGTAGCTACCACCTGCGCGCGCTGGCCAGGTTCGGGCTCGTGGAGCGGGTGGAGGCCGAGGACGGCCGCGAGCGGCCCTGGCAGTCCACCGCCACCGGTCTCACGCTCGGCCGTACAGAGGACCCGGCCGCGCAGTTCGGCGTCGACACCGTCGAACGCTTCTTCGCCGACCACCAGATCGACGAGGACGCCGGCCGGCTGCACCGCTCGATCGCGCAGAGGGACAGCGTGCCGCCCGAGTGGCGGGAGGCGAGCATCCTCTCCGGCTACGCGCTGCGGATCGCGCCGGAGGAGCTCCGCGAGCTGGGGGAGCGGCTGGACGCGCTCATCCGCCCGTACATCGCGCTCACCCGCTCCGACGCCCCGGACGACAGCTCGGTGGTCGTGCTCGGCCTCAACGCCTTCCGGCACCCGGATGAGCCGCTCGCGTCGGACGAGGGCGGCGAGTCATGACCCGCTCCCCGCTCCTCCGCCGTGACTACGCCCTGATCTGGTCGGCCGGCCTCGTCTCCGACACCGGCGACTGGCTGCTCATGATCGCCCTGCCGCTGTTCGCGTTCTCCGCGACCGGCTCGGCGCTCGGCGCCTCGACCGTGTTCCTCGCCGAACTCATCCCGATGCTGCTGGCCGGCACCTTCCTCGGCGTGCTGGTCGACCGCTGGGACCCGCGGCGCACCATGATCGTGACCGCGCTCCTCCAGGGACTCGCGCTCCTGCCGCTGCTCGCCGCCGGCCCGGACCGGATGGGCATCGTGTACGCGGTCGCCGCGGTGGAGGCCTGCCTCGGCGCCGTCATGAACCCGGCCCGCCAGTCGATGGTGCCGCGCCTGCTGAAGCCGGACGAGCTCGGTCGCGGCAACGCCCTGCTCGCGATCAGCGACAACCTCGCCCGGCTGGTCGGCTCGCCGCTCGGCGGCCTCGCGTTCGCGGTGTCCGGCCTGCCCGGCGTCGTGATCGTGGACGCGGTGTCGTTCGTCGTGACCGCCCTGCTGGTCGCCTTCACCCGCCCGCTGCCGCCGCGCGTGCCGGAGCCGGGGGAGGAGTCCGCTCCCGCGGTCGAGCGCCGCCTGCTGCGGGAGTGGGTGGAGGGCATCGCCACCATCGTCCGCAGCCGCGAGCTCGCGACCGTCGCGATCATCGCCGTGATCGGCAGCCTCGCGCAGGGCGTCTTCCTCGTCCTCTTCATCGTCTACGTCACCGAGAACCTGCACGCCGGGGACACCGAGGTCGGCATCCTGCGCGGCGTCCAGGCGATCGGCGGCGTGCTCGGCGGCCTCCTCGCCGGCCTGCTCGTGCGACGGGTCGCGCCGCGATGGCTGATCGGCGTCGGCTACCTGGTGTTCGGCGCGCTCTCGCTGCTGACCTGGAACCTGGCGCCCGTCACCACGGCCGTCTGGGTCTACGCGGGGCTGTTCGTCGCGATGGGCCTGCCCGCGGTCGCGACCGAGACGGGCGAGATCACCCTCGTGCAGACGGTCACGCCGCGCGCGGCCCTCGGCCGGGTGATCGCGGCGGTGCGGACGATCTCCGGCGCGGCGCAGGGCGTCGGCCTCCTGGTGGCCGGGCTCGTCGCGGCCTCGGTCGGGGCCGTGCACGTGCTCGACGTTCAGGCCTCCCTCTATCTCCTCTGCGGTGTGATCGCGCTGCTGTTCCTCGGCGGCCGCCGCGCGACCCGGGAGGCCATGCCGGAGCCCGCCGCCTCCCGGGCGACGCCGTCCTGACGCCCGACCGACGCTGCGACTTGGCGCGAAACCCGGCCGATTGCCAGACGTTTCGCGCATCGGCACGTAGGGTGTCGGTGTGTGGCGACTGGATAGGAAGAGCGAGGACGACGACGACATGACGTCCGACGTGCTGGAGGGCGATGCCCTGCGTCCGGCCGCCAACACCACCTCGCCGCACACGCTCAGCCTCGGTGAGGCCGGTCTCGTGGCAGGCAACATCGCCGAGCCGGTGTGGGCGCGCTGGCGCGAGGAGATCGCGGCGATCGGCGGCGACTCGCCGCTGCTGCACTTCGAGGACAGCCCGCGCACGCGCATCGAGCTGAGCACCACGCATCCGGGCGGACTCCCGCAGTTCATCACCGGGCAGAGCACGCTGCTCTCCAGCCTGATCCGCGACGAGCTCGCCCTGCGCACCGCGCGGGCGGCGGCGAACGCGATCACGGCCAAGGGGATCGAGCTGCGCTCGGTGCGCGGCATCGAATCCGTACATCTCGCGATCGGGCTCGCCCAGTGGCGGCACGGCACGGACGAGTTCCTGGCGCCGATCCTGCTGCGCCCGATGGCGATCCGCCGCTACGGCCGGGACTTCGAGCTGAAGCTCAAGGGCCAGCCGTTCCTCAACCCCGAGCTGTCGCGTGCGCTGGCCGAGCAGTTCCAGATCACCCTCGACGCGAGCGCGTTCGTGGCGCTCGCCCTCGACAACGGCGCCTTCAAGCCGCAGCCGGTGATCGACCGCCTGCGCGGGCTCACCTCACACCTGCCCTGGTTCAACGTCCAGCCTCGCCTCGTGGTGTCGTCCTTCGTGGACGTCGCGCCCGCGCTGCGCGCGGAGGCCGACGACCTGGACACCACCCTCCTGAACGCGCTGGCGGGCAACCCGACCGCGCGCACCACGATCGAGAGCGCCTTCAGCCCGGCCCAGGCCGTCCGCCAGGACGAGCGCCCGCCGGCCACCGACTCCCTCCTGCTCGACGCCGACGAGGCGCAGGAGAATGTCGTCGCCCAGATCGCAGCGGGCAACTCCCTCGTCGTGAAGACCCTCCCCGGCACCGGCGGCACCCAGACGGTCGTGAACGCCGTCGGCGCGCTGGTCGCGCAGCACAAGCGCGTCCTGGTCGTCGGCCCCCGGCGCTCCAGCCTGGAGGACATCGGGCAGCGGTTCGCGAAGGTCGGCCTGCCCGGCGTCGCCGTCACGCCGCGGAGCCTCCGCCGCGACCTGATCCAGTCGATCGGCCGCAACGAGAAGGCCGAGCGGCCGCGCGTCACCGACGTGGACGACGCGCTCGTCCGCCTCCGCAAGGTGCTGCTGGACTACCGCGCGGCGCTCGCCCGCCGCGACCCGGTCCTGCGCGTCTCGGTGCTGGACGCGCTGCGCGAGCTGTCCCGGCTCGCGCTGCTGCCGGCGCCGCCGTCCACGACCGCGCGCCTCAGCCCGGCCTCCATCGAGGCGCTCGCCTCCGGCCGCGACGACGCGGCGGACGCGCTGATCCGCGCCGCCCGCCTCGGCGAGTTCCGCTACGGCCCCAACGACTCGCCCTGGTACGGCGCCTCCTTCGGCACCACCGAGGAGGGCAAGTCCGCCCACGACCTCGCCAAGAAGCTCAGCCGCGCCGAGCTGCCGCGCCTCCTGGACCGCGCCAAGGCGCTGATCGGGCAGACCAGGATGCGGCCGTTCGAGTCGATCGCCGAGCTCGGCGTCTACCTGCGGCTGCTGCTCGACGTCCGGGAGACGCTCGACCGCTTCACGCCGGCCGTGTTCGACCGCTCGATCGCCGAGCTGATCGCCGCGACCTCCTCGCGCCGCGAGTCGCCCGCCATGTCGGGCGCGAACCGCCGCCGGCTGCGCAAGCTCGCCCTGGAGTACGTGCGCCCCGGCGTGCACGTCACCGACCTCAACGAGGCCTTGCGCCGCATCCAGCAGCAGCGCATCCTCTGGAACCGGTTCGCCGTCGCCGGCGTCGTGCCGGAGGTGCCCGTGGGCATCGCGGACGTGCAGGTCGCCTACCAGCGCGTCGCGGAAGACCTGGCCCGGCTCGACATCCCGCTGCGCCGCGTCGGGACGCCGCAGTCGCTCGCGGCCCTCCCGGTCGAGGAGCTGACCCGTCAGGTCGCCGGCCTCGCCGCCGAGTCCGAGGTGCTCGCCAACCTGCAGGAGCGCACCGCGCTGCTCGGGCAGCTCCGCGACCGCGGGCTGGACCCGCTGCTGTCCGACCTGTCCGTCCGCCACGTGCCGGAGTCGCAGGTCAGCGCCGAGCTGGAGCTGGCCTGGTGGCAGTCGGTGCTGGAGGCGCTGCTGGCCTCCGACCGCGCCCTCCTCAGCGGCAACACCAGCGTGCTGGACCGGCTGGAGGCCGACTTCCGCCTGGTGGACGAGGCGCACGCCTCCGCCACCGGCAAGCAGCTCGCCTGGATGCTCGCCGAGACCTGGAAGATCGGCATCGTGGACTGGCCGGAGGAGGCCAAGGCCCTCAAGAAGCTGCTCACCACGAGCGCGCCCACGGCCGCGACCCTCAAC
Organism: Leifsonia sp. NPDC056665; assembly: GCF_042791795.1. Classification (NCBI taxonomy): domain Bacteria; kingdom Bacillati; phylum Actinomycetota; class Actinomycetes; order Micrococcales; family Microbacteriaceae; genus Leifsonia; species Leifsonia sp. NPDC056665. The sequence goes on from NZ_JBHTXK010000005.1 coordinate 12,090, forward strand.
GCCGCGGCCCCGCACCTCGCACGCCCGCTCGCGCCGGTCTGGCTGGTCTCGCCCTACGAGGTCTCCAGCATCGACGCGGAGGTCGCATTCGACACCGTCGTGCTCATCGACGCCGGCGCCTCCAGCCTCGCCGAGAACATCCCGGCGCTTCGCCGGGCTCGTCAGATCGTCGCGTTCGGCGACCCGGTGACCCAGACCCCGTCCCGCTTCGACGTCGGCGTGCACGAGTACGGCACGACGGTGGAGGCCACGGACGTGGACTCCCTGCACGGCGACTCCGCCCTCTCCCGGCTCTCCGAGCTGCTGCCCGTCTACACGCTGGCCCGCAGCTACCGTGCAGGCGGCGAGGACCTGGCCGAGCTGGTCAACCGCCGCTTCTACGGCGGCAACATCGACTCCCTGCCGTGGGCCGGCACCTACCTCGGACACGGCAGCCTCGCCCTCCACTACGTCACCGGCGGCCAGGGGATGCCCGACACCGACACCGGCGCGGTGGAGAGCACCGACGCCGAGGTGGCGAAGGTCGTCGAGCTCGTGCTGCGGCACGCGACCGACCGGCCACGCGAGTCCCTCATGGTCATCACCGCGAGCGAGCGCCACGCGGTGCGCGTCAACCAGGCGGTGCTGTCCGCGTTCGCCAAGCGGACCGAGCTGGCCGACTTCATCCTGGGCGACCGGCCGGAGCCGTTCTCGGTCGTCACGCTGGAGCAGTCCGTCGGCCAGAGCCGCGACCGCGTCGTCTTCTCGATCGGCTACGGCCGCACCCCGCACGGCCGCCTGCTCTCCAACTTCGGCGCGCTCGCCGAGCCGGGCGGCGACCGCCTGCTCGCGGTGGGCATGACCCGCGCCCGCCGCGGCATGGACATCGTCTCGTGCTTCCGCCCGGACGACATCGACGAGTCCCGGATGCGCCACGGCATCGCGGCGCTCGCCCAGGTGCTGGGGGAGGCCGACCAGCTCCAGGCCGCCGCGCCCGAGTACCTGAGCCCGGACGCCGACCCGATGGTGGTGGACCTCGCCAAGCGCCTGGCCCGCCGCGGCCTTGACGTGCAGATCGGCTACCGCGGCAAGCTCACGCTGGTGGCCTCGAATGTGGGCCGCGCCGTCGTGGTCGAGACGGACGACGACGTGAACCGCGGCAGTCTCCGCGAGTCGCTGCGCCTGCGCCCCGACGTGCTGCGCCGCCTCGGCTGGCACTACCTCCGCGTCCACAGCTTCGAGCTGTTCGCCGACCCTGACACGGTCGCCTCCCGCATCGCCCGCCTCATCGGCGCCGCCGACGAAGCGTCGACCGAGACGGCCCCCATCACCCTCCCGCAGCTCTAACGCGCCGACATTCGTGCCGAATGTCGCCTCTGGCGCCGCCATTCGCGACATTCGTGCCGAATCGCGCGAGGCGCGATTCGCCGCATTCGTGCGGAATCGGGGCGAGGGCATCAGGGTCGCACTCTGGTAGCATCGCGGTATGACCGTGAAGCTGAGTGTGAGTCTTTCCAATGACGACCTGGTCTACCTGGACAAGATCGCGGCGGACGTCAAGGGCAATCGATCTGCGGCCATCCACAAGCTCCTGCGAATCCAGCGCGAGCTCGACGCCGAAGGCGCTTACGCCCAGGCGTTCGATGAGTGGGAGGGTTCCGGCGACCAGGCGCTCTGGGATCAGACTGTAGGAGATGGGCTGTCCGAGTGAGGCGGGGAGACGTTCTCGAGGTTCTCCTCGACCCTGTCGTCGAAGGGGAGGCGGGCAAACGCCGCCCCTGCGTCGTCGTCAGCTCGGCCGGGATGAACGCGGCGGTGACGAAGCGGTCGCGTGGCGTGATCACCTTCGTACCGCTGACGTCCAACGTCGATGTCGTGCACTCCGACTTCCAGGTCGAGGTCACCGAGCGTGAGGACCTGGACCAGATGGGACTGCGCGTCCCCTCCAAGGTGCAGGTCGAGCAGGTCCGGGCGGTCGGCTTCTCGCGGATCGGCCGGCCGATCGGCACCACGCCGGCCTGGATCATGCACCAGGTCGACGAAGCCCTGCGGTTTCACCTCTCCGTCTGACCGCGGCTAGCCTGGAACCGTGAACGACAAGCCCGACCCCGATCGCCCTCCACGCCGCTCGCGCCGCGTGCAGCGCGCCAGTGCGCCGGGCGCCGACCCCACGCCGCACGTCCCCGAGCGGGACCGCGAGGAGACGTCGTGGTCGCCGAACGACGAGCAGCTGCGGCGGGACGTGCCGCCGCACTACTGAGCGCGCCTTACGGGAGCGGGTCGGCGTGCTTGCCCGCGTTCGCCGACGGCGGCCCCTGCTGCGCCGCGAGGAGGTCGCGGATCTGCGTGAGCAGGTCGAGGTCGGTGACCGGCGCGTCCGGCTCCACGACGCCCTTCTTGCGGAGGCGGTCGGCGCGCTCCTTGATCTTGTTGATCGGGAAGACGAAGACGAAGTAGACGACGACCGCGACGATCAGGAAGTTGATGAGCGCGCCGAGGATCGCGCCGAACTTGATGCTCGATCCGTTGAGGGTGACCACCATCGCGTGACTGAGGTCGCTCTGCTTGAAGAACGCGCTGATCACGGGGTTGATCAGGTTCGTCACGATCGCCGTGACGACCGCGGTGAACGCGGCGCCGATGACCACCGCGACCGCCAGGTCGAGCACGTTCCCTCGGAGGATGAACTCCCTGAAGCCTTTGAGCATGACCGGTCCTTTTCGCTCGGTGGATGGAACTGGTGGTGCTGTGCGCCCGGGCGGGCGCGGGATCAGGCTGCGGAGCCCGACGACGCCGACGAGCCGGAGGCCGACGAGCCGGAAGAGGAGGACGACGAGCCAGACGAGGACGAGCCCGACGATGACGACGAGCCCGAGCCCGACGACGAGGAGCCCGACGAGGAGGACGACGACCCGGACGACGAAGACGACGAAGAAGACGACGACGCCCCTCCGCCCGTCTTCGCCCCGCCGCGCGAGTCCGTCCGGTAGAACCCGGACCCGTTGAAGGTCACGCCGACCGCCCCGAACACCTTGCGCAGCGTGCCGCCGCAGTTCGGGCAGACCGTGAGCGCGTCGTCGGTGAACGCCTGGTGGATGTCGAAGGCGTGGCCGCAGTCGCGGCACGAGTAGGAGTAGGTCGGCATGGTCTTCCGTGTGCTGGGTGGGTCAGGTGAACTGGACGATGCGGGTGGGGGTGACCGCGCCGTCGACCGGCTGATCGTGCCGCTCGCGCGGGACCTCGTCCACGAGCTCGCCGTCGAACACGACGGCGTACACCGGGGGACATTTTTCCATGCTGCCGAGGGTCTTGTCGAAATAGCCGCGGCCCCAGCCCATGCGCATCCCGCTGGCGTCGACGGCGGCGGCCGGTACGAGGATGAGGTCGACGTCGTTGATCGCGATCGGGCCGAGCAATTCGCCGACGGCCTCCGGCATCCCGAAGAGCCCCTCGGTCTCGGTCTCGCCGTCGCCGGTGGTCCAGTCGAGGAGGCCGTCCTCGCGGGAGACCGGGAGCAGCACCCGCAGCCCCTGCGTGACGGCCCAGTTGACGTAGGGGCGGGTGTCCGGCTCGATCGTCGTCGACAGGTAGCAGGCCACGGAGCGGGCGGAGAGGTCCGTCGTCAGGTCGACCAAGTTCCGGGTGATTCCGGCGGTCGCGGCCTGCCGTTCGGTGCTGGTGAGGTTCTGCCGGCGCTCGCGCAGCTCGGCGCGCAGTGCGCGCTTGCGATGGGCTGCTGTGTCGGTCTCCATAGCGCAATCCTAGAAGATCCCCCCGGGAGCCCGATCGAAATGCGGATACTGTGGGCGCTATGGCTACTCACGTGACGAAAGCAGTGATCCCCGCGGCAGGCCTCGGCACCCGGTTCCTCCCGGCGACCAAGGCGATGCCGAAAGAGATGCTGCCGGTCGTCGACAAGCCGGCCATCCAGTACGTGGTCGAGGAGGCCGTCGCGGCGGGCCTCCACGACGTGCTCATGGTGACGGGGCGCAACAAGAACGCGCTCGAGAACCACTTCGACCGCAACGCCGAGCTGGAGGACACCCTCGAGAGGAAGGGCGACACCGACCGGCTCGAGAAGGTGCACTACTCGACCGCCCTCGCCGACCTCCACTACGTGCGCCAGGGCGACCCGAAGGGACTCGGTCACGCGGTGCTCCGCGCCAAGATGCACGTCGGCCGCGAGCCGTTCGCCGTGCTGCTCGGCGACGACATCATCGACTCGCGTGACGACCTCCTGAACCACATGCTCGACGTCCAGCGGAAGTACAACGCCAGCGTGGTCGCGCTGATGGAGGTGCCGAGCGAGTCCATCCACCTGTACGGCGCCGCCGCGATCGAGGAGACCGGCGACGACGACGTGGTGCGGATCACCGGCCTGGTCGAGAAGCCGGACGCCGACCAGGCGCCCTCCAACTACGCGATCATCGGACGCTACGTGCTGCGCCCGGAGGTCTTCGACGTCCTCGAGCGCACGCAGCCGGGCCGCGGCGGCGAGATCCAGCTCACCGACGCCCTCGAGGCGATGGCGCAGGCGCCGGACTGGACGGGCGGCGTGTACGGCGTCGTCTTCCGCGGCCGCCGCTACGACACCGGCGACCGCCTCGACTACATCAAGGCGATCGTGCAGCTCGCGGTCGACCGCGAGGACCTCGGCCCTGAGCTGCGGCCGTGGCTGAAGGCGTTCGCCGACGGCCTCCACGACGAGCCCCGCGAGATCCTGGAGGAGATGCCGATCGACGCGGCTGACGCGTCGGAGGGCGTTAACCGCTAGCGTTCTACCTGCGGCGAACGGTTGCCGCAGAAGGAGGACGCCGTGGCGTTCGTCATCCCCACGCTGAGCGAGGGACGCATCGGACTGCGACCGGTCCGCCTGAGGGACGCGCGCGCCCTGGAGCGCTCGCTGCTCGACAACCGGTCCTGGCTGCGGCAGTGGGAGGCCACCAGCCCCTATGCGCCCGGCTCGTTCGACACGCGCGCCAGCATCCGCTCCCTGCTCGCGAACGCGCGGGCCGGGCACGGCCTCCCGTTCATCGTGGAGTACGACGGCCGGCTGGCCGGTCAGCTCAACGTCTCGTCGGTGACCTACGGCTCGCTCTCCAGCGCCACGATCGGCTACTGGATCGCGGAGGAGTTCGCCGGCCGCAACATCACGCCGACCGCCGTGGCGCTGGCGACCGACTACTGCTTCTACCAGCTCGGCCTGCACCGCATGGAGATCTGCATCCGCCCGGAGAACGCGCCGAGCCTGCGCGTGGTCGAGAAGCTCGGCTTCCGCTACGAGGGACTGCGCCGGCGCTACATCCACATCAACGGCGACTGGCGCGACCACTACTGCTTCGGCCTGGTGTCGGAGGAGCTGCAGCAGGGCGTGCTGCGGCGCTGGATGGACGGCGAGGCGCCGGCGGAGGCCGCTGCCGTGACCGCCGAGGACCGTGCGGCGGCTGCCATCCCGCTGCCGGTGGCCCGGCGGCACTGAGGCGCTGTCGCTCTGAGCGTGCCGCACGCCGGTCGAACGCACGCTGAGAGTCCTCTCCATCCGAGACACACCCGGGCGCTGACCCGGGCGTTGCCCGCCAGACCCCTACCTTTAGAGGCATGACTGGGGATGTGATGGGCGGAGGGGTCGTCGTCGCCATCGCGGCCGCCCTCTGGCTGGCCTACCTCGTCCCGGTGTGGCTGCGTCGCCGCGAGTACCTGGCGACCGAACGCAACGCCGTGCGCCTGCAGCAGACGCTGCGCATCCTGGCCGAGACGAGTGAGCTTCCGGACGAGGTCCGCATGGAGGCGACCGCCAAGACGGTCGCGGAACAGCAGCGTGTCCTCCGTAGGGCGGAGGAGAGGCGTCTGGCCACCGCGCGCGCGGAGGCCGCTTCCCACGCCCGCCGCGAGCAGGCCGTCGCCGAGGAGCGCCGCGAGGCCGCCGAGGAGGCCGAGCGCGCCGCCGCCCACGCCATCGCGATGGAGCGCGCGTCCCGTGCGGCAGCGGCCCAGCGGGCACGTGCGCTCGCGGCGCTGAACGCCCGCCCCGTGCTCTCGCCGCAGCGCCGTCGCCGGCTGCGCCGTTCCCGCGCCCTCTGCACTCTCCTGCTGGTCGCCGGACTGGTGGGTGTCGCCTCCGGGGGAGCGCTGTTGCTCGCGACCGGCGCGTGGCTGCTCGCCGCCGCGTCCGCCACGGTCACGGTGGCCGCCCTCGGGATGCTGAGCCGCCTGTCCCGCTCGGCGAACGCCATGCCTGCGCCCGTCCCGTTCATCCCGGCCGCGCCCGCGTCCCCTGCGCTGTACGACGACGCCAAGCACGACCTCCCCGTGCAGGAGGCACTGCGCCAGAGCTGGACGCCGCAGCCGCTCCCGAAGCCCCTGCACCTGTCGCCGGGGACCGTGGCCGCGGCCGCGATGGCGTCGGTGGACGCCGCCGCCGAGCTGCGCCGATCGGCCGCTCGTTTGGAGTTCGAGCGGAAGGCCACGGTCGTCGCCGAGGCGGCTCCCGTGGTGCCCGCGCCGGTGCTGCTGCGCCCGGTCGCGGTCGCGCAGGAGGCCGTCCCCGTCCTCTCTCGTCCCGCTCCCGTGGCGGTCGTGGAGGCCCTCCCGAGCGTGTACTCGAGCATGGGGATCATCGGCTCTGTCGATGACGGCGCCCTCGACCTGGACGCCGTCCTTCGCCGCCGCCGGGCCGCGAGCTGAGCCCCGCTCGATTTCGAAACGGCCCCGCGAGGGTGCTATTGTTTCTAAGCAATCCCCCGGGGCTATGGCGCAGTTGGTAGCGCGCTTCGTTCGCATCGAAGAGGTCAGGAGTTCGAATCTCCTTAGCTCCACCGGAAGGAAAAGGACCGTCAGGGATGGCGGTCCTTTTTCGTTTTCCGGCGCTGTCGGCTCACACCACCAGCATGACCGCGAGCACCAGCATCAGCACCGCGATCCCCGCGTCAAGCACGCGCCAGGCCATCGGCCGCGCGAACACCGGCGCCGCCACCCGTGCCCCGAATCCGAGCACCACGAACCAGATCAGGCTCGCCGTCGCCGCCCCCGCGCCGAACACCCAGCGGCCCGGGTCGCCGTGCGTCGCCGACAGCGAGCCGAGCAGGAGCACCGTGTCGAGGTAGACGTGGGGGTTCAGCCAGGTGATCGCGAGGCAGGTGCCGATCGCCGCGACGAGCGTCCCGCCTCCCGAGGTCGCGGCCGTCAGCGTGGTCGGGCGGACGGCGCGCACGGCGGCGAACACCGCGTAGCCGACCAGGAACGCGAACCCGGCCCAGCGCACGATCTGGAGCGCGAGCGGGGCGGCCTTCACCAGGGTCCCGATCCCGGCGACGCCCGCGGCGATCAGCAGCGCGTCGCTCGCGACGCAGATCGCGACCACGGCGAGCACGTGCTCGCGGCGGAGCCCCTGCCGGAGGACGAACGCGTTCTGCGCGCCGATGGCGACGATGAGGGCGGCGGCAGAGCCGAGGCCGGTGAGGTAGACGGAGAGCACCATTCGACGATAGGGAATAGCGCGCCATCAGTACAGCTTGATTTCCTTACGAACCATTAGCATTGCTGTCGATGGATGCCTCGACCGATCAGCTCCGCACGCTGGCCGCAGTGATCGACCACGGCACCTTCGACCGCGCCGCGGCTGCCCTCCACATCACGCCCTCCGCGGTGAGCCAGCGGATCAAGTCGCTGGAGGAGCAGAGCGGGCGGGTGCTCGTGCGGCGGAGCAAGCCCATCCAGGCCACGGAGGCGGGTGCCGTCCTGCTGCGCTTGGCGCGCCAGGTCGCGCTGCTGGAGGCGGAGGCGGCGGCCGAGCTGGAGGGCGGCGACGGGTCCGCCGCGACCCCGATCCCGCTGGTCGTCAACGCGGACTCCCTCGCGACGTGGGTGCTGCCCGCGCTCGCGACGGTGCTGGGCGCGGTGTTCGACATCGTGCTCGACGACCAGGAGCACACCATCGACCGCCTGCGCGACGGGACCGCGATGGGCGCGATCGGCTCCGACCCGGAGCCGGTGCAGGGCTGCACGGTCACGGCGCTGGGGGCCATGCGCTACCGCCCGCTCGCCAGCCCCGCGTTCGTGGAGCGCTGGTGCCCGGACGGCTGGACGGCGGAGCGGGCCGCGGTCGCGCCGATGCTGGTCTACAACCGCAAGGACGCCCTCCAGGACCGCTACGTGGCCGCGCTGGCGCCGGGAGCGCGTCCGCCGCGGCACTTCGTTCCGGCGTCCACCGAGTTCGTCGGCGCCGCGGTGCTGGGGCTGGGGTGGGGGATGGTGCCCGACCTGCAGGCCGACCCGCTGGTGGCCGACGGCCGGCTGGTGGTGCTGGACCCGGGAGGCGCGGTCGACGTGCCGCTGTACTGGCAGCAGTGGTCGCTGCACTCGGCGGCGCTCGACGCGGTGGCGGCCGCCATCGCGCGCGCTGCGGCGGCCGCGCTCCGCCCCTCCCACTCGCCGAAGGGCACGTAAACGCCCCTAAAATGCGGTTTTAGGGGCGCTTACGTGCCCCTCGGCGGAGGTGGCGAGCGTCAGAGGGTCAGTGCGTCAGAGGGTCTGGGGGCGGAGGTCGAGGCGGCGGAGGAGCTGCGCGTTCAGCGCCACGACGATGGTGGACAGCGACATGAGGATGGCCCCGACCGACATCGGCAGCACGAACCCGATCGGCGCCAGCACGCCCGCCGCGAGCGGGACCGAGAGCAGGTTGTAGCCGGCCGCCCACCACAGGTTCTGGGTCATCTTGCGGTAGCTCGCCCGCGACAGCCGGATCACCGACAGCACGGAGCGCGGGTCGTCGCTGGCCAGGATGACGCCGGCCGACGCGATCGCCACGTCCGTGCCGGCGCCGATCGCGATGCCGACGTCCGCTCGCGCCAGCGCAGGGGCGTCGTTGACGCCGTCGCCGACCATCGCGACGGTGCGGCCCTCGGCCTGGAGACCGGCGACGGTCGACTCCTTGTCCTCCGGCCGGACGCCGGCGAACCAGCGCTCGATCCCGAGCTCGCGGGCGACCGAGGCAGCCACGGCCTCCGCGTCGCCGGTGATCATCACGACCTGGATGTCCCGCTCCGTCAGCGCCACCACCGCCTGCCGGGACTCCTCGCGGACCTCGTCGGCCAGGCGGAGGGCCCCGACGGTGCGCCCGTCGACCAGGACGTGCAGGATGATCGCGCCCTCGTCCCGCCACGTCGCGGCGGCCGGCCGCTCGGCCGCGCCGCGCAGCTCCAGGAGCGCCGGGCCGCCGACCTCCACCCGCTGCCCGTCGACCGTCGCGGCCACACCGACCGCCGGGGAGGCGGTGAAGTCGCTCGCCGCGGGCGCCGCGAGGCCGCGGGCCGACGCAGCGGACACGATCGCGCGGGCGAGCGGGTGCTCGGAGTCGGACTCCGCGGCGGCGGCGAGGGCGAGCACGCGGTCGTCGGCGCCGTCCGTGTCGACGCCCGTGACGGCGGGCTCGCCCTTGGTCAGCGTCCCGGTCTTGTCGAACAGGACCGTGTCGACCGTGCGCATGGTCTCCAGCGCCAGGCGGTCCTTCACCAGGACGCCGCCACGGGCCGCCCGCTCGGTCGCGATAGAGACGACGAGCGGGATGGCGAGGCCGAGCGCGTGCGGGCAGGCGATCACGAGCACCGTGATGGCGCGGACGACCGCGTCGTCGGGGAGGCCGCTCGCCGTCCACACCACGGCGGTGATCGCCGCGGAGCCGAGAGCGAACCAGAACAGCCAGCCCGCAGCGCGGTCGGCGATCCGCTGGGCGCGGGAGGACGAGTTCTGGGCGTCGGCGACGAGCCGGCGGATCCCCGCCAGAGCCGTGTCGTCGCCCACGGCGGTGACGCGCACGCGCAGCGCGGAGTCGGTCGCGACGGTCCCCGCGACGACGGGGTCGCCCTCGCCCCGGGGGACGGGACGCGACTCGCCGGTGATCATGGACTCGTCCACCTGCGCCGCGCCGGACGCCACGCGCCCGTCGGCCGGGACGCGCCCTCCCGGACGCACCAGCACGAGGTCACCCACCGCGAGGTCGGCGGGGGAGACGACGACCGTGCCGTCGCCCTCCAGCCGCTCGGCCTCGTCGGGCAGCAGGGCGGCGAGCGAGTCCAGGGCGGAGGTGGTCTGGGCGAGCGAGCGCATCTCGATCCAGTGACCGAGCAGCATGATCACGATGAGGAGGGCGAGCTCCCACCAGAAGTCGAGCTGGTGGTCGAGGAGGCCGAGGGCCGCGCCCCACGACGCGACGAACGCGACGGTGATGGCGAGCGCGATGAGCAGCATCATCCCGGGCTGCCGCGCCCGCAGCTCGGAGACGGCGCCGGTCAGGAACGGCCGGCCGCCCCAGACGTACATGACGGTGCCGAGCACGGGGGAGACCCACGCCACCCAGGCGGAGTCGGGGAGGGGGTAGCCGAGGATCATGGCGAACATCGGCGAGAAGGCGACGACCGGGACCGCGATGACGAGGTTGATCCAGAAGAGGCGGCGGAAGGCGCCGACGTGGCCGGAGTGGTCGTGTGCGGCGTGGTCGTGGTCGGCGTGGTCGTGTGGCGCCTGGGTGTGGTCGGCGTGGTCGGCGTGGTCGTGCGACGCCTCGGCGTGTCCGGCGTGCCCCGTGTGGTCGGTCTGGCTCATGATCCCCTCCGATCCTCGGTTCCGTGCTCCGGCCGGAACGTGCGCAGCCGCAGGCTGTTGGTCACGACGAAGACGCTCGAGAACGCCATCGCCGCGCCCGCGATCATCGGGTTCAGCAGGCCGAACGCCGCCAGCGGCAGTGCCGCGAGGTTGTACGCGAACGCCCAGAACAGGTTGCCGCGGATGGTCGCCAGCGTACGCCGGGACAGCCGCACGGCGTCAGCGGCGGCGGTCAGGTCGCCGCGCACCAGGGTGAGGTCGGCGGCCTGGATAGCGGCGTCCGTCCCGGTCCCCATCGCCAGCCCGAGGTCGGCGGCCGCGAGCGCGGCCGCGTCGTTGACGCCGTCGCCGACCATCGCCACCCGCCGGCCCTCCGACTGCAGGCGTCGGACCACTGCGGCCTTCTCGGCCGGGAGGACCCCGGCGATCACCTCCGCGATCCCGACCTCGTGGGCGACCCGGCGCGCGACGGTCTCGTTGTCGCCGGTGAGCAGCACCGGCGTCAGGCCGAGCCGCGTCAGCCGGCGGACGGCCTCCGCGCTGTGCGGAGCCACGGCGTCCGCCAGCGTGAGCACGGCCCTGGCACGGTCGCCCCAGCCCACGACGACCGCGGTCGTACCCGAGGCCTCCGCGTCGACGACGGCCCGCTGGAGGCCGGAGTCGAGCGGCATCCCGGCAGCGGACACGAATGACGCGCGTCCGACGACGACGCGCTCGCCGTCGACCGTCCCCGAGACGCCGAGGCCGCCGTCGGTTCGGAAGGCCGTGACGGGCGGCAGTACTCCGGCGGCCCTGGCCGCGTCGGCGATCGCGCGTGCGATCGGGTGCTCAGAGGCGTCCTCCACGGCGCCCGCGCGGCGCAGTGCCCCGGCCGAATCGCCGTCGTCCGCCACGACGCCCACCAGCGTCATCCGCCCCGTGGTGACCGTCCCGGTCTTGTCCAGCAGCACGGTGTCCACCCGTCGCGTCGCCTCCAGCACCTCCGGCCCCGTGATCAGGATGCCGAGCTGCGCCCCGCGCCCGGTGCCGACCAGGAGCGCGGTCGGGGTCGCGAGCCCCAGCGCGCACGGGCAAGCGATGATGAGCACGGCCACGGCGGCGGTGAACGCCGCCTCCACGGGCGCGCCCAGCAGGAGCCACGCCGCGAGGGTGACGAGCGCGATCCCGATCACCACCGGGACGAAGACGCCGCTGATCCGGTCGGCCAGGCGCTGCGCCGCGGCCTTGCCGGATTGCGCGTCCTCGACCAGGCGTGCGATCTGCGCGAGCTTCGTGTCGGCGCCGACCGTCGTCGCGCGCACGAGGAGGCGCCCGCCGGCGTTGACCGTCCCGCCCGCGACGCTGTCGCCGGGGCCGACCTCCACCGGGACCGACTCGCCGGTGAGCATCGACGCGTCGACCGCGCCGGAGCCGTCCGTCACGAGACCGTCGGCGGCGATCCGCTCGCCGGGGCGCACGATGAAGACGTCGCCGACGACCAGGCGCTCGACCGGGATGCGCTCCTCGCGGGGAGCGTCGTTGTCGTCGCCGCCGCGCAGCACTGAGGCCTCCTTCGCACCGGACTCCAGCAGCGCCCGCAGCGCCGCCCCGGCCCGACGCTTGGAGCGCTTCTCGAGGTAGCGGCCGGCGAGCACGAAGACCGTGACGCCCGCGGCGACCTCCAGGTAGAGGTCGGCGCCGGTCATGCCGGGCGCGCCCGCGCCGCCGAACAGCAGCGCGTACACCGACCACGCGAACGCCGCGGTGACGCCGAGCGACACCAGCGTGTCCATCGTGGCCGCGCCGTGCCTGAGGTTGACGGCGGCAGCGCGGTGGAACGGCCACGCGCCCCAGGCGACGACGGGCGTCGCCAGCGCGAGCGCGACCCACTGCCACGACGGGAACTGGAGCGCCGGGATCATCGAGAGCAGCACGACCGGGAGGCCGAGCGCCGCACTGACGATCAGCCGCCGGCGGAGGTCAGCGAGTTCGGGATCGGCAGCACGCGCAGCCGACTCGGGAGCCGGGACCGCCGCCGTGTACCCCGCGCTCTCCACCTGCGCGACCAGCACACCGGTGTCGTACCCCGCGGGCGCGAACACGGTCGCCTTCTCGGTGGCGTAGTTGACGCTGGCCTCCACGCCGTCCAGCTTGTTGAGCCTCTTCTCGACTCTGGCCGCGCAGGAGGCGCAGGTCATCCCGCCGATCAGCAGCTCCAGCCGCGGCTGGGTGTTCGGGGCGCCGGTCGCGGACATCAGGCGCGGACCGCGCTGTACCCGGCCTCCTCGACCGCGGCGAGCACGGCGGCGTCGTCGACGGGGGAGGCCGACTCGACGCTCAGCACGCCGGTCGCGGCCGAGACGTCGACGCCCGTCACCGCGGCGATCGAGGTCACCTCCTCGGTCACCGCGCGCTCGCAGTGCTCGCAGGTCATCCCGGTCACCTGGAACGTCGTGGTCGTCATGGCTCATCCTCCGCTTCGTGCATACCCAGAGGGGGTATTCCAACGGAGACGACTTTATACCCAGGAGGGGTACTAGTCAAGACGAGCGGGAGGACAGCCAGGGGCTGCCGGAGCGCGACTAGATCGTCGCCAGCACCAGGTCCAGCGCGTCCACGAACCGGTCGGCGCTCTCGCGTGTGATGCACAGCGGCGGCTTGATCTTCAGCACGTTCTTGCCGTCGCCGGTGGGCTGCACGATCGCGCCCTCCTGCAGCATCCGCTCGCACACCAGCGCGGCCTCGGCGGTCGCCGGCTCCAGGGTCCCCCTGTCGCGCACGAGCTCGACGCCGAGGTAGAGCCCCATCCCGTGCACCGCGCCGACGAGGGGATGCCGCTCCCCGAGCGCGCGCAGTCGCGCGGCCAGGTGGTCGCCCACCTCGGCCGCGTTCTCCTGCAGCCGCTCGTCGCGCATCACGTCGAGCACCGTCAGTCCGACGACCGAGCTGACCGGGCTGCCGCCGGCGGACGAGAAGAACGACCCCTCCGCCGCGAACGACTCGGCGATCTCCCGCCGCGTGATGACCGCGCCGAGCGGGTGCCCGTTGCCCATCGCCTTCGCCACGGTGATCACGTCGGGGACGACGCCTTGTTGCGCCGAGCCCCAGAAGTAGTGACCGAGCCGGCCGTAGCCGACCTGCACCTCGTCCGCGATGCACACGCCACCGCGGGCGCGCACCCGCTCGTAGACGCCGGCGAGGTAGCCGTCGGGGAGCATCAGGCCGCCCGCGTTGCCGAACACCGGCTCCGCGATGAAGCCCGCGAGGCCGGTCCCTGGGGTGTCGAGCGCGGCTGCGTCGAGCGCAGCGAGCTGCTCGTCCAGCTCGGCGAGGTACTCCGGCCCGGAGGCGAGCCCCCGGTGGCGGCCGTGGAAGACGTTCGGCGACGCGATCAGCTCCACCCAGTCCGGCCGGGTCTCCAGGGCGCGCGGGTTGTCGCCCAGCGACGACGAGACGGCGTCGGCCCCGACCGTCCAGCCGTGGTAGGCCTCCGTCACCGCGAGGATCGTCCGGCGGCCGGTGTGCACCTGCGCGAGCCGGAGGGCGAGGTCGACCGCCTCGCTGCCGCTGTTGACGAGGAAGACGGTGTCGAGCCCGTCCGGCGCGACCTCCGCCAGCCGCTCGGTGAACCGGGAGAGCTCCTCGTAGTGGAACCGGGAGTTCGTGTTCAGCAGCGCCCACTGGTCGCTGACCGCGCGCACGAGCCGCGGGTGCGCGTGCCCGATCTGGGTCACGTTGTTGACCATGTCCAGGTAGCTCTGCGCGCGGGTGTCGAACAGGTGGTGCCGCCAGCCGCGCTCGATCAGCGGAGGGTCGGCGAAGTAGTGCTCCTGCACGCGCGCGAACGACGAGTCGCGGCGCGACAGTGCGTCGGCCGGGTCGGCTGCGGTCGCGGCGAGGTCGACGCCGAACAGGTCGGAGGGGTCGGGGGAGACCGCGCGCCACACCTCCGCCGGCAGCGCGGGCGTGACGAACGCGGGAGGCCGCCAGCCGGGAACGCGGCTGAGCTGCACGCTCAGCCGCACGGCGCTGCCGATCACCTCCCCGCGGTCGACGGAGGCCGTGGTCAGCGGGCGGGACAGCCCGTCCAGCCAGAGGTCGACCTCGTCGCCGTGCAGCAGCCAGGCGCCCTCCACCAGCCGCAGGTCTCCGGCGAACGGCGCGTGCACGACGGTGCCGGCCGGGGCGTCGAGCGTGACGCCGAGCGCGATCGTCGGCGACGGCTCGGTGCGGTCGAGGCGCGCGCGGGTGAGCCGGGCTTCGGCGTAGCGGGTGAGCGCGTGGCCGTTCTCCCGGCAGATCCGCCCCAGAACGGCGTCCTCGAAGCCCGCGCGCTGCCAGCGGCCCTCGTCGAGGTCGTGGCCGGTGACGGAGAGGTCGGCGAGGTGGGCGTCGGTGCTGTCGAGCGCGATGAGGCGGCCGAGCGCCGGGGCGTCCGGCTCGCGCGACGCCAGCCGTGAGCGGATCGCGGCCTCCACCTCCCGGAACGGCGGCCGCCGCGCCACGTCGAACGCGACCCACTCGTGCGCGCGGTTCTCGTCGGCGTACGCGTTGTCCCCGTCGAGGACGACCTGCTGCTCGCCGCTGACCACGAGGACGGCGCCGCGCAGCACGACGAGCGGCCAGAGCGCGGCGAGGTCGGCGTCGTCGAGCGGCGCCTCCGCGTGGAACGCCTCGATCACGTGCAGCACGGCCAGCGGGTCCTCCGGCTGGTGGTGGAGGGCGCTCGTCACGGTCGCCGCGAGCTCGGCGACCAGCCAGCCGTCCGCGACGTCGCCGAAGTCGATGACGCCGGGGCCGTCCGCGCCCAGCACGATGTTGTCGTCCGTCACGTCGCTGTGGATGGCCTGCACCCGCAGCCGCCGGCGCAGCGGCTCGAGCGCGGCGAGCGCGGCCTCCGCCGCGGCCAGCACGGCCAGCCGCTTCGCCGGCTGGAGGACGTGATCGGCGAGCAGCGCGACGACGTCGCCGCCGATCCGCGCGTCCCACTGGGTGGTGCGGGCGAGCCCGGGATGCCGCAGCCCGGCGAGTCCAGCGGCGATGCTCCCGGACAGCCGGCCGAGCGTGCGCAGCTGCTCGGCGCTCAGGCGCTCGACATCGGTCAGCGGCTCGCCGTCGAGGAAGCTCAGCACCCGCGCGTGCAGCGTCCGCCCGCGCACCTCGACCGCGACGACGTCGCCGCCGTCGCGGGCGGCGAGCACGGCCGGGATGCGCGCGTCGGCCCCGGCGAGCAGCGCGAGCGCCGCGTTCTGGGCGTGCAGCTCCTCGACCGCGAAGACCGGGTTGGCGATCTTGAGCACGTAGCGGTGCGTGCCGGTGTCGACGAGGAAGTTGCGGTCCTGGTTGCTGCCCAGCTCGGTGATCCGCCCGGTGAGCCCGAACGCGTGCTCGGCCACGGCCGCGGCGTCGTCGGCGCCGACCTCCGGGCGGGGCAGGGACGGCTGGGCCAGGAAGTCGGAATTGGGCACGGCTGCTCCTCGGCTGCGGGGGCTGGACGCGGCCAGTCTATTGAAGCCGCTGCACGGGTCGCACCCAGCGAACGCTCGGGCGCGGCATCGTAGCATCGACGCGTGAAATCCTCGAGGACTGCGGCCGTGGCGTTCGTGATCGACGCCGTGCTGATCCTCGTGTTCGTGCTCGTCGGGCGTCGCAGCCACGGCGAGGCGGCGTCCGTCTCCGGGGTGCTCAGCACGTACTGGCCGTTCTTCATCGGCCTCGTCGCCGGCTGGTTCGTCACCTGGGCCTGGCGCCGCCCGCTCGCGCTGATCTGGCCGGGTGTCCCGGTCTGGCTGATGACGGTCGCGCTGGGGATGCTCATCCGCACCTCCGCCGGGCAGGGCGTGGAGCCGGCGTTCATCGCCGTGGCGTTCGTGGTGCTCGGCATCTTCCTGGTCGGCTGGCGGATCGCCGCCATCCCGTTCGCGCGGCGCCGGGCGCTGCGGCGGGCGTAGCGCCGCCTCCCCGCGCGAACCCGGGGACGCAACACGCCGCTACGCCGCGGCGCTGACGGCGTGTCGCGACCCCTCGTTCGTCAGAGCGCCGCGGCGACCAGCGTCGCGATCGTGTAGATGGCCAGGCCGGCGAGCGCGCCGACCACCGTCCCGTTGATCCGGATGAACTGCAGGTCGCGGCCGACCTGGACCTCGATCTTGTCGGTCGTCTCCGCCGGGTCCCAGCCCCGCACGGTCTCGGTGATCACGCTCGCGATGTCGTGCCGGTAGGTCGACACCAGGTGGCCGGCGGCGCCGGCGATGCGCTGGTTGAGGGAGGCCCGCAGCTCCGGGTCGGCGTCGACGCGGCCGGCGGCGTCGGCGAGGGCCGCGGACACCCGGTTTCGGAGTTCGCTGTCCGGGTCGCTGAGAGCGTCCACAGCCGCCGAGCGCGCCGCCGCCCAGGCCTGCGCGGCCAGTTCGCGGATGCGCGGGTCGTCGAACGCGCGGGCCTTCGCGGCCTCCAGGCCGGCGATCGTCTCCGGGTCGTTCTGGAGGCGGTCGGCGAGCTCGGCGAGGTACCCGTCGAACGCGCGGCGGGCGCGGTGCGCGGGGTCGCGGCGCACGTCCGCGATGAAGCGGCGCAGCTCCTGGTACACGCGCTCGTCCACCAGCTTGTCGACGAAGGACGGCAGCCATGACGGGAGCCGGCCGGAGACGAGGTTCGTCAGCGCGTCCGGGTGGATGACCAGCCAGTCGTCGAACCGGTCGAGCAGCAGGTCGACGGCGGCGTGGTGGCCGCCGGAGCTGAGGATGCGCACGCCGAGGCGGCCGATCGGGGGCGCCCACTCCGGCTCGATCACGTGCGTGCGCACGACGGCCTCCACGGCCTCGCGCATGCGGTCGTCGTCCAGCAGCCCGAAGAACCCGACCACGGCGCCGGACGCCTCGTCCACCACCCGGCGCGCGTTGCCCGACTCGGTCAGCCAGCGGGCGGCGGCGCCGGACACGTCGTACGCGGTCAGCCGGGTCGCGACCACGTCGTCGGAGAGGAACTCGGTCTCCACGAACTCGCCCAGCGTCTCGCCGATCTCGTCCTTGCGGGTCGGGATGATCGCGGTGTGCGGGATGCGCAGGCCCAGCGGATGCTTGAACAGCGCCGTCACGGCAAACCAGTCCGCGAGCGCGCCGACCATCGCGCCCTCCGCGGCGGCGCGCACGAAGCCGAGCCACGGGTAACGGTCCTGGAGCGCGAACGAGACGGCGAAGATCACGGCGGCGACCGCCAGCAGGCTGGTCGCGAGGGCCTTCATGCTGCGGAGCGCCCGGCGGCGCTCGGCGTCGCGGAGCTCGGCGGCCGCGCGCTCGGCCCGGATGCGGTCGGAGGCGGCGCGCTCGGAGGTCGCGCGCTCGCCGTCGGCGCTCTCGGCGTCGCCCGTGCGGGCGGTCGGCGCGCTCACCGGACGATGTGGAGCTCGCGGCTGGTGTTGTTCAGCCGGCGCGCCCCGTCGTCGTCGGCGACCACGATGTCCTCGATGCGCACGCCGAACCTGCCCGGCAGGTAGATGCCCGGCTCGATGGAGAAGCACATCCCGGCCACGATCGGCTGCTCCTCGCCCTCCACCAGGTACGGCGGCTCGTGGGTGGTGGTGCCGATGCCGTGGCCGACGCGGTGGACGAAGTACTCGCCGTAGCCCGCGTCCCGGATCACCGCGCGGGCGGTGCGGTCGATCTCCTGCAGCGGCACGCTCACGGCGACCGCCTCGAACGCGGCCTGCTGCGCCCGCTTCACCACCTCGAAGACCTCGTGCTCCTCGTCGGTCGGCTCGCCGACGTGGACCGTGCGGGTGGTGTCCGAGCCGTAGCCGTCCATCAGGCCGCCGAAGTCGAGCACCACCATGTCGCCCTGCTGGATGATGCGGTCCCCGGCCTCGTGGTGCGGGTTCGCGCCGTTCGGCCCGGAGCCGACGATGGTGAAGTCCACCTGCGAGTGGCCGTGCGCGCGCAGCAGGCGGTCCAGGTCGGCGGCGACCTCGTTCTCGCGGCGGCCGGCGAAGGCCACGGTGAGGATGTCCTCGAAGGTCGCGTCGGCCGCTGCCCCTGCGGCGGCGAGCCGGTCGAGCTCGTCGGGGCCCTTCACCGCCCGCAGCATCGGCAGGGCGGCCGAGAACGCGGCGAAGCGCACATCCGGGAGCTCGTGCTGCAGCGCGAGCAGATGCAGCGCCCAGGCCGAGTCGGAGACGGCGTAGCGGCCTCCCGACCAGAGCTGGTCGACCAGGGGCGCGTGCTCGTCCTCGCCGTCGGCCCAGGTGATCAGGCGGATCGCCCCGGCGGAGCGGGTCGCGGCGGCGCCGTCGCGCTCCAGCACGGGCACGATCATCGTCGGCTCGCCCTCGGACGGGATCACCAGCATGGTCAGCCGCTCGGTGGCGGGCGGGAGGTAGTCGGCGAAGTACGCGAGGTCAGGGCCGGGGGCGACCAGGAGGGCGTCGAGCCCGGCCTCCTTCGCCTGGGCGGCGCCGCGGGCCAGCCGGTCGGCGAAGTGCTGGGCGGTGATCTGCTGCATGACGGTCACTCCTCGATCGGGCCGAGCCACGCGTTCGCGACGGTGCTGTGCGCGGACTCGGCGTCGGACGGGTGGAAGATCCCCGCGAGCACGTCGCGGTACAGCCTGCCGAGCTCGTTCCCGGCGAAGAAGGTCGAGCCTCCGGAGACCCGGATGGCCTGATCGACGACGCGGCGGGCGGTCTCGGTGGCGCGGACCTTCATCCCGACCAGCTTCGGGAACCACTGCGCGCCGTGGTCGGCGAGGGTGTCGACGTCGCGGGTGATCGCGTCGAGCTGGGGGAGCAGGGCGTCCTGGTCGATCGCGGCGGAGGCGACGCGCCAGCGGATGTCCGGGTCGTTCGCGTAGCTGCGGCCGTCGTTCTTCAGGCTCTTCCTGCGGTGCGCGGAGGCCACGGCCAGCTCCAGCGCCCGGGCGCCGATGCCGGTATACACGGCGGCGAGCAGGAGCTCGAAGTTCGCGAAGATGGCGAAGACGAGCGGGTCGGGGTTCGGGCCGGGGTCGAGGCGGCGCACCACGCGGTCCGCGGGAGCGAGCGCGCCGTCGAGCACGGTGGTGCTGCTCTGCGTCGCGCGCATCCCGATCGTGTCCCAGTCCTCGCGGATCTCGAAGCCGCCGCCGGTGCGCTCCACGAAGCCGTAGACGATCTTCGGGGCGTCGGTGCTCGTCGTGTCGAGGCCCATCGTGCCGAGCCGCGTCCACGCGGGGGAGAGCGAGGTGAAGATCTTGGTGCCGAAGTAGCGGTACGCACCGTCCGCCTCCGGCCGGGCCTCGGTGGTCGACCCGAACAGCACCAGATCGTTGCCGGCCTCGCTCAGCCCGAAGGCGAACACCTCGCCGGCGCCGGCCTCCCGGAGCAGGAACTCCAGCGAGTCGTCGCCGCGGTCGCGCAGGGTCTTGGCGACGCCGGTCCAGACCAGGTGCATGTTCACCGCGAGGGCGGTGGCGGGCGCGGCGCCGGCGAGCCGGACCTGGAGGCGCGCGGTCTGCTCCAGCGACAGTCCGAGGCCGCCGAACTCTGCCGGGACCAGGGCCTTCAGGTAGCCGTCGTCGGCCAGCTCGGCGAAGTCCTCGGTGAAGAACCGGTTCTCCGCGTCGTACTCGGCGGCCCGGGCGCGGAACCGCTCCAGTCGCTCGTCGCTCAGCAGCTCTTCGTCCTTGCTCACGCTCTCCACCCTAAGCGCGCGCAATCCGCCACGGCAGTACTTTCCGCCGAGGGGCACGTAGATGTCACTTGGAGCCTCTCCAAGTGACAACGACGTGCCCCTCGACGGAGCGGGCGGCTGATTACTGCGCGGTGTAGCCGCCGTCGACCAGGTGGTAGCTGCCGGTGATGAACGACGCGGCGTCGGAGGCGAGGAACGCGACGAGGGCGGCGACCTCCTCCGGCTGGCCGAGCCGTCCGAGGGCGTGCTTGCCCTCGAGGAACTGCAGCGCCTCCGGGCTCAGGTTGGCCTCCACGAGCGGAGTCTTGATGAAGCCGGGGCCGACGGCGACGACGCGCACGTTCTGGCCGGCGTACTCCAGTGCAGCGTTCTGGGTGAGGCCGAGGAGGCCGTGCTTGGCGGTGACGTAGGCGGACGAGTTCTCGAAGCCGACGCTGCCGAGGATGGACGCCATGTTGACGATCGCGCCGCCGCCGTTCGCGGCCATCGCGGTGAGCTGGGGCTGCATCGAGTACATGACCGCGTTGAGGTTGACCTCGATGACCTTGCGCCAGCTGTCCAGCGAGTAGTCGGCGACCGGGGCGGCCTCCCCGCCGATGCCGGCGTTGTTGACCGCGATCTTCAGCGGCGCGAGGGCGTTCGCGGCCTCGACGCTGGCCGTGGCGAACGCCGGGTCGGTCACGTCGCCGGCGAGCGCGGCGGCGGTTCCGCCCGCGGCCTCGATCTCGGCGACGACGGCCTTTGCGTGCTCCTCGTTGAGGTCGGTGACCAGGACCGCGGCGCCGCTGGCCGCGAGGGTCAGCGCCACTGCGCGTCCGATGCCCGAGCCGCCGCCGGTGACGATCGCGGACCGGCCGGCGACATCGTACTGAGCCATGAGTTGTTCTCCTTCCAAATATCCGACACCTGTCGGATAAGTCCAATTGTACGATCAGAAGGTGAACACAGGGAGGCCGAACGGCCCGCAGCCGGATGCGCTCCGAGCGAACACGGTCGCCGCCGCGTCGCCGGGGCACGATCGGATGCGCCTCGACCCCCGCCAGGAGAAGACCCTCGCGCGGCTCGGCGCCGCCGTGCTCGCCCTCGCGGCGGAGCGGCCGATCAGCGACGTGACCGTCTCCGGCCTGGCCTCCGCCGCCGGCGTGCACCGGTCGACCGTGTACGAGTACGCCGCCTCGCCCGCCGCCCTGCTGCAGCGGGTGCTGCGCGCCCAGCTCGACGAGCTGCGCGCCGCCTACCTGGTGGATGTCGCACCCGACGACGCCGCGGCGGCGATCAACGGCGTCACGCGCGCGGTCCTCCAGCACGTGGACGAGCACGACGCCGTCTACCGTCGCGGCCTCGGAGCGGAGGGCGCGGAGGCCGGCCTGCACGCCATGCTCAGCGACCACTTCCAGGGCTCCATCGAACTGCTGCTCGACCAGCACAGCGTGAGCGTCCCCGCCGCCGACGAGCTGGAGCGCCGGGCGATCGAGCGCTACCTGGCCGACGGCATCATCGGCGCGATCGAGGTCTGGCTCACCCGCCCGGGGCCGCGGGACGTGGAGGCGCTGCTCGCGCTGCTCGAACGGCTCACGCCGCCGTGGTGGCCGTCCCGATGAGCGACGGCCTCCTGGAACGGCTGCGCCGCGGCCTCGGACTGCGCCGCGCGCCGCTGCTGCACATCGCCTCCGACGTGGGGGAGGGGCCCGCGGTCGTGCTCGTGCACGGCATCGCGTCGTCGTCGGTGACGTTCCAGAACCTCGTGCCGCTGCTGGAGCCGCGGCACCGCGCCATCTCCATCGACATCCTCGGCTTCGGCCGCTCGCCGGCGCCGGAGGACGCGCAGTACACGATGGACGAGCACGTCGCCGCGCTCGACGGCACGCTGCGCTCCCTGAGGCTGCGCGAGCCGTTCGTGCTCGTCGGCCACTCGCTCGGCAGCCTCATCGTCGCGCGCTGGGCCGCCGAGCATCCCGGGGCGCTCAGCAGGCTGGTGCTGGTCGGGCCGCCGGTCTACCCGTCGCCCACCGAGATCGGCGACCGCCGCGTGCGCACCCGGGTGAGCGCCTACCTGCGCGCGTACGAGTTCCTGCGGAACAACAAGGAGTTCACCCTCCGCAACGCCGCCGTCCTGGCGAGGCTGCTGCCGATCAAGAACGTCTTCGAGATCACGGAGAAGAGCTGGCGGCCGTTCGTGCTGTCGCTGCAGAACTGCGTCGAACGGCAGACGGTCGTGGGCGATCTGGCGCGCGTGCGCGTGCCGGTGGAGGTCGTCTACGGCACGATGGACGCATTCATCGCGCCGGGAAGCCTCACGGTGATCGAGGCCATGCGGCACGTGACGATGCACCGGGTGGAGGCCAACGACCACCTCATCCGCAAGCGGCTCGCGCGGGTCGTCGCGGCGGCCTGCGACGCCTCGACAGGTTCGGGCGGTCAGGACGGGAGCGCGAGCGACTCCACGACCTCGAGGTAGCCCTCGCCGTCGAAGCCGTCGAACAGCACGGTCTGGGTGACGTAGCCCTGCACGAGCCCGATGTAGACGGGCGCCTGCCGCTCGGCGAGGGCGTGCGCCTCGTCGAGGCGCAGCGTCTGCTTGCCCGGCACGGTTCGGGCGTGCCAGTCGGTCAGGTAGCCGACGAACATGGCGCGGATCCGGCCGCCGATGTCGGACGACATCTGCCTCAGTCGCGGGTTGATCGGCACCTGCCCCCAGACCTGCACGAGCAGCTGGATGTCCACGATGTGCGTCATCAGGCCGGTGACGAGCAGACGGACGATCTCGCCGGGCGCGGGGAGGGGCTGCTGCGTGCGCGCCTCGGCGACCTCCAGAAAGCGGGCGTCGAGGATCTCCGACGCCGTCAGCTCCATCAGCTCGTCCTTGCTCGTGAAGTGCCCGTAGATCGCGCCCGCAGACAGGCCGGACTCGGCGATGATGTCGGCCATCGAGGTGGCGGCGAAGCCGTTGCGCGCGAAGCAGCGGAGGGCCGCCTGGGCGATTTCGTGGCGCCGCGCGACGCGGTACTCCTCGCTGACCTTCGGCATCCGGGCCTCCTCGCGACTGGAAAAAGGAACGTTCGTTCTTGACAATAGCCGTCGATCTGCCGATTATAAAGAACGAGCATTCGTTTTTATTGAGTGGAGGCCGCCATGAGCACCAGCACCGATCCCGGCGTCGACCAGATCACCCCGCGCCAGGAGGGGACCACGCGTCCCGCCGTCGTCCACACGCCCTGGGCACGCGCCCTCGCGCTCGCCGTGGGAGCGGCGGCCATCGTCGTCGTCATCCTGCTCGCCTTCCTGTGGCCGACCGTGACCTCCACGGTCAAGGACCTCCCGATCGCCATCGCCGGCCCGTCCGCGCAGGTCAGCGCCGTGGAGACGCAGCTCGACAAGGCGGCGAGCGGCGCGTTCGCGATCACGAGCCTGAGCGACCGGCAGGCGGCCGTCGACGCGATCCAGAAGCGCAGCGTCTACGGCGCGATCGTCCTCGGCGACAGCCCGGAGGTGCTGAGCGCCTCGGCCAACGGCGCCGCGGTCACGCAGATCATGAACCAGGTCGCCGCCAATATCCAGGCCGCCGCCAACGCGCAGGCGCAGGCGGCGGTGCAGCAGGCCATCGCCTCCGGCCACGCGCCCGCCGGCACGAAGGCGCCCACCATCACGGTGAAGGTGACCGACGTCGTCCCGCTCGCCTCGACCGACGCGCGCGGGCTCGGGTTGGCCGCGTCGTCCTTCCCGCTCGTGCTGGGCGGGATGCTCGGCGGCGTGCTCATCTCCCTGCTCGTCGCCGGGAGCTGGCGCCGCCTGGGCGCCGTCGCGCTCTACGGGGTGGCAGGCGGACTCGCGGTGACCGGGATCCTGCAGGGCTGGTTCGGCATCCTGCAGGGCGACTTCTGGGTCAACGCGCTGGCGGTCGGGCTGGCGATGTTCGCGGTCGCGGCCTTCGTGGTCGGGATGAACGCGCTGTTCGGCCGCGTCGGCATCGCGATCGGCGCGGTGCTGACCGTGCTGGTCGGCAACCCGCTGTCGGCCGCGGCCCAGCCGCTGCAGTTCCTGGTCGGGCCGTGGGGCGCGATCGGGCAGTGGTTCGTGCCGGGCGCCTCCGTCACGCTGCTGCGCGACCTGTCGTACTTCCCCTCCGCTGACGCACTGTTCCCGTGGCTCGTGCTGCTCGGCTGGGCCGCCGTCGGCGTGGTCGGGATGCTCGCGGGCCACTTCCGCAACCAGGAGGTCACGGAGGCCGCGGCCTAGCGCGCCGCCCTGTTGCCGAGGGGCACGTCGTTGTCACTTTTCGCCCGCGAAAGCGACAACAACGTGCCCCTCGGCGTCGATAGCGGGGCGCATAGGGTGGAGGGCATGGAGAAACGCACCCTCGGACGGACCGGACGCGACGTGTCGGTCATCGGTCTCGGCACCTGGCAGCTCGGCGCCGACTGGGGCGACGTCACCGAGGCTGACGCGCTCGCCGTCCTCGACGCGGCGACGGAGGCCGGAGTCACCTTCTTCGACACCGCCGACGTCTACGGCGACGGCCGCAGCGAGCAGCTCATCGGCCGCTACCGCGCCTCCCGCCCGGACCTCCCGCTGACCATCGCGACCAAGATGGGCCGCCGCGAGGAGCAGAACCCGGCCAACTTCACGCTCGCGAAGTTCCGCGAGTGGACGGACCGCTCCCGCCTCAACCTCGGGATGGACACACTCGACCTCGTCCAGCTGCACTGCCCGCCCACCCCCGTCTTCTCGAACGCCGCCGTCTACGACGCGCTCGACACCCTGGTCGAGGAGGGTGCGATCGCCAACTACGGCGTCAGCGTGGAGACCTGCGCCGAGGCCCTGGAGGCCATCGCGCGGCCGGGCACGGCCACCGTGCAGATCATCCTCAACGCCTTCCGGCTGAAGCCGCTCGACGAGGTGCTGCCGGCGGCCCGGGAGGCCGGGGTCGGGATCATCGCGCGCGTGCCGCTGGCCTCCGGGCTGCTGAGCGGCCGCTACTCCGAGACGACGGAGTTCGCCGCCGACGACCACCGCAGCTACAACCGGCACGGCGAGGCGTTCGACGTGGGGGAGACCTTCTCGGGCGTCGACTACGCGGAGGGCGTGCGCGCAGCGCGCGAGTTCGCCGCGCTGGCGCCCGATGGTGCGACGCCCGCGCAGGCGGCGCTCGCGTGGATCATCGCGCAGGACGGCGTGAGCACCGTCATCCCCGGCGCCCGCTCGCCCGAGCAGGCCCGCGCGAACGCCGCCGCCGCGGGCGTCGCGCTCCCCGCCGGCTTCGCGGACTCCGTCCGCGCCCTGTACGACGCCCACTTCCGCCCCACCACCCACCCCCGCTGGTAGCTCCTCCGCGAGGGGCACGTTGTTGTCACTTTTCGCCCGCGAAAGTGACAACAACGTGCCCCTCGCGGGCCGGGTTCAGGCGAGGAGGCGGCGGAGGCGGCGGATGAGCTCGGCGGGGGCAGCGATGTCGTCCGCGGTCACGCGCACCATGCGCCAGCCGAGATCTTCGACGCGCTCGCGGCGGCGGAGATCCTTGCGCCAGGTCGCCTGGTCCACCCGATGGATGTCGCCCTCGTATTCCAGCGCGACGCGCTTGGCGATGAAAGCGAAATCGACGCGGGCGACGAAGGCGCCCTCGGCCGTCCGCAGTTCGTGATTGAGCACGGGCGACGGCAGCGCCGCCTCGGCGAGCAGCAGTCTGAGCCGGGTCTCGCCAGGGGACTCGGCCCCCACCCGGACGAGTTCGATTGCTTCCCGTGCCCGACCGACACCCCGGCGCCCCGCAGCAGCCGCGGCTGCGTGCGCGAGCGCCAGCCGATCCGTGAGCGGCTCCGCTCCGCCGACGAGGTAGTCCCCTGCCGCGACCAGCGCGTCCCGATGGAGGAGCTGCGCGAGGTCCAGCCACGTCTGCTCGGGCGTCGTGACCGGCAGGTCCGCGACCATGCGGATCTCCCACCGACCGAGCTTGTGACCGGCGAACCCCTCGATGGTCGGTGCGCGACCGGGTGCGCGAACGCTCACGTGGATGGTTCCGTCGGCCCGGGGAAGCGGTATCCCGTAGAGGATCGCCGCGGTGGTGTGGCTGAACGCGAAATCCGTCCCGCGATGCGACGCATACGCGCGGCACCGGGACACCAGCCCATCCTCCGCCTTGGCGATGCGGAAGCCTCGGATGGGCCGGACGAGGTCGCTCCTACGCAGTCGCCGGGCTCCCACCCCGGAGTCGAGTGCGGTTCGCGTTGAGAAAGGCCCGCTCTGAAGCGGCCGAGGAAGAGGGTCGATGCGTCGCGTCATCCCGCCACCCTGCCAGCCACGCAACCCCCCGGCCCGAGTTATCCACAGCCCCGGGCGCCGAGGGGCACGTTGTTGTCACTTTTCGGGCGCAAAAGTGACAACAACGTGCCCTTCGGGGGAGGGGCGGCTAGGAGGGCTGGACGGGGACGGGCTCGGTGTCGGGGATGGGGGACGCGTCGCGGCCGCGGAGGTCGGGGTGCACCCGCCACGCCAGCGCGGGCACGACGAAGCCGACCAGCGCGAACGCGCCGGCCACCCAGAATGCGCCGACCGCCCCGTGCCCGTCGATCAAGAAGCCCGCGAGCGCGGAGCCCAGCGCCGCTCCGATGAGCTGGCCGGTGCCGACCCAGCCGTAGGCCTCCGCCGTGTCGGAGAACTTCACGCTCGCCGACACGATCGCGAACAGCACCGCCAGCGCGGGCGCGATGCCGAGGCCCGCGATGATCAGCGACAGCGACAGGCCCCACCACGACCACAGCATGAACGTGGAGATGACCACGCCGACGAACACGATGAGCATCCGGCGCGCCGTCGCCCACGGCCCGATCGGGATGTGCCCGAACGCGAGGCCGCCGACCAGCGAGCCGAGCGACCAGATCGCCAGCACGATGCCGGCGAACGGCGAACCCTCGCCGAAGTTCGCCACGACACCGGCCTCCACCGCCGCGCACGAGCCGATGAGCAGGAAGCCGACCACGGTCGCCAGCAGCACGGGAGGCCGCGCCAGCACCACGCCGAACCGCCGCTTGCTGCGCGGGATGCGCACCCGGCCGACCTCGGGCGACGAGATGAACCAGGTGCCGCCGAGCAGCATGATCGCCACCGACATCAGGATGCCCTCGACGGTGCCGATCTGGGTGGAGACGAAGGTGATCGCGACCGGGCCCGCGATCCAGATGATCTCCTGGGCGGACGCGTCCAGCGAGAACAGCGGGGTGAGCTGCCGCGAGTTGACCATCTTCGGATAGATCGTCCGCACGGCCGGCTGGATGGGCGGCATGCTGAGCCCGGCGAAGAACGCCACCGCCATGGTGAGCGGGATGGGCATGACGAAGATGCCGATCGCGGCGACGGCGGCCGAGCACAGCGCGAGCGTCGTCCACAGCACCACGCGCATCCCCACCACGCCCATCAGCCGGCTGGTCATCGGGCCGGCGATGGCCTGCCCGATGCTCATCGCGCCGAGCACGAGCCCGGCCGCGCCGTAGGAGTGGTGGATGCGCTCGATGTGCAGCAGGAACGCCAGCGAGAGCATCCCGAACGGGAAGCGTGCGGTCAGCTGCGCGGCGATGATCCGCGCGACGCCTGGCGTCTTCAGAAGGCTCGTGTAGCTGCTCACAGTCTTCTCACTCTATCGGTCCAGCTCGGTCACGGAAGGGTCGTGAAACCCATTCGAGGGGGTGTGGAAATGTGCATAACTTCTGCACATCTGTGGATGACACGCCCACTAGATATGGGGGCATGGAAATGTCGGCACCCGGCTATATAGTGGTGGACGCGACAGGGGGTCCGACCGGCACCCGAGACCTCGATACGAGGTTTTCGGGAGGCTCCGCCCGCCCCGCCGCAGGGATTTCGCCGCTCACCGGAGCGGCACCGTTGAGGTGAACAGAGGGAGAGAAAGTGGCTATCACTGTTGTGAAGCGGAACGGCGAGCGCGAGCCGTACGACGCCAACAAGATCAACTTGGCCATCGAGCACGCCGCCGCCGGCCTGGACGAGAACATCACCTGGGTGACCCAGATCGCGAGCGAGCTGGAGCTGACCCTCTTCGACGGGATCACCACCCAGCAGCTCGACGAGGCGGTCATCCAGGTCGCCCTCCAGAACGTCAAGGACGACCCGGCGTTCGACACCGTCGCCGCACGCCTCCTCCTCAAGACGATCTACAAGCGCGTCCTCGGCGACTACGAGACCCTCGACGAGCTCACCGAGCTGCACACGTCCCACTTCCGCGGCTACATCGAGCGGGGCGTCTCCGAGACCCTCCTCGACTCCCGCTTCACGACCCTCTTCGACCTCGACCGCCTGGCCGGCTTCCTCGACCCGTCGCGCGACGAGCTGCTCAAGTACATCGGCGTCGTCACCCTCAACAACCGCTACGGCATCAAGGCGCGCAACGGCGACTCCCTCGAGGTGCCCCAGTACTTCTGGATGCGCATCGCGATGGGCCTCTCCCTCAACGAGGCCGACCCGACCGCGCACGCCCTCGCGTTCTACGACAAGATGTCCAACCTGGAGTACCTGGCCGCGGGCTCCACGCTCGTCAACGCGGGCACCGCCTACCCGCAGCTCTCCAACTGCTTCGTCATGGAGATGCAGGACGACATCGAGCACATCGCCAAGTCGGTCCGCGACGTCATGTGGCTCACCAAGGGCACCGGCGGCATCGGCCTCGCCGTCACCAAGCTGCGCGCCCAGGGCTCGCCCATCCGCTCCAACAACACCACCTCCACCGGCCCGATCCCGTTCATGCACACGATCGACTCGGTGCTGCGCGCGGTGAGCCGCGGCGGCAAGAAGTTCGGCGCCCTGTGCTTCTACATGGAGAACTGGCACATGGACTTCCCGGAGTTCCTCGACCTCCGCCAGAACTCCGGCGACCCGTACCGCCGCACCCGCACCGCCAACACCGCGGTCTGGATCAGCGACGAGTTCATGAAGCGCGTGCAGAACGACGAGGACTGGTACCTCTTCGACCCGCTTGAGGTCGCCGACCTCAACGAGCTGTACGGCAAGGCGTTCTCGGAGCGCTACGCGTTCTACGTCGGCGAGGCCGAGGCCGGTCGCCTGCACATGTTCAAGAAGATCAGCGCCCGCTCGCAGTTCAAGGACATCCTGATGAGCCTGCAGACCACCAGCCACCCGTGGCTGACCTGGAAGGACACCATCAACAACCGCGCCCTCAACAACAACACGGGCACGATCCACCTCTCCAACCTCTGCACCGAGATCACGCTGCCGCAGGACCGCGACAACGTCTCGGTCTGCAACCTGGCCTCCATCAACCTGTCGCGTCACCTCATCGACGGCAAGATGGACTGGGAGCGCATCGAGGCGAGCGCCCGCCAGGCCGTCCGCCAGCTCGACAACCTCATCGACATCACGGTGTCGAGCGTGGACGAGGCCGACTTCTCCAACCAGCAGAACCGCGCGATCGGCCTCGGTGTGATGGGCTTCACCGACATCGTCGAGCGCCTCGGCTTCAGCTACGAGAGCGAGCAGGCGTACGCCCTGATCGACGAGATCATGGAGCACGTCTCGTACGCGGCGATTGACGAGAGCGCCGACCTGGCGCAGGAGCGCGGCGCGTACCCGAACTTCGAGGGCTCGCGCTGGTCGCAGGGCCTGGTGCCCTTCGACTCGATCGCGCTGACGGA
Source organism: Leifsonia sp. NPDC056665 (assembly GCF_042791795.1). Lineage (NCBI taxonomy): Bacteria > Bacillati > Actinomycetota > Actinomycetes > Micrococcales > Microbacteriaceae > Leifsonia > Leifsonia sp. NPDC056665. Next base: position 41,965 of record NZ_JBHTXK010000005.1, read on the forward strand.
GGCCGACCGCGGCCTCCCGATCACGGTCGACCGCACCATCCGCCTCGACTGGGACCGCCTGCGCGAGAAGGTCAAGGGCGGCATGCGCAACGCCACCCTGATGGCCATCGCCCCGACGGCCTCCATCGGCCTCGTCGCCGGCACCACGCCGGGCTTCGACCCGCAGTTCTCGCAGATCTTCAGCCGGTCGACCTCCTCGGGCAAGTTCCTCGAGGTCAACCGCAACCTGGTCGAGACGCTGCAGGAGCGCGGCATCTGGCAGGACGTCCGCGAGGCGATCCTGCGCTCGCAGGGCGACATCCAGGGCATCGCGGCGATCCCGGACGAGGTCAAGGCCACGTTCAAGACCAGCTTCCAGCTCTCGCCGTACGCCTTCATCGAGGTGGCCGCCCGTGCCCAGAAGTGGATCGACCAGGCGATCAGCCGCAACATGTACCTGGAGACGCGCGACCTCGGCGACATGATGGACATCTACTACGCCGCGTGGGAGAAGGGCGTCAAGACGACCTACTACCTGCACATGAAGCCGCGCCACCAGGCCGAGCAGTCGACCGTCAAGGTCAACAAGGCCGAGGAGATCTCGGGCGCCCGCACCGGCTTCGCCACGGTGGGCGCCGGCGCTCCGGCCGCTCCCGCCGTCACCGAGGCCGCTCCGGCGGCCGCCCCCGCCCGTCGCGGGTTCGGCTTCGGCGGCCTGACCTCCAACACCCCGGCTGGCGGTGAGAAGTAATGAACAGCACCAAGATCGAGGAGTACTACGTCCCCGTCGACCCGATGGACGACCTCCAGTGCGAGTCCTGCCAGTAAGCCCGCGAGACAGATAGAGAAGAGACGAACATGGGCATCCTGGGAACGGGAATCGAGGAGGGCCTCCTCCTCAAGCCGGTGAAGTACCAGTGGGCGATGGACCTCTACGACCAGGCCGTCGCGAACACCTGGTTCCCCAACGAGATCCAGCTCGGCGAAGACATTGCGGACTTCAAGAGGATGACCGACGAGGAACGTCACGCGGTCACCTTCCTGATGAGCTACTTCAACCCGAACGAGCTCCTGGTGAACAAGGCGCTGGCCTTCGGCGTCTACCCCTACATCAACGCGGCCGAGGCGCACCTCTACCTCGCCAAGCAGATGTGGGAGGAGGCCAACCACTGCATGTCGTTCGAGTACGTCCTCGAGACGTTCCCGATCGACCGCGAGCAGGCCTACAACTCGCACGTCGACATCCCGTCGATGGCGCGCAAGGAGGAGTTCGAGGTCGGCTTCATCAAGCGGATGACCGAGCAGACGCTCGACATCACGACGACCGAGGGCAAGCAGGACTTCATCCGCAACCTCGTGGCGTACAACGTGATCCTCGAGGGCATCTGGTTCTACTCGGGCTTCATGGTGGCGCTGTCGTTCCGCCAGCGGAACCTGCTGCGCAACTTCGGCTCGCTGATCGACTGGGTGGTGCGCGACGAGTCGCTGCACCTCAAGTTCGGCATCAACCTCATCCTGACGGTGCTGGAGGAGAACCCCGACCTGCAGACGCCGGAGTTCGCGAACGAGATCCGCCAGATGATCCTGGACGCCGTGGAGATGGAGGAGCAGTACAACCGCGACCTCCTGCCCGGCGGCATCCTGGGCCTGAACGCCAACTACATCAACCAGTACGTCCGCTACCTGGCCGACCGCCGCCTGGAGGAGCTCGGCTTCGAGGCCGAGTACAAGGTCTCCAACCCGGCCAAGTGGATGGCGACCGCCAACGACACGCTCGAGCTGGTCAACTTCTTCGAGTCGACCAACACCTCGTACGAGTCGAACGCGAAGGCGTCGAGCGGTCACTGAGATGACGATGCGGAACTCTCCGCTGATCACTGCCGCCGCGCTGGACGCCGCCTCAGGGACAGAGTCCCTGTGGAGCGGCGCCGGCCGGCGGCGGTCGACGTTGCGGGTACTCGATGTGCGCTGGAAGCTCGGCGGCCCTCCCGGGGCCGGGGAGTTCGCGAAGGGGCACATTCCCGGAGCGGTATACGTCGACCTGGACACCGAGCTGGCCGGGCACGGCGCGCCGACGGACGGCCGGCATCCGCTGCCGGACATCGACGCGTTCCAGGCGTCCGCACGCCGGTGGGGCGTGAACGCCGGGGACAGTGTGGTCGTCTACGACGACGTCTCCGGCACCTCGGCCGCCCGGCTCTGGTGGCTGCTGCGCCACGCCGGATTCGCCGACGTCCGCGTGCTCGACGGCGGCCTGGCCGCCTGGGTCGCGTTCGGCGGCGGTCTCGACACGGGCAGCTCCGTGATGGTTCCCGGGACGGTGCAGCTCGCGTACGGGAGCCTCCCGACGCTCGACGCGGACGCGGCCGCCGCGCTCCCGGCGAACGGCGTGCTGCTCGATGCGCGAGCGGGCGAGCGGTTCCGCGGCGAGGTCGAGCCGATCGATCCGCGGGCGGGGCACATCCCTGGCGCCGTGAGCGCCCCGACCGCCGACACCATCGGGCCGGACGGCCGGATGCTGAGCCCCGAACAGCTCGCCGCCCGGTTCGCCGAGCTCGGCGTCACAGCCGGCACTCCCGCGGGCGTCTACTGCGGCTCCGGTGTCACCGCCGCGCATGCCGCTCTCGCGATGGAGGCCGCCGGCCTGCCGATGCCTGCGCTGTATCCCGGCTCGTTCTCCGCCTGGTCCAACGACCCCGCGCGTCCCGTCGCGGTGGGCGCCGCGTAACACGTCGAAACAGCCCGTGCGCTTCCCAGCGCACGGGCCTATCGTTCCTCCATGACCGCGCTCGATCTGATCCCCTCCTCCGCCCCCGGGAACCTCCCGCTGGGCGAGGTCTGTGACTCGGCGGCGGCGCTCATCGGCAACACCCCGATCGTCGAGCTGCACTCGCTGCCGTCCGGGCTCGATGTGCGGGTCCTGGTCAAGCTGGAGGGCCGCAACCCGGGCGGCTCGTCCAAGGACCGCATCGCGCTCAACATGATCCGCACCGCGGAGGCGGCAGGCGCGCTCGCCTCGGGCGGCACGATCGTGGAGGCCACCAGCGGCAACACCGGGATCGGCCTCGCCCTGATCGGCCGGCTCACCGGCCATCCGGTCGTCATCGTCCACGCCTCCGACATCTCCGACGAGAAGCGCAAGGTCCTCGCGGCCTACGGCGCCCGCCTGGTGGAGGCCGACTGGGAGGCCGGGCCCGACGACCCGGCCAACCCGCGCGCGGTCGCCGACCGGATCGCCGCCGAGACCCCCGGCTCCTGGCGGCCCGCCCAGTTCGCGAACACCGCCAACCCCGACGCGCACTACCGTGGCACCGGGCCGGAGATCTGGCGGCAGACCGCGGGCCGGGTAACGCACTTCGTGGCCGCGATCGGCACCGGCGGCACCGTGAGCGGCACCGGACGCTACCTCAAGGAGGTCAGCGGCGGCGCCGTCGAAGTGCACGGCGCCAACCCGGCGGGCTCGACCTACGACGGGGGAGCGGCCGGCCGCATCCTGGTCGACGGTGTCGGGACCGCGTGGCCCCGCGAGTTCTGGCCGCAGACGTTCGACCCGGGGGTGGTGGACGAGGTGCACACGGTCGAGGATGGTGTGGTCTACCGCACGCTCCGCCGGCTCGCCGCCGAGGAGGCGCTGCTGCTCGGTCCGTCGTCGGCGCTCGCCGTCGCTGCGGCCCTGCGGGTGGCGCGGGAGGCCCGGCCCGGGTCGGTCATCGTGGCGATCGCCCCGGACGGCGGCACCAACTACCTGACCAAGGCGTACGACGCGGACTGGCTGACCGCCGCGGGCGTCGGCGTCGACTGACACCGCGGCACGCAACCGCACCGCACGACACGACGGCCGGTCCTCCGGCCACTGACAGCAGGGAACGCATGGCACTCCTCCACTTCGGCTGGTTCCTCGGCGCGGGCTTCGGCGTCCAGGGCTGGGGCGACCCGAGTTACGGCGTCGGCTACGACTGGAAGCAGCCGCCGGTCTACCAGGACGCCGCGCGCGCGTTCGAGGGCGCCGGCTTCGACCTCTTCATCATCGAGGACGGCGTGGCCGTGCCCGACACCTACGGCGGCTCGGCCGAGGTGAACCTCGCCGCAGCGCGCTTCGTCCCGAAGCACGACCCGCTGCCGCTCGTGCCCTACCTGCTCGGGGCGACCTCCCGGCTCGGCATCGTGCCGACGCTCAGTGCGAGCTTCTACGAGCCGTTCACCGCCGCGCGTCTGCTGAGCACGCTGCAGCACTTCGCGGGAGGCCGGCTCGGCTTCAACGTCGTGACCAGCGGCTCCGACCTTGCCGCGCAGAACTACGGCCTCGACAAGCAGGTCGAGCACGACCTGCGCTACGACCGCGCCGACGAGTGGGTGGATGTCGTCCGCAAGCTCTGGCGGAGCTGGGAGCCCGACGCGATCGTGGAGGACGTCGCGGGCGGCGTCTTCGCCGACTACCGCAAGGTGCACACCATCGACCACGAGGGCCGCTTCTTCCGCGTCCGCGGCCCGCTCAACACCGCGCCGGCGGCGGAGGACCCGGTCATGGTGCAGGCGGGCGCGTCCGGCCGCGGCCGCGACTTCGCCGGCAAGAACTCGGACGTGGTGCTGGCGCTGGCCTCCACCGCCGAGCGGATGCGCGAGTACCGCGACAGCATCCGGGAGGTCGCCGTGCAGCACGGCCGCCCGGCCGACGCGGTGAAGGTGCTGTTCGTCGTGCAGCCGATCCTCACCGCGAACGCCGAGGAGACCGCGAGCGTCCGCGCCGCGCGCGCCGAGCTGACGCAGGCCGCGATCGACGAGCAGCTCCAGTCGATCAGCTACCTGACGGGCGTCGACTTCAAGACCTTCGACCTCGACGCCCCGCTGCCGGACGTGACCACCAACAGCAACCGCGGCACGCTCGACAACTTCGTCTCGTCGGCTCCGGCCGGCTCCACGCTGCGCGAGATCCTGCAGACCCGGGCGAAGAAGGACGGCCTGGCCATCATCGGCACGGCCGACGAGGTGGCCAACCACCTGGGCGAGCTGGGGGAGGCCGTCGGCGGCGACGGGTTCCTCTTCACCGGCCAGGTGCACCCGGCCAACGTCCACCGCACGCTCGACCCGCTGGTGCCCGCCCTGCGGCGGCGCGGCCTGCTGCGCACCGAGCTCGGCGACGGCGGCCTGCGGCAGAACCTGGCCGACTTCTGAGATGGGCATGGTCTTCTGAGATGCGCACCGTCCGATTCGGCGCGCAGCCTCCGACCGTCTCCGACATCGCGGCGGTCGCGGAGGGCGCTCCGGTCGAGCTCGACACCGACGCCCGGGCGACGCTCGCGGCCTCCCGCGCCGTGGTCGACCGCGCGATCGAGTCGGGTGAGCCGGTCTACGGGCTGAACCGCCGACTCGGCGCCGGACGGGACGACGCGGTGGACGCCGGCGAGCTGGCGGCCTTCCAGCGCCGCACCATCGCGAACCACCGCGGCGGCGTCAGCGAGCCGCTCACCGAGATTGAGGCGCGCGCGGTGGTCGCCGCCCGGCTCGCCGGCTTCACGCGCGGGGGAGCGGGCGTGCGGCCCGAGCTCGCCGACGCGTACGCGGCACTGCTCAACGCGGGCGTGACGCCGCGCATCCCGTCGCGCGGGTCGGTGGGGGCGGCGGACCTGACAGCGCTGGCGGAGGTCGCCGCTGTGGTCATCGGCACCGGGGCCGTACTGCGTGATGGCGCGGAGGTGCCGGCAGCGGAAGCGCTCGCGGACGCCGGCCTCCACCCGATCGAACTCGCACCGCACGAGGCGCTCGCCGCCCTCAGCGCCAACGCGCTGAGCGTGGGCGTCGGCTCGCTCGCCGCCGTCGCCGCCCGGCAGCTGGCCGAGGCGGCCGACCTGGTCGTCGCGCTGTCGCTGGAGGCGGTCGCCGCGCACGGCCCGGCAGGCAACCTCAGCCCGTACGCCGAGGCCGTGGCCGACGCGCGCGGAGGCGAGGGCCAGCGTGCGTCCGCCCAGGCGATCCGCGCGGCCCTGGCCGGCAGCGCCCTGGAGGCGACAGACCGCACGGTCAGCGTCCAGGACCCGCTCGCCTTCCGGACGGCGCCGCAGCTCCACGGCGCACTGCGGGAGGCCGTCGCCCGCCTCCGCTCCGAGCTGGAGGTGGAGCTCGCCGCGCGCTCGGAGAACCCCGTGGTCGACCTCCCGAGCGGCCGCCTGATCTCGGGCGGCAACTTCCAGGCGCTGCCGCTGGCGCTCGCGCTGGAGAACCTCCGCGTCGCCCTCGCCCATGTCGCCGAGGCGTCGGAGCGTCGCAGCGCCGCCCTCTCGCTCGCGCTCGCGCCCGCCCGGCGCGACGGCCGCACGCGAGTCCCCGGCCTCCTCCTGTACGCGGCGGCCGACGCCGTCGCCGAGGTGCGCCAGCTCGCTGCGCCCGCGACCCTCGGCAGTTCGACGCTCTCCGGGGTGGAGGACCACGCGACCTACGCGCCGCTGGCGCTCCGCCTCCTGCAGCGGTCGCTCGCGCTCACCGGCGAGGTGCTGGCGATCGAGGCGCTGCACGCCGCCGACCTGCTCGGCGTCCTCGACGCGGTGCCGACTGGCGCGGGCACGGCCCCGCTCGCGGCGGCGATCACCGGCGCCCTCGGCGCGGCGCCGTCCGCCGACGCGCTTGTGCGCAGCACCGAGCGCCACCTCCTCGGCTGACGCTCCACACATTCGTGCCGAATGTCGCGTTTGGTGACCTGATTCACGACCATTCTGCACGAATCGGGACGCGCGCTAGAGGTCCTTGCGGAAGGCGAGGTACGAGACGCGCTCCCAGTCGCCGTCGAGGTCGAACAGCGGCGAGTAACCGAGCGAGATGTACAGCGCGACCGCCTCGGGCTGGCGGGCGCCGGTGGTGAGCACGATCGTGCTGATGCCGCGGCGGGCGGCCTCCGCCTCCAGCTCGCTCATCACCCGGCGGGCGAGCCCCTGCCGGCGGAACGCGGAGTGCGTCCAGACCCGCTTGACCTCGACGGTGGCGTCGTCCTCCCGCATGAACGCGCCGCCCGCGACCGGGGTGCCGTCCTCGTCCACGAGCAGCAGGAACGTGCCGCCCTCCTCCGCGGTGAAGCGCTCTGCGGGATACCGCGACAGCTCCGCCGAGGAGGGGATGCCGTCGTTGAATCCGTAGCGTTCGTCGTACTCGCGGGAGAGCTCCTCGACCAGCGGTGCGGCGAGCGGATCGTCGGGGCGGGTGACGACCACGCGAGCCGTCGCGGCGAGGCCGGATTGCGGTTGGATCACGACCCGACCCTAGCGTGGCGGCGCGCGTCGCGCGCATTCGATGTCACCGGGGGTCGCAAACAACGGATTCCGCGCAAAGAAAGACGAAATCTCTGCGAAACTTGCAGGAAAACTGGCGTTTCACGCGCGATTTAGTATGCGTATAACGCGTGGGGCCTAGGGTATTCTCCCCTTACCCCTCCCTGCACATCCTGCACCAGGAAGAAGGACAACTACCATCATGCGCATCCGTTCCGTGGCCCCCGTGGCCGCCCTCGCCGCCGTGGCAGCGCTCGCGCTGTCCGGCTGTGTCGACAACTCCACCCCCTCGTCGAGCGGCTCAGCGTCGAGCGCCGCGTTCGACGTGAAGAAGGACGACTCGCTCGCGAACAGCGTCCCCTCAAAGATCAAGTCCGCCGGTGTCCTCACCGTCGGCATGGACGACACGTACCCGCCGAACGAGTACAAGGACGACAACGGCAACCCCGCCGGCTGGGAGGTCGACTTCACCAACGCGATCGGCCAGAAGCTCGGCCTCAAGATCAACTACGCGATCGCCAAGTTCGACAACATCATCCCCAGCATCACCGGAGGCAAGGACGACTTCGGGATGTCCTCGTTCACCGACACGGTCGAACGCGAGAAGCAGGTCGACTTCGTCAACTACTACAACGCCGGCATCCTGTGGGCGTCCGCCAAGGGCAAGACCGTCGACCCGGACAACGCCTGCGGCATGAAGGTCGCCGTCCAGTCGACCACCTACGAGGACACCGACGAGGTCCCCGCCAAGTCGAAGGCCTGCACCGACAAGGGCAAGCCCGCCATCCAGGCGCTGCGCTACGACAACCAGGACGACGCCACCAACGCGGTCATCCTCGGCAAGGCGGACGCGCTCAGCGCCGACTCGCCCGTCACGCTGTACGCCGTGTCCAAGTCGAGCGGCAAGCTCCAGGCCGCGGGCAAGACCTTCGACGTCGCGCCCTACGGCATCCCGGTCGCCAAGAACTCCGACCTGACCCCGGTGCTGCAGAAGACCATCCAGGCGCTGATCGACGACGGCACCTACAAGAAGATCCTCGACAAGTGGGGTGTCGCCGACGGCAGCGTCACGAAGGCGGACCTCAACGCAGCGTCGAAGAGCTGACCTGATGTCCCAGGGCATTCCTGCCGGTCCGGCGACGGGGGCAGCCCCGTCGCCGGCCGGCGCCCCGCCGTCCGAGCCGATCAAGGCGATCAAGCTCCGCCACCCGTGGCGGATCGTGTTCGCGGTCGTGATCGTCCTGCTGTTCGTCTGGTTCATCATCGACGCCTCGCAGCGCTCCGCCTACGGCTGGCAGTACGTCGGCAAGTACGTCTTCGACAAGCGCATCAGTGCTGCTGCGCTCGTGACCCTCCAGCTCACGATCTACTCGATGGTCATCGGCGTCATCCTGGGCCTCGTTCTGGCCGTGATGCGGCTGTCGCCGAACCCGGTGGTCAAGTCCGTCGCCTGGCTCTACCTCTGGGTCTTCCGCGGCACCCCGGTGTACGTGCAGCTCGTGTTCTGGGGCCTGTTCTCGCTGATCTACCCGCACGTCTTCCTCGGTGTGCCGTGGACCGACGTCGGCGTGACCTTCGACCTCGGCTTCATGCAGAACGCGTTCATCATCGCGATCATCGGCCTGGCGCTCAACGAGGCCGCCTACATGGCGGAGATCGTGCGCGCAGGACTCCTCTCGGTCGACAGCGGCCAGGAGGAGGCCGCGACGGCCCTCGGCATGTCGTGGTGGCAGACGATGACCCGCATCGTCATCCCGCAGGCCATGCGCGTGATCATCCCGCCGACCGGCAACGAGGTCATCTCGATGCTGAAGACCACCTCGCTGGTCGCGGCGATCCCGCTCACTACCGACCTCTACGGTGTCGCGCGTGACATCTCGGCGGTCACCTACACGCCGATCCCGCTGCTGATCGTCGCCTCGCTGTGGTATCTGCTGTTCACCTCGATCCTGATGGTGGGCCAGTACTTCCTCGAGAAGCGCTTCTCGCGCGGCGTCAACATGCGCCGACCGGACAACAAGGAGCCGGCGCTCGCCACGGGCGCTCTGCCCGCGGCCGGCGCACCCGACGGCAACGACCTGGGAGGCAAGGGATGACCGACACGACGCAACGGGACACAACCGCGCGGGCCGGCGTCACGCCGATGGTCCTGGCCGAGGGCGTCTCCAAGAGCTTCGGCTCCAACGAGGTGCTCAAGTCCATCACGCTGTCCGTGCGGCCGGGCGAGGTGCTCTGCATCATCGGCCCGTCCGGGTCGGGCAAGTCCACCTTCCTGCGCTGCATCAACCACCTGGAGCGCGTGGACGCCGGCCGCCTGTCGGTCGACGGCCAAGTGGTCGGCTACCGGCAGCACGGCGACAAGCTCTACGAGCTGAAGCCGAAGGAGGCCTCCCGCCAGCGCCGCGAGATCGGCATGGTGTTCCAGCGCTTCAACCTGTTCCCGCACATGACGGCCCTCGAGAACATCATCGAGGCGCCGATCCGGGTCAAGGGCCTCCCGAAGGCGCGGGCCGTGGAGCGGGCGAACGAGCTGCTCGTGCGCGTCGGCCTCGCGGACAAGGGCGACCACTACCCGTCGCAGCTCTCCGGCGGCCAGCAGCAGCGCGTGGCGATCGCTCGCGCGCTGGCGATGGACCCGAAGCTCATGCTGTTCGACGAGCCGACGTCCGCCCTCGACCCCGAGCTGGTCGGCGAGGTGCTCGACGTGATGAAGGGCCTGGCGGCCTCCGGCATGACGATGGTCGTCGTCACCCACGAGATGGGCTTCGCCCGCGAGGTCGCGGACGAGCTGGTCTTCATGGACGGCGGCGTCGTGGTGGAGTCCGGCGACCCGCGCGAGGTGCTCGCCAACCCGCAGCACCAGCGCACGCAGGCCTTCCTGTCCAAGGTGCTGTAGCCGGAACGGTGCACACCGGCTCTGCCAGGATGAGGGGATGACCGAGAACAGTCGTCCCCTCGTCCTGGTCACCGGTGTCGGCCGGCCCGCCGCGATCGGGGCCGGGATCGTCCGGCGGCTGGCCGCCGACGGCTGGGATGTGGCGTTCGCGGACCTTGAGCCGGAGCCCGGATTCCCGGAGGCCCTGGCCGAGGAGGCGGGGTCGCCCGGCGCCCGGGTGGTCGGCTTCACAGCCGACTTGTCGACCGAGGACGGCCCGCAGGACCTCATCCGCCGCGTGCGCGCCGAGCTGGGACCGATCCGGGCGCTCGTGGGCAGCCACGCCTACTCCGTCGACAGCGGGCTCCTCGACACGAGCGTCGCCGCGTTCGACCGGCACTTCGCCGTCAACACGCGCGGGAGCTGGCTGCTGATCCGCGCGTTCGCCGAGCAGTTCGAGAGCGAGCCGGGTTCCGGCCGCATCGTCGCCCTCACCAGCGACCACACCGCGCACAACCTCCCGTACGGCGCCAGCAAGGGCGCGCTCGACCGCATCGTGATCGCGGCCGCCGTGGAGCTCGCACACCTCGGCATCACTGCCAACCTCATCAACCCGGGCCCGATCGACACCGGCTGGATGACCCCCGGCCTCGCCGAGACCCTCGCCGGCGAGACCGCCCTCGGCCGCCTCGGCCGCCCGCAGGACACCGCCGACCTGGTCGCGTTCCTGCTCTCCCCGTCCGGCGGCTGGATCAACGGCCAGCTCCTCCACTCGAACGGCGGCTTCCACCTCCCCGTGTGAGCCCCAGCAATCCGTTCCGGAGTTGTGTACGCCCATCGACGGCGTGTTGCGTACACAACTCCGGAACGGATTGCCTCGGTCAGCCCCCGAGGACTTTGCGGATGCGCTGGAGCGACACGGTCTCGGCGGTGCCGAGCGATTGCGCGAACAGCGACACGCGGAACTCCTCCAGCATCCAGCGGGCGTGCACCAGGTTCTCGGGCGCGTGCGGGGCGGGCGGGATGCGGCCGCCGGCCTCCGTGTAGAGCGCCGTCGCGGTCTCCACCTGGGTCTGCCAGGCGCGGTCGCGGCCGGGGTTCGTCGGCAGCGCCTGCATGCGCTGGGTGATCCCGTTCACGTAGCGCGGCAGGTGCGCGAGCTGGACGAGGCCGGTCGCCGAGACGAAGCCGGGCCCATCCTTCTTGTCAGCCCAGACCAGCCCGCCGAGCTGCGTCTTGGCGTCGTTGAGCGACGGCAGGTACGCCAGCGCCGTCGTCCCGCCGATCGCCTTCTCGGCGGCGCGCGCCGCGGTCAGGATGCGGGTGACCAGCGCGACGGTCTCGAACATGGAGTCCATCACGACCCCGGACACCCGGTCGCGCACCGCCTCGAACTCGGCGCGCATGAAGAGCTGGCCGTCCGGCTTCATCCGGTACAGCACCGAGTCGATCACCGCGAGCAGGCAGTCGTCGAACAGCGCCTTCGTGTTCGGGTACGGGCTCGCCGCCAGCGTCAGCTTCTCGTTGGCGGTCAGGTGCTGCTGCACGTACGCGACGGGCGACGGGATGCTCGCGAGCAGCAGCCTCCTGACCCCGCCGGGCAGCGCGCGCGCCTGCTCGGTCGGTGTCGACATCAGTCGGATGCTGACGCTCGCGCCGTCGTCCACCAGCGCGGGGTAGGCGCGGATCGTGTTCACGGTGCCGCCCGGGCCCTTCTGCGTCGTGTCGAGGTGGCGGGGCAGCTCCTCCAGGTCCCAGGTGGTGAGGCCGGAGCGCTCGATCGCGTCGGGCGTACGCGCCTCCGCGACGCGGGCGACCGAGTCGCGGGCGCGCGAGCGCAGTCGCTCCTGCAGCGCCATCAGGTCTTTGCCGCTCGCGAGCGGGCGGCCGCGTTCGCCGAGCACCTGGAAGGTCGGCCGCAGGTGGGCGGGCAGCCGCTCCAGGTCGAAGTCCGTTGCGCTGACCCGCGAGCCGGTCTGCCGCGAGATGGTGGCCGCGAGCGTCTCGGCGAGGGAGGCCGCGGGCCGGCGCCCGGCGTGGGCATCCATCCCGGCCGCGCTGGACAGCTCCCCGAGCAGGCGCTTCGCCCAGTCGGCGGCGGGCACGACCTGGCGGCGGATCGCCTTCGGCAGCGACTTGATCATGGCCGTGACCAGATCCTGGCGGAGGCCGGGCACCTGCCAGTCGAAGCCGTCCGGCACGAGCCCGGCGAGCAGCGGGAGCGGCACCTGCACGGTCACGCCGTCGTCCTCCGCGCCCGGCTCGAAGCGGTAGCGGAGGGTGAGCCGCTGGTCCCCCTGACGCCAGACCGGCGGGAAGGCGTCCTCGTCGATGCCGGCCGCGTCATCCTCGAGCAGCGCCTCGGCGGTCATCGTCAGGAGGTCGGGCGTCTCGGTGCGCGCCTTCTTCCACCAGCCCTCGAACGAGCGCGTGGAGACCACGTCGGCCGGGATGCGCGCGTCGTAGAACTCGAACACGGCCTCGTCGTCGTTGAGGATGTCGCGGCGGCGGGTGCGCTCCTCCAGCTCACGCAGCTCGGCGAGCAGCGTGCGGTTGGCGCGGTCGAACGCCTGCCGCGAGTCCCACTCGCCGTCCACGAGCGCATGCCGGATGAACAGCTCCCGGGACAGCTCTGCGTCGATGCGCGCGTACTGGACCCGGCGCCGCGGGATGATCGGCACCCCGTACAGAGTGACCCGCTCGTAGGCGACGACCGCGCCCTGGCTCTTCTCCCAGTGCGGCTCGCTGTACTGCCGCTTGCACAGGTCGCCCGCGATGGGCTCGGCCCAGGCCGGGTCGACGGCCGCGTTCATCCGCGCGAACAGCCGGGAGGTCTCCACGAGCTCGGCGGACATGATCGCGTTCGGCTGCTTCTTGGCGAGCGCCGAGCCGGGGAAGATCACGAACCGGGTCTGCCGCGCGCCGAGGTACTCGGACTGGCGCTGGCCGCGCGCGGAGCCCTTGTTGCCGGCCAAACCCCCTGATGAGTTCTGCCGTACGTCTTTGAGCCCGAGGTGCGACAGCAGCCCGGCGAGCAGCGAGCGGTGGATGCCGTCCGAGTTGATCGACGGCTCGCCGATGGTCAGCTCCAGCGGGCGGGCGAGCTGACGGAGCTGCCGGTAGACGTCCTGCCACTCGCGCACGCGCAGGAAGTTGAGGTACTCGGCCTTGCACAGCCGCCGGAACGCGCTGGAGGACAGCTCGCGCTGCTGCTCCTCCAGGTAGTTCCAGAGGTTGAGGAGCGTGAGGAAGTCGCTGGTCGGGTCGACGAAGCGCGCATGCTTCTCGTCGGCGCTGCCGCGCTTCTCGACCGGGCGCTCGCGGACGTCCTGGATGGTGAGGCCGGCGACGATCGCCATGACCTCCCGCGACGTGTTGTGCCGCTTCGACTCCACGACCATGCGGGCGAACCGCGGGTCGATGGGGAGCCGGGCGAGCTGGTTCCCGATCTTGGTCAGCTCGATGCCTCCGGAGCGGGTGGACGAGCGGGTCGCGCCGAGCTCGGCCAGCAGGTCGAGGCCGTCCTTGATGCCGCGGGAGTCCGGCGGCGTCAGGAACGGGAAGGCCGCGATGTCGCCGAGCCCGAGCGAGATCATCTGCAGGATGACGGCCGCCAGGTTGGTGCGCAGGACCTCCGGCTCGGTGAACTCCGGCCGCTTCTCGAAGTCCTCCTGCGAGTACAGCCGGATCGCGATGCCGTCGCTCGTGCGGCCCGACCGGCCGGAGCGCTGGTTGGCGCTCGCCTGCGAGATGGCCTCGATCGGGAGGCGCTGCACCTTGGCGCGCGTGGAGTAGCGGCTGATGCGGGCGGTGCCGGCGTCCACCACGTACTTGATGCCGGGCACGGTGAGGCTGGTCTCGGCCACGTTGGTCGCGAGCACCACCCGACGCCGGACGCCGGGCATGGTGGAGGGCTGGAAGACGCGGTGCTGCTCGGCGGAGGACAGCCTCCCGTACAGCGGCAGCACCTCGGTGCCGGGGAGATTGCGGCCGCGGATCGCGTCGGCGGCGTCCCGGATCTCGTTCTCGCCGGAGAGGAAGACGAGCACGTCGCCTGCCGCCTCGCGGGCCAGCTCGTCGAGGGCGTCGTTGATGCCCTGGAGGTAGTCGCGGTCGACGCCGGGGACCGGGTCCGGGTCGTCCTCGTCGGCCTCCAGCGCCTCGGCGACGAGCGGCCGGTAGCGCAGCTCCACCGGATAGGTGCGGCCGGAGACCTCCACGATCGGCGCGGGCGTGCCGTCCGCGGCGGCGAAGTGCGCGGCGAAGCTCTCCGGGTCGATGGTGGCGGAGGTGATGATCACCTTGAGGTCGGGCCGCTTCGGCAGCAGTTCGCGGAGGTAGCCGAGCAGGAAGTCGATGTTGAGGCTGCGCTCGTGCGCCTCGTCGATGATGATCGTGTCGTAGGCCCGCAGCAGCCGGTCGCGGTGGATCTCGTTGAGCAGGATGCCGTCCGTCATCAGCTTGATGCGGGTGGCCGCGGACACCCGGTCGGTGAAGCGCACCTGGTAGCCGACGAGCTCGCCGATGCTCTGGCCCAGCTCCTCCGCGATGCGCTCGGCGATCGTGCGGGCCGCGAGCCGCCGCGGCTGGGTGTGGCCGATGCTCTCCCTGCCGAGTTCGAGGCAGATCTTCGGGAGCTGTGTGGTCTTGCCCGAGCCGGTCTCGCCGGCCACGATCACGACCTGGTTGTCGCGGATCGCGCGCGCGATGTCGTCCCGCATCTGGCTGACGGGCAGCTCGGGCGGGAAGACGATGCGGGGGAGGGCGACCGGTGCGGACATGAGCCCTCCAGTCTATCCGCCCGGCGGACATCTACAGCTTCGCAAAACTCTTGTGCACGCAGAGTACTTTGTGTTACAAAGTTTGCATGAATGAGAACCTGCCCGGCGACGCGCGGGAGATGCTGGACCTCATCGACGGCCAGCAGCGTCGTGTCAGCCGTGAATACCGCCTCCCTGTCGTCTGGCTGTACACCGTGTGGGCGGTGGCCTGGCTGGTCGGCTTCCTCGCCCTCTACCTCGCGCAGCTCGGCGTGGTCGACCCGGTTGCGGCCGGCATCGTCTTCGGCGTGCTGATCGCCGGCTCGATCGTGGCCTCCGCCGTGATCGGCTCGCGCATCGGCCGCGGCGTGCGCGGGGAGTCCCAGTACGCGGGCACCGTCTACGGCGTCTCCTGGTCGGTGTGCTCCGTCGCGTTCGCGCTGCTCGGCATCGGCATGATCGTGCAGGGCCTGGCGGGCGACTTCGCCGGACTGTACTTCCCGAGCGCCTACGCGCTGATGTGCGGCACCCTCTACCTCGCCGGCTCCGCGATCTGGCACGACCGGCTGCAGCTCGTCCTCGGCCTCGCCTTGCTGGTCGTGGGCGCGGTCGCGCCGTTCCTCGGCCTCGGGCCGAATCTCCTGCTCATGGCCGTCGCGGGCGGCGTGATCTTCGGCGCAGGAGCGATCGTCACCCTCCGGATGCTGCGCTCCCCGAGCTCCCGGCGGCGGTGACCGGCGTGGACGAGCTGGACCCGATCATCCACGCCGCCGCCCGCCTCAAGATCACGGCGACCCTGGCGACGGTCGCGGAGGGCGGCAGCATGTCGTTCCCGCGCCTCCAGGAGCTGCTCGACCTCACCGCGGGCAACCTGGCGACGCACCTGCGCAAGCTGGAGGACGCCGGCTACGTGGAGGTCGAGAAGACGCACCGCGGCCGCGTCCCGGTCACCTACCTCGCGCTGACCACGTCCGGCCGCCGCGCGTTCGAGGACTACACCGCAGCCCTGAAGTCCATCCTCGGCACGTGACCCCCGTTAGCAGACGCCGAAGGGCACGTCGTTGTCACTTTCGGACGCCGTAAGTGACAACAACGTGCCCCTCGGCCGAAGCGGGGGCACGTGGGAGTGGCGCGAACTGGGCATTGTGGGCGCGTGCACCGTGACGTAGGTTTCCCTCAACCCGACCGGGTCACGTCACAGTCGACGAAGGAGCCCCGCCATGCCCCACGGCTACGCCACCATGTCCGTCGCCAGCATCCTGGCCGAGACCGCTCACCGGATGCCCGACAACGTGGCGTTGATCTTCAACGGCCAGGAGATCGCCTACCGCGACCTCTGGGACGAGACCCGCCGCTACGCGGGAGCGCTGCGCGACCTCGGCGTCGGACCGGGGGACCGGGTGGCGCTGATGATCCCGAACGTGCCCGACTTCCCGCGCGCCTACTACGCGGTGCTGGCCCTGGGCGCGGTCGTCGTCCCCATCCACGCGCTGCTCAAGGCGGCCGAGATCGAGTACATGCTGCGGGACTCCGGATCGACGCTGCTGATCTGCGCGGCGCCGCTGCTGGCCGAGGGCGCGAAGGGCGCGGCGCTCGCCGGCATCGGCACGCTCTCGGTGCTGGTGCCGGACGACATGGTCGAGCGGCTCCCGTTCCCGCGCCTGGAGGACGCCGCGGCCGGCGCCGAGCCGATCGACACGTACGTGCCGCGCGACCCGGTGGACACCGCGACCATCCTCTACACGAGCGGCACGACCGGCAAGCCGAAGGGCGCGGAGGGGTGCCACTTCGCCCTCGTGGAGCAGGTGAACGTCCTGCTCTTCGGCACCTTCGACTTCGAGCCGACCGACCGGGTGCTCGGCTGCCTCCCGCTCTTCCACACCTTCGGGCAGACCTGCGTCATGAACATGGGCTTCCGCGCAGGGGCGACCATCGTGCTGGTGCCGAAGTTCGACGGGGCGACGGCGCTGCAGCTGCTCAACGCGCACGGCTGCACCATCATGACCGGCGTGCCGACCATGTACATCGCGCTGCTGGAGGCCGCCAAGACCAACCCGGAGCGGCCGCCGCTGCGTTACGGCCTGAGCGGCGGCGCGGCCATCCCGGTCGCGGTCATCGAGCGGATGAAGGAGGTCTACGGCATCGACATCCACGAGGGCTACGGGCTCACCGAGACCTCGCCGGTCGCCTCGTTCAACAGCCGCGGGAAGCCGACCAGGGTCGGCACCGTCGGCCAGCCGATCTGGGGCGTCGACGTCGACATCGCGGACCCGGAGGTGGACGACGCCATCCACCTGCTGCCGCGCGGCGAGCTCGGCGAGATCGTCATCCGCGGCCACAACCTGATGAAGGGCTACCTCAACCTCCCGGAGGCCAACGCGGAGGCGGTCGTGGACGGCTGGTTCCGCACCGGCGACCTCGGCACGAAGAGCGAGGACGACTACATCACGATCGTGGACCGCAAGAAGGACATGATCGTGCGCAACGGCTACAACGTGTACCCGCGGGAGGTGGAGGAGGCGCTTTCCACGCATCCCGCCGTCGCGCTCGTGGCGGTGTTCGGCGTCGCGCACGACACGCACGGCCAGGAGATCATGGCGGCGGTCACGCTGATGCCGGGCTCCGAGGCGACGGGGGAGGAGCTGGTCGTGTTCGCGCAGGAGCGCGTGGCGGCGTACAAGTACCCGCGGCGCGTGGAGATCCTGGAGACCCTGCCGCTCGGCCCGAGCGGCAAGGTGCTCAAGCGCGAGCTGGTCGCCCGCTTCGAGACGCAGACCCCCGTCGGGTAGGGCTACGGCGCCGTGTCGAGGAGGCGGAGCCGGTAGGACGAGTTGAGGTAGTACGCCGCGAGCAGCGCGTAGCTGATGCACGCGACCGCGGGCACGACCGCGTTCTCCGGCTTGCTCGCGAGCGCGCCGACGCAGGAGATGAAGGCCAGGATCGCGAGGATCCCGCCTAGCCAGAATCCCGCCGCCGGGCGCCCGGTCGCCCGCCACCAGGGTCGCGGGTCCTCGCGGTTCTCGCCCTCGCCGCGGAAGATGCGGGTCCCGACGATCACGTAGGCCACGTTGAGCACCGCGACGACCAGCACGTCGAGCGCCGGGTTGACGAGGCGGTCGATGATGAAGAAGTTGAGCGCCAGGATCCCGCCGAAGACGCCGACGACGTAGATGACCTTCCCCGTGATCGTGGTGATTCTCACGGTGCGAGCCTAGCCGCCCTGCGGCGGGCGCGGAGGACCCGCCTCCGCGCCCGCAGAGGCGCAGCCGAGGGTCAGTTGACCTCGTTGGGGTGCGCGCTGACGCGGCCCTCGCGCTCCATCGCCGTGATCGCGGCGACCTCGGCGGCGCTCAACTCGAAGTCGAAGACGTCGAAGTTCTCCGCCATCCGCTCGCGGCGGTTCGACTTGGGGAACACGATGTTGCCAGTCTGCAGGTGCCAGCGGATGACGACCTGCGCGGGGGTCTTGCCGTGCGCGGCGGCCGGGCCGGCGACCTCCGGGGCGTCGAACAGCGGGTACTTGCCCTGCCCGAGCGGACCCCAGGCCTCGATGTGGATGCCGTGCTCGCGCGCGAACGCGGTGACCTCCGGCTGCTGGTGCGCCGGGTGCAGCTCGATCTGGTTGACGGCCGGCACGATCTCGGTGTCCGCGAGCAGCTTCTCCAGGTGCGGGACGAGGAAGTTGGAGACGCCGATGGCCTTGGCGCGGCCGGTGGCGTAGATCTTCTCCAGCGACGTCCAGGCCTCCACGAAGGTGTCCTTCTGCGGGGTCGGCCAGTGGATGAGGTAGAGGTCCACGTAGTCGAGGCCGAGCTTGCCGAGGGACTCGTCGAAGGCGGCCTCCGCGTCGGTCTGCCGGTCGTTCCAGAGCTTGGTCGTGACGAACAGCTCGTCGCGCGCGATGCCGGAGGAGGCGATCGCGGTGCCCACGCCCTCCTCGTTGCCGTAGATGGCGGCGGTGTCGATGTGGCGGTAGCCGACCTCCAGCGCGTCGGTGACGATGCGGGTCGTCTCGGCCGGGTCGACCTTGAAGACGCCGAAGCCGAGCTGCGGGATGGTGGTGCCGTTGTTCAGGGTCAGGAGCGGAGTATTTGCGTGTGCAACCATATCGTCCACGATAGCAAGCCCGCGCGCTCCGACCGGACCCGGGGTCGTAGGGTGAGCGCATGACGAACCGGCTGGCGGGCGCGATCAGTCCCTACCTGCGCGCGCATGCGGAGAACCCGGTGGACTGGTTCCCGTGGGGGCCGGAGGCCTTCGCCGAGGCGCGCCGCCGCGACGTGCCGGTCATCGTCTCGATCGGCTACGCGACCTGCCACTGGTGCCATGTGATGGCGCGGGAGAGCTTCAGCGACCCGTTGGTCGCCGCGCTGATGAACGAGCGGTTCGTGTCGATCAAGGTCGACCGGGAGGAGCATCCCGATGTCGACGCCGCCTACCTCTCGGCGGCGAGCGCGTTCACCGAGGGCCTCGGCTGGCCGTTGACCGTCTTCGCCACCTCGTCGGGGCGCGCGTTCTTCGCGGGCACCTACTTCCCGCCGGTCGCGACCGGAGGCCGGCCGTCGTTCAGGCAGATCCTGGATGCGGTCGCCGACGCCTGGACGGACCGCCGCGCCGAGGTGGAGGCGGACGCGGGCAAGGTCGGGGAGGCGCTCGCCGCGGCGGCGGCGCGGGCCACGACGGCCTCCGAGCTGCCGGGAGGCCGCGCCCTCGACGCGGCGGTCGCTGCGCTCGCCGAGACCGAGGACCCGTTGTACGGCGGGTTCGGCGGCGCGCCCAAGTTCCCGGTCGCGCCGGTCCTCGGCTTCCTGCTGGAGCGGCCGGCGGGCCGCGAGCTGGCGCACCGCACCCTGCGCGGGATGGCGGACTCCCCGCTGCGCGACCCGGTCGACGGCGGCTTCTTCCGCTACGCCACCCGCCGCGACTGGAGCGACCCGCACTACGAGCGGATGCTGTACGACAACGCGCAGCTCCTCGACGCGTACGCGACGGCGTGGGCGCAGACCGGCGAGGAGTGGGCCGAGCGCACGGCGGACGGGGTGGCCGCGTTCCTGCTCGGCGTGCTCCGCCGGCCCGGCGGCGCGTTCGCCTCGGCGCAGGACTCCGAGAGCGTGATCGAGGGTGCCCGCGTGGAGGGCGGCTACTACCGCGTCCCGCCGGCCGAGCGCGCGACGCTCACGCCTCCCGCGCTGGACGAGAAGGTGCTCACCGGCTGGAACGGCTTCGCGATCGGCGCGCTCGCCCGCGCGGGCCGCATCCTGAACCGGCCGGCCTGGATCGTCGCGGCCAGGGAGGCCGCCCGCTCCGTGCTCGACACGCATCGACGGCCCGACGGAACGCTCGGCCGAGCGTCGGTCGACGGCGCCGTGTCCGAGGCGGTGGCGACGTTGGAGGACTACGGCGGACTCGCCGGCGGCCTCCTGGAGCTGGCGCTCGCGAGCGGCGACGTGGAGGCCGCTACTGTGGCGCGCGAGTTGGTGGACTTGTGCCTGGAAGCTGTGGACGGCGGCGAGTGCCCGTTCGGCGTCCCGGGCGGCGGCGACCCGCTGCTGAAGTCGACCGGCCTCGCCGTGCGCGTCGACCCGTCCGAGGGCGCGTACCCGTCCGGCCTCACCGCGACGGCCTCCGCGGCGCACACACTCTTCCTGATGACGGCGAGCCGCCGCTACGAGCGCGCCGCACGCGAGGCGATGCGGCTGGTCGCGGGGCCTGCGGCGAGCGTCCCGAGCGCGTTCGGCGCCGCGCTGGCGCTGATGTCGCGACTGGAGGGCGAGCCGCAGCAGCTCGTCGTCGTGAGCGAGCCCGCGGAGGGTGCGCCGGATGATCCCGAGGGTCTGACCGCTGCCGCCCGCCGCCATCCCGCCGACCTGGTCGCGCTCGTGGACGCGCCCCAGGGTGAGGCACTTGCCGCAGCGGGCTTCCAGCTGTTCGCCGCCCGCGGCACGCGCGACGGCCTCCCGACCGCCTACCTCTGCCGCGACTTCGTCTGCCGGCTCCCGGTCACGTCGCCCGCCGGGCTCTGAGCGGCCTCAGCGCACGACCCGGTACGTCAGGTGCGCGACCTCCGGCGTCACCCGCGACCGCAGCAGCTCCAACTGCAGGGAGGGCACCCGGTCGAAGACCCGCTCGCCCGCGCCGAGCGTGAGCGGCACGACGTGCAGCCGCAACTCGTCCACGATGCCCGCCCAGAGCGCCTGGTTGAGCGTCTCGGCGCCGCCCGCGATCGTGACATCCGCGTCGCCGGCGGCCGCGCGCGCCAGATCGGTCGCCGCGTGGATGCCGTCGGTGACGAACTCGAAGGTCGTCCCGCCCTCCATCGGGATCGGCTCGTGCTCGTAATGGGTCAGCACGAACACCGGCGCGTGGTACGGCGGATCGTCGCCCCACCAGCCGCGCCAGTCGCCGAACGTGTCGCCTTCGGTCGGCCAGTCGCCGCGCACCGGGCCGAACATGTTGCGCCCCATCACGTAGGCGCCTGCCGAGGTGATCGCGGCGATCTCCTCCACGTGCGCATCGCGGTACTCGTACATCCAGGTGTGCAGCCGCTCCAGCCCGCGCTCGCCGAGCGGGTTCTCCAGCGACTGGTTGGGCCCGGCGGCGAACCCGTCGAGCGAGACAGCGATATCGGCAGTGACGATCCCCATGCCGCCCGGTTTACTACGCGCGCTCGACCTTGTCGAGCATCCCCCAGACCGCTTCGCTCAGTTCGGGGTGCTCCAGGGCGATCCGGCGCAGAACGCCGAACTCGAACCGCGTGTACGTGTCGCGGCCGGCAGCGGGATGGTGCGCCCGCGACTGCTCCTCGGCGAGGTCGAACTCCTCGATGGCTCCGGCACGCAGCGAGATGACCACCTGCTCGTCGACGCCCGGCAGGTCGGGGATGAAATGCCAGGGGTCCTCGCCGGCACGGCAGCGGTGCTCGATGATCGCGGAGAGCTCGTCGCGCGCCTGCTGGCGCAGCACTTCGATGCTGCTCGGGACCTCGTCCACATCGCCCTCCTTCACTGCGCCTCTGTTCCCCATAGCGGCGGTCCCGGCGTCGTCGCCGGTACGGTGTCGTACAGCCTAAACGGCGAAAGCGGCCTCCGCGAATCGGGGTGTAACGGGAAGTCCACGGCAAGGTGAACACCTTCCGCCGGCCCCTACCCCCAACGGCCCGCCCGAACTCCCCGCCGCGGCTACCGGAGGAGATGGGGGCCGACACGCCGGGGCACGTCGGTCAACGGAGGAGTTCCGGGCGTGCGGCGGCCGGGACTCCTCCGTTGCCGACGCGCGGGTCGGCTCAGGGGGTGCCGGACGGCGGGGCGGGGCTCAGTGGGTGCGGGAAAGCAGGTACCGGTTCAGGTCGGCGGTCAGGGCGGCGTCGACCGGGTACTCCCGGCCGTCGAGGTGGGTGATCGGGCCGGCCTGGCGGACGCTGGAGACCAGCCACAGCGCGTCGGCGTCCGCCAGCTCCTCCGCCGTGATGTGGCGGTACTCGGTCGGGTAGCCGCGCTCGGCGAAGAACGCGAAGACGGCGGCCTGCGTCGTCCCGGCGAGGATGCCCTGGTCGGTCTGCGGCGTGCGGACCGCGCCGTCGGCGAGCACGATCACGTTGGAGGTCGGCCCCTCCAGCGCGTAGCCGTCCGAGCTGATGAAGATCACGTCGTCCGCGCCGCGGCGCGCCGCCTCCCGCTGGGCCGCGCGGTTCACGGCGTACGAGAGGCTCTTGGCCCCGGCGAGCAGCCACGGGGAGGTCTCGGCCACGTCGTGCCGGAGGCCGCGGTCGAGCGTGACGACCTTCAGGCCGAGGCGCTGCTGGGTGAAATCCTCGCCCTGGTCGACGAAGATCCAGCCGCTCGGCCGGCCGCTGCCCTCCACGCCGCGCGTGTAGATCAGCTTGGCGAACAGCTCGCCGCCTGCGCCGTTGCGCGACTGGTAGTCCGCGACACCGGCGAGGACCGCCTCGTGCCAGACGTGCTCGGCGGGCACGGGGAGGTCGAGGAGCTCGGCTGAGTGCGCGAGCCGCATGAGGTGCGGGCCGAGCGCCTGCGGGTGGCCGTCGATGACGGCGATGGTCTCGAAGACGCCGTCGCCGCGGGTGATGCCGAGGTCGGTGATCCGCACCTGGGCGGCGTCGAAGTCGGCGAGGGCGAAGCCGGGGTCGCCGGTGGCGGGCTCTCCGGTCGGCACGGTGATGGTCAGCAGCGTCGCGCGGGTCATGTGCCTATTGTGCCCGGGTGCAGCGCAGAAGTCAGGGGTGCCGGCTCAGTCCGTCTGCCGGATGCGGAACGCGTCGTCGCCATCCGGGACCGCTTCGGAGACCCGCACGTCCTCGACCGCGCTGCCCGGCGGCCCGGTGCGCAGCCAGGCGAGCATCCGGTCGACGCTCGCGGGCTCGCCCTCCACTTCGACCTCCACGCTGCCGTCGGAGCGGTTGCGCGCCCAGCCGGCCACGCCCAGTCGGTGCGCCTCCTCGCGCGCGCTCCAGCGGTAGCCGACGCCCTGCACCATCCCGGTCACGATCGCCCGCCTGCGGATCGTCGTCTGTTCCTGGCTCACGCCGCCCATTCTGCTCCTGATTGAATTGTCCGGTGACCTCCATCGACGCCCTCCGCTCCGACCTCGCCGCCGCCGGCTTCACCGTCGACGGGCTGACCGCGCTGTGGGGCGAGGAGGCCGCAGAGGCGCTGCACCGCGGGCAGCGCGTGCCTGCGGAACGTGCGCTCGCGCGGGCGGGCGGCAGCCGGCTGGCGACACTCGCGGAGTTGTTCGTCCTTGGCAGGCCGGTGGGCCGCGGCGCCGCGGCGGAGGCGCTGCCGGCCCTCGGGCTGGACGACGCGGCCGGACTGGGGCTGATCAGGCAGGAGGACGACCTGATCGCCCCCGCCGTCGACCTCCGTCCGTACGCGTTCGTGGATGCCCTCGGCCCCGCCGAGTGGTGGATCGTCTCCGACCTCGGCGAGCTCGCGCTGGGCGGCGCCCTCCCCGAGCACCACGTGCTCGGCGTCGGCGGCGCCTCCATGACGCTCAGCGGCCTCATGCTCCAGCGTCCCGTGCGCTCGGCGCTCGACCTCGGCACCGGCTGCGGCATCCAGGCCCTGCACGCCTCCCGGCACGCGGAGCGGGTCGTGGCGACGGACATCTCCGAGCGCGCCCTCCGGCTCGCCGCGCTCAACGCCGAGCTGAACGGGGTCGAGGGCATCGAGTTCCGGCTCGGGAGCATGTTCGAGCCGGTGGCGGGGGAGGCCTTCGACCACATCGTCTCCAATCCGCCGTTCGTCATCACGCCGAGGACCGAGGGCGTCCCCGCCTACGAGTACAGGGATGGCGGGATGGTCGGCGACGCCCTGGTCGCGGCCTTCGTCGCCGGCTGCTCCGACCACCTGAACCCGGGCGGGGTCGCGCAGCTCCTGGGCAACTGGGAGTACCACGACACGGCGGACGCCCTGGAGCGCGTGCGCGGCTGGGTGGACGACTCCGCGCACCCGCTCGACGCGTGGGTGATCGAGCGCGACACCGAGGACGCCGCCCAGTACGCCGAGACCTGGATCCGCGACGGCGGCACGCGGCCGGGAACGACGTTCGACACGCTGCTGGGCGCCTGGCTCGACGACTTCGAGGCGCGCGGGGTCAGGGAGGTCGGCTTCGGCTACGTGCTGCTGCGGCGGGCGGAGGGCGTGCCGACCCTGCGCCGGTTCGAACGGATGCACGGGGCGCTGGGCGCGAACCAGGCCGGGCTCGGCATCCACCTCGGGGAGTGCCTGGAGGCGCACGACGCGCAGTCCGTGCTGGACGACGACGCCTTCGGCGCGCTGCGGCTCACGGTCGCGGGCGACGTGACAGAGGAGCGGCACCTGTGGCCGGGCGCCGACTCGCCCACGGCCATCCTGCTGCGCCAGGGCGGCGGCTTCGGGCGCGTGGTCGGGGCCGACACCGGGCTGGCGGCGCTGGTCGGCGCCTGCGACGGCGAGCTCAGCGTGGCCGCGATCGTCGGCGCGCTCGCCCAGCTCCTCGAGGTGGACGAGGACGCTCTGCGCGCCGACCTCCTCCCCACCGTCCGCGCCCTCGTCACCGACACCCTCCTCCACCTCCCGTAGCCAACCGCCGAGTACGCCGAAAGTCAGGCCGAAAACCGTCGAGTACGCAGACAATCCGCGTACTCGGCGGGTGCTAGCGCGGCGGGCCGGGGACGAGGCGCACGGGGACGAGGCGCACGTCGACGAGGCGCACGTCGGCGAGGCGCACGTCGGCGAGGCGGGCGTCGGCGACGGTCGCGGTCAGGTACGTGCAGACCGGCTGGCGGCGGCGGTCGGTGGGGGAGCCCGGGTTCAGGAGGCGCAGGCCTCCCGGCGCGACCGTGTCCCACGGGATGTGCGAGTGCCCGAACACCAGCACGTCCGCGTCGGGGAAGTCGCGCTCGCAGCGCTCCTCGCGGCCCTTCGCCGGCCCGGTCTCGTGGACCATCGCGAACCGCAGTCCGCCCAGCTCGAACCGCGCGACCTCCGGCAGCCGGCCGCGCAGGCCGGGGCCGTCGTTGTTGCCCCACACCCCGATCAGCCGCCGCGACCGCTCCTCCAGCAGGTCGAGGGTCGCCTCGTCCACCCAGTCGCCCGCATGCAGGACCACGTCCGCCGCCTCCACCGCGGCCAGCACCTGCGGCGGCAGCGCCTTCGCCCGGAGGGGGACGTGCGTGTCGGACAGCATCAGCAGCTTCACGTTGCCAAACGGTAGGCGATAAGCCGCGACGAGGCTAGCGTCGGGGCATGGACCTCAGGACCCTCGGAAACAGCGGAACCATCGTGTCCGCCTTCGCCCTCGGCACGATGACGTTCGGCGCGGAGGCCGACGAGCCGACCTCGCACGCCATCCTGGATCGCTTCGTCGACGCAGGCGGCACCCTCATCGACACCGCGGACGTCTACAGCGCGGGGACGTCGGAGACGATCATCGGACGCTGGCTGACCCGCAAGCACGGCGCCCGCGACCGGCTCGTCATCGCGACCAAGGCGCGCTTCCCGATGGGGCCCGGCTCCAACGACCTCGGCCTGTCCCGCACCCACCTGCGCAAGGCCCTCGACGACTCGCTGCGCCGGCTCGACGTCGACCACATCGACCTCTACCAGATGCACGCCTGGGACTACCTCACCCCGCTGGAGGAGACGCTGCGCTTCCTGGACGACGCGGTGACCGCGGGCAAGATCGGCTACTACGGCTTCTCGAACTACCTCGGCTGGCAGCTCACCAAGGCGGTCGCCGTCGCGGACGCCTACGGCTTCGTCGCGCCGGTCACGCTGCAGCCGCAGTACAGCCTCCTGGTGCGCGGCATCGAGCACGAGGTCGTCCCCGCCGCGCTGGACTCCGGGATCGGCCTGCTGCCGTGGTCGCCGCTGGCCGGCGGCTGGCTGAGCGGCAAGTACCGCCGCGACGAGTCGCCCACCGGCTCGACGAGGCTCGGCGAGAACCCGAGGCGCGGGATGGAGGCCTTCGACGCCCGCAACGCCGACCCGCACACGTGGGAGGTCATCGACGCGGTGCAGACGGTCGCCGAGGAGACCGGCGCGAGCATGTCGCAGGTGGCCCTCGCCTGGCTGGTCGACCGTCCCGCGGTGTCGAGCGTGATCCTCGGCGCCCGCACGCTCGAGCAGCTCGACGACAACCTCGCCGCGGGCGAGCTGGAGCTGAGCGACGAGCAGCTCTTCACACTCGACGACGCGAGCGCGCCGCGCACAGAGGTGTACCCGTACGGCCCGCAGGCCGTCGCGCAGCGGCACCGCAAGCGCGAGGGAGGGCGCTAGCCCGTCCGCGCCCGCAGCGGGGACGCAACACGCCGCCATCGCCTTCGCGTGACGGCGTGTCGCGTCCCCTCTGCGTCGGTTACCTCGGGCCGGGGACGACCGTCAGCACCCGCTCGATGTACTCGAAGAACGACACCATGAAGCGGCGGAGGAAGGCCTCCGTCGACTCGTCCGTGACCGTCCCGTCGTCCTCGATCAGCCCGGGCTTGAGCTGGATGTAGGCCTCCGGCGCGTTCATCTGCGGCGCCTGCAGGAAGCTCAGCACGCTGCGGAGCTGCTGCTGCGCCACCGCCGTGCCGATCGGGCCGGTGGACGCCCCGATCACGGCCGTGGCCTTGCGCGCGATCACGTTCTCGCCGTGCGGCCGGCTCGCCCAGTCGATCGCGTTCTTCAGCGCGCCGGGGATGGAGCGGTTGTACTCGGGCGTGATGAACAGCAGCGCCTGCTGCGCCGCGATCGACGCCTTGAAGTCGCGGACGACCTCCGGGAAGTCCCCGTCGTAGTCGCGGCTGTAGAGCGGCAGGTCGGCGATCCCGATGTCGGTGAAGACCAGCTCCTCCGGCGCCAGCTTCAGGAGCGCCGTCGAGAGCCTGCGGTTAATTGACCCCGACGAGATGCTGCCGACGATGTAGCCGACGCGGTAAGGCGGTTGGAGCTCGTTGACCGTTGCCATGCCGCCAGCTTGCCCCCGGCCTCGCGCGGTGTCGAGTCCCGCGCCCACGCCCTCCCCGCCGCCATCTGAGTCCTAGGGACGCCGGAATAGGGCATCTTCCCGATGTGGGAGGGGGTCCTTAGCGACGAATCTGAGGTCATCGAGAAAGCAGTTCGACGAAGGGTGTGGGGATCATGATGCTGTCCGAGGAGTTCGTGGCCGCGCGGGTGTACGCGGGGGATGCCCAGCGGGCCGAGCACGACCGGGAGCTGGTGCGCCGCCTCCGCGAGGAGCGGGCCGAGCGCCGGGCGGAGCGGGCGGCCGGGCGCCGGGCGCGGCACGCGGCGGCGGTGCAGGAGGCCGTGGCCGAGCCGGTCGCGGCGCCGGCAGCGACCGGGTCCGAGGTCGCTCAGGAGCACGCTCCCGTGTCGGCTCCCGAGGGCGCGCACGAGGACCGGCGGGAGCTCGCCCACTCCGGGCGATGACCACCGTTCTGCCGTGGGCGAAGCGTGGCAGGACGGGGGTTCGGATGTCGGTGGTCCGTGGCACGATGAGGCCATGCGATCACCGGCCTCCAGCCCCACGATGATCGGGCGCGAGTCCGATCTCGAGGCGCTGCGCGAGGAGCTCGACGGGGTTCGTCGCGACGGCGGTCTGCGCGCGGTCGTCATCGGCGGAGAGGCGGGCATCGGCAAGACGCGGCTGCTCGCCGAGTTCCTGGCGGAGGCGGAGGGGTCCGCAACGGTGCTGCTCGGCCGGTGCGTCGACCTGGGCAACGACGGGTCTCCCTACGCGCCGTTCGCCGCCATCCTGCGCCGGCTCATCGAGTTGCGGGGGCTCGACGCGGTGCTGGAGGCCGCCGGCCACGGCGCGGGCGTCCTCTCCGTGCTGCTGCCGGAGCTGGCCGACGACTCCGCGGTGCCGGCGCGCACCGGGGCCGAGCGACTCTACGAGCTCGTCACGGTCCTGTTCGAGACGCTGTCCGCCGACCGTCCGCTCGTCCTGGCGGTGGAGGACCTCCACTGGGCCGACACCGCGACGCTCGAACTGCTGCGGTTCATCGTCCGGATGGCCGAGCGCGGGCACCTCCTCGTCCTGCTGAGCTATCGCACCGACGAGATCACGCGCGGCCACCCGCTGCGCGCCTACCTCGCCGAACTGGAGCGCACCCGCCGCGTCACGCGCTGGGAGCTCGCCCGGCTCGGCCGCGCCCAGGTGGAGGCGCTCATCGCCCACCTGCTCGGCTGCGAGCCGGACGCCGCGACGGTCGACCGCGTCTACGAGATGAGCGAGGGCGTCCCGTTCTTCGTGGAGGAGCTGATCGGCATCGACGGGCTCGCGACCGGCGAAGACCTGCCGGAGACGCTGCGCGAGCTGCTGCTCGCCCGGTTCGAGAAGCTCAGCGACCCGGCCCAGCGGCTGCTCCGCCTCGTCTCCGCCGGCGGCGTCTGCGTCGACCACGAGCTGCTCAGCGCGGTCTACGACGGCACGCCGGACCAGCTCGACGCGGCGGCGCGGGAGGCCGTGGTCGCCAACGTCCTGGTGGCCGACTCCACCGAGTACACCTTCAGGCACGCGCTCGTGCGCGAGGCCATCCATGCCGACCTGCTGCCGGGGGAGCGCGGCCGGTTCCACATGCGGTTCGCGGAGGCGCTGGAGGCCAGCCCGCAGCGCTCGGCGACCCAGCTCTCCACGCACTGGCTCGCCGCGCACGACCTGCGACGCGCTTTCATCACGTCGCTGGAGGCCCTGAGCGAGGCGCGGATGTCGTACGCCTACATGACGGCCGCGGCGATGGGCGACCGCGCCCTGGAGCTGTGGGACAGCGTGCCGGACGCCGACGAGCTGAGCGTGCCGTGGATGAAGGGCGGAGGCCGCACGGAGCTGCTGTCCCGCACCGCCTCTGCGCTGCGGAACGCGGGCGACAACGAGCGCGCGCTCGCCCTCGTCAACATGGCGCTCGAGACGGCGGAGGGCCTCCCGCCCGCCCGGCAGGCGCGGCTGCTGCGCGACAAGGCGCAGTACCTCCAGAACCTCAACCGCATGGGCGTCCAGGAGCTGCTGCAGAGCGCGCTCGACGTCGTCCCGCCCGGCGCGCTGCCGGAGGGCGACGGCCTCCGCCTCCAACTGCTCGCCGAACTCGCCGCCCGGTACATGCTCGCGGCCCGGTTCGACGACGCCGTGACCGTCGCGACACAGGCGATCGAGGAGGCCGGGGACGGTTCGCCCGCGCTGCGCTCGGTCGCCCATAACATCCTCGGCAGCTCCCTGGTGTCCCAGGGCGCCGTGGAGCGCGGGCTGGCCGAGCTGGACGAGGCGGGGCGACTCGCCGAGCACGACTCCGCCGCCGAGCTGCGCTACGCGGTCAACGCGTCCGACGCGATGAACAACCTCGGCCACTACGCCGAGGCCGTTCGGCTCGCCGAGGTGGGCGTGCGCGAGGCCCGCGCGCGGGGCATCGAGCGCTCCACCGGCGTCATCCTGTCCTCCAACACCGTGGAGCCGCTGCTGGCGCTCGGCGAGCTCGACCGGGCGGAGTCGCTGCTCGAGCCGGCGCTCGCCCTCGACCCGCCGCCGACCTTCCGCGCGCACCTGCAGCGCATGAAGCTGTGGATCACGCTGTGGCGCGGCGACGTCGAGACGACGGAGACCCTGCTGCGCCGCTGGCACAGCGGCCTGCGCACGCTCGGCGACCTGGAGGTCCAGTCCGAGCTCGGCGTCGCCCGGCTCGCCGCCGAGGTCGCGATCGCGCGCGGCGACGCGTTCGACGCCTGGGAGCACACCGCGCCCGTGCGCGCGTCGACCCACCGGCCGCTCCCCGCCTACGACCTCCCCGTGCTCGCCGCGGCGGCGCGCGCCCTGGCGGATGTCGCCTTCCACTCAGCCCAGGAGCGCGCCGAGCGCGACAACCCGGTCGACGTGACCGAGGAGGCCGCCCGCCTCGACGCCGCGCTCGGCGCCATCGAGGACTGGCCGACCGCGGTCGCGTGGGGTCCGGTGATCCGGGCCGAACTCGCGACCGCGCTGGCCGCGGCAACGGACGAGGTTGGATCGAACCTGTCCGCCGCCGAACGCTTCGACGGCGCACGGGTGGCCTGGGAGGGCGCCATCGAAGCGTCCGCGTCGCCGCTCGCCCCCGCGCACCTCCACCCGTATGCGCTCGTCCGCGCCGCGCGGGTCGCGCGCGCCGCGGGAGACCGCCCCGCCGCGGAACGCCTGGCCGTCGCCGCCCGCGACGAGGCCGTGCGCTTCGGCTTCGGACTCCTGGTCGAGGCGGCGGTGGCCCTGATGTCGTCCCGCGGCGCCCGCGCGGCCGGCGGCCCGGCCGCCCTCGGCCCCGGCGCCCCGCTCACGGAACGCGAGGAGCAGGTCCTGGCCCTCATCGAGCAGGGCCTGAGCAACAAGCAGATCGGCGAGGTCCTCTTCATCTCCGCCAAGACCGCGAGCGTCCACGTCTCGAGCATCCTCCGCAAGGTCGGCGCCGCCAGCCGCACCGAGGCCGTCTACCGCGCGCACGCCGCCCGCTGACCCGCAGCCCGCCTCGCGCAAACCCCATCCGCGAGGGGCACGTAGTTGTCACTTTCGCGCGCAAGAAGTGACAACAACGTGCCCCTCAGCTACCTGCGACGCGCGGGGGAGGGCCCTCATGCGATGCCGTGCGCTCCGGTCAGCGCTCGGCGGCCGTCGCGCACACGATGCACAGCTCGGCCGTCGGCCGGGCCTCCAGCCGCGGCACGCCGATCGCGCGCCCGCACGACGCGCACGTGCCGTAGCGTCCCAGCCGGATGCGCTCGCGTGCCGCGTCCACGTCCGCGATGTCCGCCGCGATCTCCGAGCGGAGGGCGTGCAGCCTGCTCCACTCCGAGCTCAGCGTCGGGCCCTCCGGGTCGTGCTCGTCGTCGGCGGTCGACTCCGACCGCGACGACAGCAGCGAACCCAGCGACTCCGCGACCCGCTGCGACTCCGCGACGCCCCCTCGGCGTCGCTCGTCCAGCATCCTGTCGAAGCCCTCCAGCTCGTCGATGGTCAGTCCGACGTCCTGGACGATGTAGAGCTCTCGTGTGTCCGGTGATCCGGTGTGCATCAGCGCACCCCCTTCCGATTCCCCGCCGGTCAGCGTACGCCGGGGTTTTCGTATCCGACGTAGGCTCGGCGCGTGCCTTCGTTTCGTGTGATCATCCCCGTCGGCCTCCTGCGGCCGGATGTTGCCCCGACCGAGATCGAGCCCGCCGCGGCCGCCGCGGTGGCCGAGCTGACGACCGTCGAGGCGTCGAGCGTCGACGTCGTCAGCCGGGAGGCGCGCATCACCGTGCGTTTCACCGCGGACGGCGCCCACGACGCGCTCCGCGTCGCCCAGCACGCGGTCGCCGTCCTCGGCTCGCTCGCGGACACCGGGGACTGGCGGCTCACCGAGCGCGTCGGTGGCCGCTGGTTCCGCCGGGCGTGACCGCGCGGCTCAGACCGTCGCCGGCAGCGACGCCTCGATGAGGCCGACGATCCGCGGGTCGTCCGGCTCGAGCTGCGGCCGGAAACGGTGCACTTCGCCCTCCGGCGTGATGACGAACTTCTCGAAGTTCCACTTCACCTTGCCGGCCTTGCCGTCGATGTCCGGGTGCGTGGTCAGCTCGGTGTAGAGCGCGTGCGCGTTGCGGCCGTTCAGCCGCACCTTCTCCATCATCGGGAACGTGACGCCCCACGTCGTGGAGCAGTACTCCTTGATCGCCTCGGTCGAGCTGAGCTCCTGGAGGAACTGGTTGCTCGGGAAGCCGATCACCGTGAAGCCGCGGTCGCCGTAGGTCTCCTGCAGCTGCTCCAGCTTCTCGTACTGCGGGCTGAGGCCGCAGCGGGAGGCGACGTTGACGACGAGGATGACCTTGCCTGAGTACGCGGCGAGGCTGGTCGGAACTCCATCGATGGTGTGGAACGGGATGTCCATCAGGGTCATGGTTCGAGCTTACGTCCCGATACGGGAGTGTATGCGCGGTTCCGGCGAAGACCCAGGAAGGCGGTGCGCCGCGACTTAGAGGCTCGCGAGCGGCGCCGCCGGATCGGACGCCCACTCGTTCAGCGACCCGTCGTAGACGGTCACGTCGTCCCGGCCCAGCAGCGCCAGGGCGAGGGCGTCGGCCGCCGCCGCGATCCCGCCGCCGCAGTACGCGACGATCGGGTCGGAGGAGGCGAGCACGTCGGAGAAGAGGTCGTGCAGGCCGGCGGCCGGCAGGAACGCGTTGGTCTCGCGGTCCACCAGTCGCACGGCCGGCGCGCTCACGCTGCCCGGGATGTGCCGGGCGGCGAAGTCCTTCGGCGGGGTGCCGCAGACCAGCGTCCCGGCCCGGTCGCCCGCGAGGAGGGCCTCCACGTCGCCACGGTCGCTCCAGAACCCAGGCAGCTCGGCGGCGATGAAGCGGCCGGCCGGTTCGGGCGCGACGTGCCCCGACTCCAGCGGGCGGCCCTCCTCCCGCCACTTGGTCACGCCGCCGTCGAGCACCGCGACGCGGTCGTGGCCGAACGAGCGGAACAGCCACCACAGCCGCGCGGCCCACTGCCCGACCGCGCCGTCGTAGACGACGACGGTGGTGTCCGCGTCCACGCCCAGTGCCGCCGCGGCCTCGGCGAACGCCTCCGCGCCCGGGCGCGTGAACGGGAAGGGCGCGGCCGGATCGCTGAACCGCTCGAGCAGGTCGGCGAACACCGCACCGGGGACGTGCCCCTCGCCGTGCCGCCCGAGTCCGCTCACGTACTCCGCCCGCCCGTCGGCGCCGCTGACCGCGACGACCGAGGCGTCGACCACGAGGAGCCCGTCCGATCCGAGATGGTCGCAGAGCCACTGCGTCGACACCAGCGGCCCGGCCAGCGCGGCGCCCACCGCGGCGGCCCGGGCCTCGTCCAGGCCGGGGCCTGTCGCGGGATCGGGGACGGTCGGCTCGCCGGAATGCGCGGTCGTGAGAGTCATGCGAACCACGCTAACGGCGGCCTCCGACGTCGCCTACGGGACACGCAACCGTGCGTAATGCGTCGCCTCAGCACTCGATGACGTTGACCGCCAGGCCGCCCTCGCTGGTCTCCTTGTACTTGGTCGACATGTCCAGGCCGGTCTGGCGCATCGTCTCGATCACCGTGTCCAGCGAGACCAGGTGCGAGCCGTCGCCGTGCAGGGCGAGGCGGGCGGCGGAGACGGCGGTGGAGGACGCGATCGCGTTCCGTTCGATGCACGGGATCTGCACGAGGCCGCCGACCGGGTCGCAGGTGAGGCCGAGGTGATGCTCCATCGCGATCTCGGCCGCGTTCTCGACCTGGGTCGGCGTGCCGCCCAGGACCGCGCAGAGCGCACCGGCGGCCATCGCGCACGCCGAGCCGACCTCCGCCTGGCAGCCGCCCTCTGCGCCCGAGATGGAGGCGTTCGCCTTGAACAGCGAGCCGATCGCGGTCGCGGTCAGGAGGTATTTGCGGATGCCGTCGAGCGTCGCGCCAGGCACGAAGCGCAGGTAGTAGTGCGCGACCGCCGGCACGATCCCCGCCGCGCCGTTCGTGGGCGCGGTGACGACGCGGCCTCCTGAGGCGTTCTCCTCGTTCACGGCCAGCGCGAAGGCGTGCAGCCACTCCAGCGACGTCGCGCGGCCCGGGTCGTCCTGGACGCTCTCCAGGTGCTCGCGCATCGCGGCCGCACGGCGCTTGACGCCGAGGCCGCCGGGGAGGGTTCCGTCGCCGGCCAGCCCGCGCGCGACGCACTCGGCCATCGCCTCCCAGATCAGGTCGAGACGCGCGTCGGTGGCGTCCTCGCCGTGCAGGGCGACCTCGTTGCGCCGGGCGACCTCGCAGATCGGGATGTCGAGTCGCGCGCAGATCGCGAGCAGCTCTTCGGCCGAGTCGTAGGGCAGCGGGTGCGACGCGCGCGCGGCGAGGTCGGCCTCCTCGCCGTCGCGGCGGATGAAGCCGCCGCCGATCGAGTAGTAGGTCTCCTCCAGGAGGGGGAGCGGCTGCCGCGTGCCGTCGGCGCTGCTGCCCCAGGCGCGCAGGGTGAGCGCGTTGGGGTGGCCGGGGAGGCGCGTCCGCGGCTCGAAGTCGATGTCGCCCTTGCTGAGCGGGATGTCGCGCACGCCCGCGAGTCGCAGCGTCGTGCCGTCGCCGATCCCGGACCAGGCGCCGCGGACGTCGTCGGGCCGGCAGTTCTCCGGCTCGTTGCCGCGGAGGCCGGCGACGACCGCGTCCGGCGTGCCGTGCCCGATCCCGGTCGAGCCGAGGGAGCCGTAGAGGGTGCAGGTGACCTGGTCGACGTGCTCCACGAGCCCGTCGGCGACGAGGCGGTCAGCGAACGCCTTCGCCGCCCGCAAGGGTCCGACGGTGTGCGAGCTCGAGGGCCCGATGCCGATCGAGAACAGGTCGAAGGCAGAGACGTACGCAGTCACTTCTCCAGTGTACGTCGCCGATTGTGCGGGATTCCCGCGTGAGGCTGCGCATCGGCGCAGAAATCCCGCGCAGAACTCAGGTTTCGCGAACCTTCACCCTGGCGTCACCCGGCGGGCACCAGGTGGTGTCCAGCCCGCCCTCGACGGGCGTGTACTCGATGAGGAACTGACCTCCCTCGTCCGGTCCCTCCACCACGACGCCCGGGCGGTCCCCGAGCCAGACGGTCGTTCCGACGCCGATGTCCATGCCGGTCACCCTACGCCCGCGCGGCAACGGAGGACATGCGCCCACCGTCGATGCTGAATGCCCGTCTCCGGAGGAGTTCCGGCGCGCATCCCCGGCAATCTCCTCCGTTCGCTACGCAACTTAAGTTGACAAATCGGATTAAGCAACTAAGGTTGCTCTCATGAACCCTCCCATCCCGGCTCCGGACCCGCTCGGCGGGGTCGCCGACGGTCTCGCGGCCGTCGTCGCCCTCCGTGAGCTCGCCGACCGTCTCGAAGACGCGGAAGTCGAGCACGCCCTCCGCGACGGCTGGAGCTGGACGCAGATCGCCGACGCGCTCGGCGTCACCCGCCAGGCCGTTCACAAGAAGCACCTGCGTCGCGTCGCCGCCGCAGGCGTAGCCCTCAGGAGACGAAATGTCTGACATCCCTCCCGGAACCGCCAACAACGCTCCCGGCCAGCCGCTCTCCAAAGCCCTGCGCTCCGTGGTGAACGCCTCGGTCACCGAGGCCCAGCGCCGCAACGCCGCTCTCGTGGAGGCCGAGCACCTGCTGCTCGCGCTCTCCCGCGACGGCAGCGGGGCGGTCCGCCACGTGCTCGCGTCCGCCGGACTCGACCCCGCCGGTCTGGAGGCCGCACTGCTCGCCGAACGCGAGACCAGCCTCCGCGTCGCCGGCGTCACGCCGCCTCCGGAGGACCGGCTCGTCGCGTCGCCTCGCGTCGCCCGCCCGCGCTGGGGAGCGTCGGCCAAGGAGGCGCTCACCCGTGCCCACCGCGTCGCATCGGCGCATCGCCGCCAGCGCTCGGGGGAGGCCGACCTCGTCACGGCGATCTTCGGACTCGAGCTCGGCACCGTGCCGCGAGCGCTGACCCTGGCCGGCGTGGACCGGCCCGCGGTCGTGGCGGCGTTGCGGGACGCAGGCTGAGCCCGGATCGTCGCCCTCCTCGACTCGGCCCACGCTTAGGGCCAACGCTTACCGGGCCTCCGCTTACAGCGCCGCCGCGGCGCTGTAAGCGCCCCGTAAGCGCCGTGCAAGCGGCCTCCGCGACGATCGACTCATCCACCTCACCAGGAAGGACCACCATGACTCGCAGCACCGAGTGGGCCGTCGAGGCCCACGGGCTCGTCAAGGTCTTCGGCGACAACCGGGCGGT
This sequence comes from Leifsonia sp. NPDC056665, assembly GCF_042791795.1. Taxonomy (NCBI): domain Bacteria; kingdom Bacillati; phylum Actinomycetota; class Actinomycetes; order Micrococcales; family Microbacteriaceae; genus Leifsonia; species Leifsonia sp. NPDC056665. Next base: position 78,051 of record NZ_JBHTXK010000005.1, read on the forward strand.
CGACGGCGTCGACCTGAACGTCCGAGCCGGCACCGTCTACGGCGTCCTCGGCCCGAACGGCGCCGGGAAGACCACCACCATCTCCATGCTCGCCACCCTGCTCCGGCCGGACGGCGGCGACGCCTTCGTCTTCGGCCACGACATCCGCAGGGAGCAGCAGATCGTCCGCCAGCTCCTCGGCGTGACCGCCCAGTTCGCATCAGTGGACGAGACGCTCTCCGCCAACGAGAACCTCATGATCTTCGCCCGCCTGCTCGGACTCAGCGGCCGGGAGGCGAAGGCCAAGACCGCCGAGCTCCTGGAGGAGTTCGGGCTGTCCGACGCAGCCAAGCGCCCGCTGAAGAAGTTCTCCGGAGGCATGCGCCGACGCCTCGACCTCGCCGCCAGCCTGATCGCGCAGCCGCCGCTGATCTTCCTCGACGAGCCGACCACGGGCCTGGACCCGCGGACCCGCTCGCAGATGTGGGACACCATCCGGCGCCTGGTCTCCACCGGCTCCACGGTCCTGCTCACCACGCAGTACCTGGACGAGGCCGACCAGCTCGCCGACCGCATCGCGGTCATCGACCGCGGCCGCGTGGTCGCCGAGGGCACCGCCGACGAGCTGAAGGCGTCGGTGGGGGAGTCCTCCCTCCAGCTCCGCCTCACCGACCCGACCGACATCGAGGACGCCCGCCGCGCCATCGCCACCGTGCTCGGCGTGGAGGCGGTCGTCTCGCCCGAGGGCTCGCGGCTCACCGCGCCCATGCGCGACGCCGACGCGGTCACCGACCTGTTCGTCACGTTCCGCGAGGCCGGCATCCACCTCCAGGAGATGTCGGTGCAGAAGCCGACGCTTGACGAGGTGTTTCTCACGCTGACCGGTCACGGGGTCGAGGACGAGGAGAACGACACCGACGAGGCGTCCGCCGAGACCGAGAACGCCGCCGCATCCGAAGGAGTCCGGGCATGACCGCCATCGCCACCATCACCCCGCCGTCCGAGCGGAACCTGAAGAACCACGTCAGCCTCAGCCAGACCCTGGCCAACACGATCACGATGGCCCACCGCGGCCTCCTGAAGATCAAGCGGACGCCGGAGCAGCTGTTCGACGTGACGCTGCAGCCGATCATCTTCACGATCATGTTCGCCCTGCTGTTCGGCGGCGCGATCACCGGCAGCGTCTCCGGCTACCTGCCCTACCTGATCCCCGGCATCCTCGCCCAGACCGTCATCACGACATCGGTGGTGACCGGCGTGCAGCTTCGCGAGGACATGGACAAGGGCGTCTTCGACCGCTTCAAGTCCATGCCGATCGCGCGGATCGCGCCGTTGTCGGGGGCACTGCTCGCCGACACTCTGCGGTACGCGATCGCGACCACGATCACCTTCGTGACCGGCTTCTTCATGGGCTACCGGCCCGCGGCGGGCCTCGGCTTCGTGATCCTCGCCGGCCTCCTCGTCATCGTCTGCGCCTGGGCGATCAGCTGGATCTTCGCGTTCTTCGGCGTGATCGCGCGCACGGCAGGCTCGGTGCAGGGCATCTCGTTCCTCGTGCTGTTCCCGCTGACGTTCTTCTCGAATGCGTTCGTGCCGGTGAACACGTTGCCGCAGTGGCTGCAGTGGTTCGTCAACATCAACCCGGTCTCGCACCTGGTGACGGCGGTCCGCGACCTCGCCAACCACGGCACCTTCGGCGTCGACGGCTGGTGGGCGCTGCTCGGCGCGGCCGTGATCGTCGCGGTCTTCGCCCCGCTCACCGTGCGGGCCTACATGCGGAAGGCCTAGCCTCCCGCCCACGGACAGCGGCCGTCGCATCCTGCGGAGTGATGCGGCGGCCGCTTTCGTGCACGTGGCGGCCATCGCTACCGGTTAGCCGCCCGGTCAGACCCGAATCTCCGCCAGCAACTCCAGCCCGCGCACCGCCGCCGCATCCCGCCCGACCGAGGCCGCAGCAGCCTGTGCCGCCGCCAACCGCTCCTCGCCCCACGTCCGCCGCACCCGCTCGGCCAGCGCCGGCCGGTGGAGGCTCACGATGTCCTGCCGCGAGTTCGCCCGCGCCGCCAGGGCGAACAGCTCCAGCCCCGCGTCGACCCAGTCGTCTCCGCGGGCCGCGCCGACCTCCGCATCGAGCATCCAGATCGCGACGCCCAGGAGGCCGGTGCCGATCACGGGCTTGTCGAGGTACGGCGGGCTCAGCCGGGCGTTCACCAGGACGCGCACCCGCAGCCGGCGCACGGCCTCCGCGGTCTCCGCGCGGGTGAGCGGGTCGTCGTCCGGGATCCCGGCTTCGTGCGCGCGCAGCCGGGCGGCGATGAGCGCGGCGCCGAGGATGGTCAGCCACGGGTTCGCGACCGCCTCGCGCTCGACGGCGGTGTCGTCCGTGTAGACGCCGATCGCCTCGTCGTACAGCCGCACGCCGCGCGCGTGGTCGCCCTCCGCCAACGCGATCTCCGCCATGCCGGCGAAGCCGATCCCGTAGTAGTCGACGTAATCGAAGCCGGTGCGGTCGACCTCCTCGTGCAGATAATTCTCCAGCAGAGCGCGCCCGCGGTCGACGTCGCCCGCGGAGATGGAGTTGACCGCGATCAGCCAGTCGAGCTGGCGGAGGTCGCCCGCCGCGCGCAGCGTCGCGAGTCCTTCGTGGGCGCTCTCCGCCCAGGCGAGCGCCTCGTGCGGGTGCGCGAGCTGGCTGTGGAGCTGGGCGAGGGTCTGCGCGGCCGACGCCCGGGACCAGGTGTCCTGCGCCTCGATCGCCTTCGCGTGCGCCCGGGTCGCGCTGGCGAGCGCATCGTCCAGCTCGCCCGCGTTCTCCTGGAGCTGCGCGGTCAGGAGGCCGCCCATCGCGGCGAGCTCGGGATCGCCCGAGCGGCTGAACTCGGCGAGCAGGCGCATCCCCGGCTCGACGTGCCCGGCGGCGAGGACCAGGCTCGCGATCGCGCCGAGCCGTGGGTCGGCGAAAGGCGCGCCGCGGCGGAGCCGGCGCAGGCGCGAGATCGCGCGGACGGCGGTGCGCAGGCCCGCGTAGAGGAAGGTGCCGCCGATCAGCGCGTAGCAGGCGGCCGCGCCCTCCCGGTCGTCGCCCTCCGGCTCCCACCCGGCCAGCGCGTCCAGCACGGCGGCGCCGAAACCCAGCACCTCGGTGTGGGTGCTGCGCAGCGACCAGTAGTACGCCAGCACCGCGAACACCGCGGCCGTCGTCGCGGGCCGGTCGCCGTCGATCGCCGAGCGGAGGACGGCGACCAGGTTGTCCTGCTCGGCGGTCACCAGGGCGAAAGTCGGCACCTGGTCCGGGCCGTGCATGTGGGCCATCGCCTCGCGCGCGAACGCGACCGCCCAGGCGTCCACCCCGGCCTGCACGTCGTCGGCCTCCCCGGCCGCGGTCAGCTCCAGGTCACCGAACTCGCGGACCGTCTCCAGCATCCGGTAGCGCAGGATGCCGGTGTCCTGATCCTCCGAGACGGTCACGAGCGACTGGGCGACGAGCGCGTCGAGGTCGTCGAGCACCGATGCCGCGCCGGCTCCCGCGACCGCCTCCGCGGCCTCGGCGCTGAAGCCGTCGGGGAAGGTCGAAAGCCGGCGCATCAGTGCCTGCTCCGACGCCGCCAGCAGGTTCCAGCTCCAGTCGATCACCGCGAACAGTGTGCGATGGCGCTCCGGCGCGGTGCGCTCGCCGCCGGTCAGCAACGCGAACCGGTTGCCGAGCCGCCGCTCGATCTCCTCGACCGACAGCGAGCGTGTGCGCGCGGCGGCGAGCTCGATGGCGAGCGGGAGGCCGTCGAGCCGCGCGCACAGCCGGGCCACCGCCGCCGGCGGCAGCACGACGCCGGGGCGCGCGGCCCTGGCGCGCTCCCGGAAGAGCTCGACCGCCGGGCCGTCGTCGTCGGAGGGCAGCGGGCCGAGCGCGTAGACCCGCTCGGCGCCGATCGAGAGCGGGGCGCGGCTCGTGGCGAGCACCCGCACGGTCGGGGTGGCCGAGAGGATGTCCTCCACGTACGCGGCCGCCGCGTCGATGATGTGCTCGCAGTTGTCGACGATGAGCAGCGTCTCCCGCTCGGAGAGCAGGCCGAGGATGCGCGAGCGCAGGTCGAGCTGGGCTCCCGGCTCGGCCAGGCGGGCGGTCCTGGCCTCCCGGATCCCGAGGGTGGTGGCGAAGGCCAGCTCGACGTCCGCGCCGGTGCGCACGCTGGCGAGCTCGACCAGGACGACGGCGGGCGTGTGGATGGCGCGGTGGCCGACCTCGTGGGCGAGCCGGGTCTTGCCGAGTCCGCCTGCACCGAGGATCGTCGTCAGCCGGGAGGTGGCGACCAGATCCTCCACCGCCTCGAGGTCGTACTCTCGTCCGACCAGCGCGTTCGGGGCGGTGCGCAGTCCGATCCTGACCCGACGCGGCGACGCGGGCTCGCGCTCGTCCTCGGGCTGGTCTTCTTCGGCGAGCAGGCGGGCGTTCAGGGCGACCAGCTCCGCGCCGGGACGCGTGCCGAGGCGTTCGCGCAAGGCCTCCGTGAGGTCGGCGAACGCGAGCAGGGCGTCGCTGCGGCGGCCGGCGTCGGCGAGGGCGCGGATCCGCTCGGCGTGCAGGGACTCGTCCAGCGGGCGCACGCGCAGCAGCTCGTGGAGGTCGGCGAGGGCGGTCGTGGAGTCGCCGCTCTCGCGGGCGGCGCGGGCGCGGGCGGCGAGCAGCTCGGTGCGGAGCTCGGCGGCGGTCCGCGCCAGCTCCTCGCCGAGACGGGAGCCGGCGAGCTCAAGCCCCGGCTCGCCTCGCCAGAGCGCGAGGCCGGAGTCCGCCTCGCGGAGCGCGTCGCCGTGGGCGCCGGCGGCCAGGGCGCCGCGGGCCGACTCGAGGTGGTGCGCGGCGAGGTCCAGGTCGGTGCCGTGCGCGCCGACGGCCAGTGCGTAGCCGCTCGGCGTGGACTCCAGGATGCCGTCGGCGCTGCTCGTGCGCACCCGGGAGACCAGCGTCTGCAGCGCAGCCCGCTCCTGCCGCGGGGGAGCGTCGTCCCAGAGGTCGTCGACGAGCGCCGGGACCGAGCGGCCGCCTGGGGCGAGCGCCAGCGCCACGATGAGGCTCTTGCCGCGCGTGCCGGACGGCTCGGCGAGCGTGCCGGTGCGGTCCTCGACGAGCACCGGGCCGAGCACGGCGACACGGGGACGGGAGGGCGCGGAATCCACTTGCCGATTTTAGCCAGGGCCGGGCGTTCCGTGCCGCGCCGCGCGTAGGCTCTGGGCATGGCGTTCGACTGGTCGCACTTCTACGAGAAGCAGGGCGGACGCGGCGTCCGGCCGACGTTCGAGTCGGCGCTCGCGGCGTGGGACGGACCGGCGGGGACCGCCGTGGACCTCGGCTGCGGCGACGGAGTCGAGACGCGCGACCTCGCCGAGCGCGGCTGGCAGGTGCTCGCGGTGGACTCCGACCCGGCGGTGGACGAGCGGGTGCGCGCCGGGCTCGACCAGGAGGCCTCCGCCCGCGTGTCGACGCGCTGCGCCACCTTCGAGGCGCTCGGCGAGCTGCCGCCCGCCGAGTTCGTCTATGCCGGGTTCGCGCTGCCGTTCTGCGACCCGACGCGGTTCCCCTACCTGTGGGCGGACATCCGGGACGCGATCGAGCCGGGCGGCGTGTTCGCGGGCGAGCTGTTCGGGCCGCACGACGAGTGGTTCGGGCGGCCGGGGATGAACTTCCACGACCGCGCGGGGGTGGAGGCCATGCTCACCGGGCTGGAGGTCCTGCGGCTGGTCGAGGACGACCGGCGCGGGATGTCGTTCGAGGGGCCGAAGCACTGGCACGTGTTCCACATCGTGGCGCGGGCGTGAGCGCGAGGGTGCGGCCGGAACTCCTGCACAGCCGCTGACTCCCGGCGACTTCTCCACTGATTTCGCCGGGGCCGTTTCCGCACGTCTGCGCCCGCCCAGGATGGACACAACACATCCACCTACAGAAAGGCACCTGCACAATGCAACCCATGCTGCTAAACTGCATGCATGCCCATTTCAATCACCATCCGCTCCGTTCCGGACGAGGTCCGCGACGAGCTCGCGGCGCGTGCGGCGCGCTCGGGGCGATCACTTCAGGAGTACCTCGTGCATGAACTCACCCGTCTCGCCGGCAAGCGCACGGTCGACGACGTCCTCGACAGCATCCGGCGCCGCGCTGAGCACTTCCCGCCTCTCGACCGCGAAGCCGTGGCCGACATGATCGCCCGGAGCCGCGAGTGACCGCGGCGGCGGCGGCCGTGCGACGCACGGCGGCCGTCACCGCGCACCCCTCGGCGGCGTCCGCCGATCCGTTCCCGCATGATTTCGGCCTTCCGGAGACGGTCATCGTCGACTCCTGCGCCGTCATCGACCTCCTCGTCGACCCCGGCGAGAACGGCCGGGCCGTGGCCGAGCGCTTGCGCGGCCGCGACCTGGCCGCTCCCGATCTGTTGTTCGCCGAGGCGGCCAACGTCCTGCGCAAGCTGCGGCTGCGGGGTGCCCTGAGCGACGCCGAGGCGTCGATGGCCTACGCCGAGCTCCTGGAGCTCCCGATCGAGCCGTGGCCGTTCGAGACGGTCGAACAGCGGGTGTGGGATCTCCGCGGCAGCCTCAGCGGGTTCGACGCGACGTTCGTCGCACTGTCCGAGTTGCTCACGGCCCCGCTCGTGACGACCGACAAGCGGCTCACGCGGGCGATGGAGTCGCTGCCCGCGGTGAAGGGAGGTGGACTGAGGGCGGTCGACGAATTGATCCGCGAATAGATCCGCGAATAGGTCAGCGCAGCGTCTTGCGGGCGGTGATCTGGCCGGTGTCGAAGCCGAGCAGGTGAAGTCCACCGTGGAAGCGGGCGTGCTCGATCTTGATGCAGCGGTCCATCACGACCGTGAGACCGAGGGACTCGCCGTACTCGGCGGCCTCCTGGTTCCAGATGCCGAGCTGTACCCAGACGGTCGGCGCGCCGACGGCCACGGCCTCGTCGATCACGCCGGGGATGTCGCTCGCGCGGCGGAACACGTCCACGATGTCCGGCACCTCGGGAAGGGAGGCGAGATCCGGGTAGGCCTTCTGCCCCAGGATCGTGTCCGCGTTCGGGTTGACGAAGTACACGCGGAAGTCGCTCGACTGCTGGAGGTACGTCCCGACGAAGTAGCTGGAGCGCGCCGGGTTCGCCGAGGCGCCGACGATCGCGACCGACTTCGCGGCGCGGAGGATGCGGAGACGCTCCTTGGCGTCGGGGCCGGTCCAGGTGCGCTGCGACTTCAGGAGCTTGGCCAGGGGCGAGTCGGACGGGAGGGAGCAGCTCAGGCCGTTGACGAGCTGGACCTGGGTCGTGTAGTCGTCGGTCGTGGTGGAGTCGTCGGTCGTGGTGCCGGTCATGCTGCCGCCTCCTTCGCCGCTGCGCTGAGCGCCTGGTCCAGATCGTAGATGATGTCGTCCACGTCCTCGATGCCGACGCTGATGCGCACGACGCCGGGGAGCACGCCTGCGTCGAGGAGCTGCTGCTCGGTGAGCTGCGCGTGCGTCGTGGAAGCGGGGTGGATGACGAGCGTCTTCGCGTCGCCGATGTTCGCGAGGTGGCTGGCGAGGTTCACGGACTCGATCAGGCGCTGGCCGACCTCGCGTCCGCCCTTCACGACGAACGAGAACACGCTGCCCGGGCCCTTCGGGAGGTACTTCTGCGCGCGCCCGTGATGCGGGTGCTCGGGGAGGCCGGCCCAGAAGACCTTCTCGATCCGGGGGTCCTCGTCGAGCCACTCGGCGACAGCGCGGGCGTTGTCGACGTGCGCCTGGATCCTGTAGGGCAGCGTTTCGACGCCCTGCGCCAGCAGGAACGCGGAGTGCGGTGCGAGCGAGGGCCCGATGTCGCGGAGCTGCTCGGCGCGGAGCCGGGTGAGGAAGGCGTACTCGCCGAAGTTGCCCGACCACTGCAGTCCGCCGTACGACGGCACCGGCTGGCCGAACAGCGGGAACTTCTCCGTGTGCCAGTCGAAGCGGCCGCTCTCCACGACGACACCGCCGAGGGTCGTGCCGTGGCCGCCGAGGAACTTGGTCGCCGAGTGGATGACGACGTCCGCGCCCCACTCGATCGGGCGGTTCAGGTAGGGCGTGGCGATGGTCGAGTCGATGATCAGCGGGACGCCGGCGGCGTGGGCGACCTCGGCCAGCCCCTCGATGTCGGCGATCTCACCGGACGGGTTGGCGATCGTCTCCGCGAACACGAGCTTGGTGCGGTCGGTGATCGCCGCCGCGTAGTCGGCGGGGTCGGAGCTCTGCACGAAGGTCGTGTCAACGCCGAAGCGGCGCAGGGTCACATCGAGCTGCGTGATCGAGCCGCCGTAGAGGTTCGCGGACGCCACGATGTGGTCGCCCGCGCCGGCCAGCGACGCGAAGGTGATGTACTGCGCGCTCAGCCCGCTCGCGGTCGCGACGGCGCCGATGCCGCCCTCCAGGCTTGCGACGCGCTCCTCGAACGCGGCGACCGTGGGGTTCTCCAGCCGGGAGTAGATGTTGCCGTACTTCTGTAGGGCGAAGCGCGCGGCGGCGTCCGCGGTGTCGTCGAACACGAACGCGCTGGTCTGGTAGATCGGCAGTGCGCGCGCCCCGGTGACAGGGTCGGGGATGTTGCCCGCGTGGATCGCACGGGTCCGGAAGCCATATTCGCGATCAGCCATGCGGCCACGCTACCCGAGCCTGCTTGAGCCCGTCCGGCGGGTGCCGTAACACGCGGTCATCCGCACCGGACCCTGCGCCGCGGCCGTGCACCGGGTGTGCTCAGGCTGCGTCGCTACCCTGGAGGAGATCGCTGCACCGCGATCCCGGACGACGGTTCAGTACCCGGCACGCGACAAGACTGGCCAAGGAGTCGTCATCGTGTCGTGGATCGTCCTCATCCTCTCCGGCGTGCTCGAAGCCGTCTGGGCGACGGCCCTGGGAAAGTCGGCCGGGTTCACCCGCCTCTGGCCGACCGTCGTGTTCGTCGCCGGCCTCATCGCCTCGATGGGCGGCCTCGCGTACGCGATGCGCGAGATCTCCACCGGCACGGCCTACGCGGTCTGGGTCGGCATCGGCGCAGCACTCACCGTGCTCTACGCGATGGTCTTCGGCGGCGACGGCTTCTCGATCGTGAAGCTCCTGCTCATCCTCGGTCTGGTCGGCTGCGTGGTCGGGCTGAAGCTCGCGCACTAGCAGCGCGACCGGGGCGATCAGGCGGCCGACACCCACACCGCGCCGAGCGCCAGCGCGGCGATCAGCGCCCACGAGAGCAGCCCGGTCGCGAGCGCTCGCCAGCCCGTTCCGAGGAGGGTGCGCAGCCGGACGGCGGTTCCAAGGCCGAAGAGGGCCATCGCCAGCAGGATCGTCTGCAGCGCGTCGGCGCTGTCCGTCACCGCGGCGGGAAGCGGCACGAACGAGCGGATCAGCACCGCGGCGATGAAGCCCGCGACGAACAGCGGGACGATCGCCGGGCGCTTGACGCTCGGGTCGCCCTCCACCCGGCGGCGGCGCTCGACGATCGCCGCGATCGCGACGGTCGGGGCGAGCATGAGGACGCGGGTGAGCTTGACGACGATCGCCACGGACAGCGCGGCCGGGCCCGCGATCTGCGCGGTCGCGACCACCTGGCCGACGTCGTGGACGCCGCCGCCGACCCAGTGGCCGAACTGCACGCTGGAGAGGCCCAGTGGATGCCACAGCAGCGGCAGCACGAAGATCGCGAGCGTCCCGCAGAGGGTGACGAGCGCGACCGGGGTGGCGGCCTCCTCGTCCTTCGGCTTCACGACGCCGCTCATCGCGCCGATCGCGGACGCGCCGCAGATCGAGAAGCCGGTCGCGATCAGCAGCGGCTGGTGGCCCGGGAGGCGGAAGAGCCGGCCGATCAGGAAGGTCCCGGCGAAGCTGAACACCACGATCCCGACGGTGGTCAGGATGGCGACCCAGCCGAGCCCGGCAATGTCGCCGAGGCTGAGCTTGAGGCCGAGCAGCACGACGCCGATCCGCATCAGCCGCTTCGCGCTCACCGCGAGACCGGGGGCCAGCACTCCGGCGAGCGCGCCGCGCGCGGCCGGGATCTGCCCGACCACGATCCCCAGCACGACCGCCGCCGTGAGCAACGGCACCGCCGGCGCCAGCCAGTGGATGCCCCACGCCGTCGCCGCCGCGAGCGCAGCAACGGCGACCCCCGGCAGCCACGCGAGGGCCGAGCGGGCGGGGGAGGGTGCAGGCGGAGTAACGGGTGAGGTCACCCCTCCATTCTTGCGTCACCGCACACCCGGCCCCGACCATCCCGGGCATCTACCTGACAGGACACGCCGTCTCGCGCCCGGGCGAGACGGCGTGTCCTGCCAGTTGCTTTGCGTGCGGCCGCGTCAGAGGACGGACTGGAGGTGGGCGCCGTCGGGGACGCCGAGGCCGGTGCAGGCGTCCCAGCCCGCGCCGGCAGCATAGACGCCGTTGTTCCCCGACGTGATGTCCCGGAACCCCGCGGCGACCTGTCCGGCGCGGATGGAGTCGTACAGTTTCGGCTGCACCAGCCCGAAGCGGGTCCCGGAGGACTGCGCCAGCCGGGCGATCAACGCCGCCCACAGCGGCGCGACAGCGCTGGTGCCGCCGATGACCATGTCCTTGCCGTCGACGCGGACCTGGTAGCCGGTCTGCGGGTCGGCGACGGCCGAGACGTCGGGCACCCCGCGGCCGCCGGAGCCCTTTTTCGCGGTCCCTCCCGCGTGGGTCCCGCCGGGGGGCTTCGCGGCGCCTCCCGCGTGCGTCGCGGCGGGGGCGGAGGGCACCCCGACGTTCTTCTGCCAGGTGGGCAGCGCGAAGACGTCGCTCACGCCGCCGCCGGTCGCGCCGTTGCCTGCGCCGTTGTTCCAGACGGTCTCGGACGTGACCGCCCCGGTCGACGGGTTCGCCTCCAGCCGGGTGCCGCCGCAGGCGAGGGCGTGCGGGGAGGAGGCCGGGAAGTCGACGTGCGCCTTGCCGTCGCTGACGCGGTCGGTGCTGCCATCGTCGCCGGCCGCCACGGTCGTGGTCACGCCGAGGGCGGCGGCGTCCTGGAGGGCCTGGTCGAAGGCGTTGCGCGCCTGGGCGGTCCACTGGTCCTCCGACTGGCCCCAGCTGATGCTGATGACGGCGGGGGTGGGGGTCGCGTGCGCGGCGGTGCTGACGGCGTCCAGGAACCCCGCGTCGGTGTTGGGTGCGAAGTACACGAGCAGCGCGGCGCCGGGGGCGAGGGCGCCGGCCACCTCGATGTCGAGCATGACCTCCCCGTCGGCCCCGTTGGGGTCCTGGCCGGGGACGTTCGCGGCGCCGTCCACGCCGACGGCGGTCACCGACGGCGACGGGATGCCGAGGCCGGCGAAGTACGTGTCCAGGTCGGCCTGCACGTACCCGCCACCCAGCTCGATGATGGCGATGGTCTGGCCGCTGCCGTCCGTGCCCGCGGGGAAGTCGTAGACCTTCCCGAGCTGCGGCGGGGTGTAGCTGGTGGCCACTGCGGCGGCCGTCGTCAGCCGGAACTGGGCGCGCGCCTGCGGGCGGTCGTCGAGCCCGAGCACCGCGGTCACGACGCCGTCGAGCTGGGCCGGGATGCTGAGGCCGCCGGAGCGCTGGCGGTAGCTCGGGGCGTCCTCCCCGGCGTCGGCCGGCCGGGCCTGGGCGAGGTCGGTGCCGAACACCCGGGCGAGGACGGAGACCGGACCGGACACACGAACGCGCCGTTCGGCGGCGTTCTCCTCGTCGATGGTCACGCCGAGGCGTTTGAGGGTGGAGGTCACGAGCTGGACGTCCTCCGGCGAGGCGCCGTAGCGGTCGGCAAGCTCCTGCGTGGTCAGGTGCGACGTGAAGGCGTCGTCGGGGAGCGGGGCCCGGCGGCGCAGGATCAGCGTCGCCTGGACGGGCGTGTCGGGAGGCAGGGCTCCGTGCGTCTGGAAGCCGGCGCGTTCCGGCCGTTCGCTTCCGGGAAGGGGGACGAGGTTCAGCGGCTCTTCGGCATCCATACTGAACGGTCTACCACCGGGAGCCGACAGTGGCAGCCCCCCCCAGCCCAGTGGAAAATTCAGACCCAGCTCGGCAGCCACATGTGGATCTGCCAGAACCAGAACGGCACCTGCTGCGCCGTCCAGATCGGCCAGAAGAAGGCGCTGCCCACCGTCGCGAGACCCAGGAACACCGCCGTCCAGGCGATCCCCGTGCGGCGTCGCCGCTCCGGGTCGGTGCGTTTGCCGAGCACCAGCGCGATGACCGCCGCGAGGGCCAGGATCGTGTACGGCTCGAACGCGATCGCGTAGAACTGGAAGATCGTGCGGTTGATGTAGAGCAGCCACGGCAGGTACCCCGCCGCGAGCCCGGTGAGGATGAGGCCGACCTGCCACTCGCGGTAGCGGGCGAGCCGGTAGACGAGATAGAACACCGCGGCGGCGGCCGCCCACCAGATGATCGGGTTGCCGAGCGACGTGATCGCCGCGGAGCAGCCTCCCGGCGCCGTGCAGCCGGCCTGGCCGTAGGCGTTGCCGGTGTAGTACATGCTCGTCGGCCGGATCATGAACAGCCAGGTCAGCGGGTTGGCCTGGTACGGGTGCGGCACGTGCAGGTTGATGCTGTAGTTGTACATCTCCGACTGGTAGTGCCAGAAGTTCTGGAACCACAGCGGCACCCAGGAGAGGCCTCCCGTCCACTGCGTGTGCACCGACTGCGCCCACTCGCGGTAGTAGCCGCCCTTTGTCACCAGCCAGCCGGTCCAGGTGGCGAGGTAGGAGAGGAACGCGATCGGGACCATCAGCACGAAGGTCGCGGGCGCCTGCTTGAGCAGGGCGCCGCTGACGTAGAAGGCCACGCCCTCCCGGCGCCGGGCGACGATGTCCACGATGACGATGTAGACGGCGAAGAACGCGAGGAAGTAGAAGCCGCTCCACTTCACGCCCGCGCACAGCCCGGTCAGGACGCCCGCGGCGATCAGCCACGGCCGCCACCAGAGCACCGGTCCCCAGGAGGGGTCCCGTCCTGCCATGCGGGCGGCGAGGAGCTTCGCGGCGAGCCGGTCGGCGTGCCAGCGCCGGTCGAGCAGGATGCAGCCGAACGCGAGCAGCGCGAAGAACATCACGATGTTGTCGAGCAGCGCGACCCGGCTCATCACGATGGCGTGCCCGTCGATCGCGAACAGGAAGCCCGCGATCGTGGCGATGATCGTGGAGGAGAACAGTACGCGGGCGATGAGGAACACGATCAGCACGGCGAGGATGCCGACGACGGCGGTCGACAGCCTCCAGCCGAACGAGTTGCCGGCTCCCGTCGCGGCCATCCCGAGCGCGATGATCCACTTGCCGAGCGGCGGATGCGCGACGAACGACGGGGACGACTGGAAGATGTTCGTGTTGCCCGCGTTGAACGACTGGTCGGCCTTGTCGGGCCAGCTCCCCTCGTAGCCGAGGTGGAAGAGGCTCCAGGCGTCCTTGACGTAGAAGGTCTCGTCGAAGACGAGGACGTGCGGGCTGCCGAGGTCCCACAGCCGCAGGATCGCGGCGAGCAGCGTGACCGCGATCGGCGCGCCCCAGTACCAGAGCTGCAGCCGCAGGGGCGTGCGCAGCACGCGTGCCCACCAGTCATCCAGCCGGCTGCCGGTGCGGGCCGGCGCGGCATGCGCAGCCGGCCGGGCGTCCGGTGCGGCGATGTCGGGGGAGGTCACCAGGACATCCTGACAGACTGGACCCATGATCATCCTCGCCGCGACGCCGATCGGAAACCTCGGCGACGCCTCCGCCCGCCTGGTCGAACTGCTGGGCTCCGCGACCGTGGTCGCTGCCGAGGACACCCGCGTCACGCAGCGCCTCCTGGCGGGCCTCGGCGTCGAGAACCGGCCGCGGCTGATCGCCCTGCACGAGCACAACGAGCGCGACCGCGCCGCCGAACTGGTGGAGCTCGCCCGCGACCAGGACGTGGTGGTGCTCTCCGACGCCGGGATGCCCACGGTCTCCGACCCGGGATTCCCGCTGGTGGAGGCCGCCGCCGCCGCGGGCGTCGGCGTGACGGTCGTGCCTGGTCCGAGCGCGGTGCTCACGGCGCTCGCCGTGTCCGGCCTGCCGACCGACCGGTTCACGTTCGAGGGCTTCCTGCCGCGCAAGCACGGCGAGCGCACCTCGGCGGCGCGAGCGCTGGCGGCCGAGCAGCGCACGATGGTGTTCTTCGAGTCGCCCAACCGGCTCGGCGCCTCCCTCGCCGACCTGGCCGCGGTCTTCGGCGCCGACCGCCGCGCGGTGGTGTGCCGCGAGCTGACCAAGCTGCACGAGGAGGTCCGCCGCGGCACGCTCGCCGAGCTGGCCGCGTGGGCGGCGGACGGCGCGCGCGGCGAGATCGTCGTGGTCGTCGCGGGCGCGCCCGCCCGGGAGGCCGACCCCGCCACCGCCCTCACCCAGGTGCTCACCCTCGTCGCCGACGGCGCCCGCCTCAAAGAGGCCGCCACCGAGGTCGCCGAGGCCACCGGCCTCTCCCGCCGCGACCTCTACCAGGCGGCCCTGGCCGCGAAACGTGAGTAGGTGCGGGAATCGGGTGCCTGATTCCCGCACCTACTCACGTCTCGGCGGGTGGTAATACGGGGCGGGAGGGGTCCCGCGCGGCCGTAGGATGGTCAGCATGTCCGACGGCTCCGCGTTCTACATCACCACGCCGATCTTCTACGTCAACGACGTCCCGCACATCGGGCACGCCTACACGGAGGTCGCCGCGGACGTGCTCGCGCGCTGGCACCGTCAGGCCGGCGACGACACCTGGCTGCTCACCGGCACCGACGAGCACGGGCAGAAGATCCTGCGCACCGCGACCGCCAACGGCACCACCCCGAAGGAGTGGGCGGACCGGCTGGTGACGAACGAGTGGCTGCCGCTGCTGAAGACCATCGACATCGCCAACGACGACTTCATCCGCACCACCGACGAGCGGCACGAGAAGAACGTGCAGAAGTTCCTGCAGAAGCTGTACGACGACGGCTTCATCTACGCGGGCGAGTACGAGGCGCTCTACTGCGTCGGCTGCGAGGAGTTCAAGCCGCAGAGCGAGATCGTCGACGGCACGGGGGAGTACGCGGGCCAGAAGGTCTGCGCCATCCACTCCAAGCCGCTGGAGCTGCTGCAGGAGAAGAACTACTTCTTCCGGATGAGCGACTTCGCCGACCGCCTGCTCGCCCTCTACGAGGAGCGCCCGGAGTTCGTGCAGCCGGAGTCGGCGCGCAACGAGGTCGTGTCGTTCGTCCGCCAGGGGCTGAGCGATCTGTCGATCTCCCGGTCGAGCTTCGACTGGGGCATCAAGGTGCCGTGGGACGAGACCCACGTCGTCTACGTGTGGTTCGACGCGCTGCTCAACTACGTCACTGCGGTCGGCTACGGCCAGGACGACGAGACCTTCGAGCGCCGCTGGCCGGCGACGCACCTGGTCGGCAAGGACATCCTGCGCTTCCACGCCGTCATCTGGCCCGCCATGCTGATGGCCGCGGGCCTGGAGGTGCCGCACCGCGTGTTCGGCCACGGCTGGCTGCTGGTCGGCGGCGAGAAGATGTCCAAGTCCAAGCTGACCGGCATCGCGCCGACGCAGATCACCGACACCTTCGGCTCCGACGCGTTCCGCTACTACTTCCTGCGCGCGATCAACTTCGGCCAGGACGGCTCGTTCAGCTGGGAGGACCTCGCCGCGCGCTACCAGGCGGAGCTCGCGAACGGCTTCGGCAACCTGGCGTCGCGCGTCGTCGCGATGGTCACCCGCTACTTCCAGGGCGTCGTGCCGCCCGCGGCGGGCTACGAGGAGGCCGACCTCCATGTGCAGCAGGTCGTCGCGAAGGCCGCGGCCGACGCCGACGCCGCGATGAGCACGCTGGCGATCCACGACGCGCTCGCCGCGGTGTGGACGGTGGTGGACGAGCTCAACGGCTACATCACGATCCAGGAGCCGTGGTCGCTCGCGAAGGACGACGCCAAGCGCGAGCGCCTGCAGACCGTGCTCTACACGGCGGCGGAGGGCCTGCGCGCCCTGGCGGTGCTGCTCTCGCCGGTCATCCCGAAGGCGACGGCGAAGCTGTGGACGGCGCTCGGCGTCACCGCCGAGCTCGGCCCGCTGGACGCGCAGCCGCTGCGGCAGGCAGGCGACTGGGGTCGTCTGCCCGCCGGAACCGAGGTCAACGGGCTCGAGGCGCTGTTCCCGCGCATCGAGGCGGACGTGGTGCAGGGGGCATGACCGACCCCGCGTTCATCCGGCAGCGACACGTCACCGACGGTCGCGACCTCGCGTACCCGCCGCTGCCGGAGGCGCTCGTCGTGCCCGTCTACGACAACCACACGCACCTGGAGATCGCGGACGGCGACGACCCGCTGGACTACCGCGAGCAGCTCGACCGCGCGTCGAGCGTGGGCGTGCGCGGGGTCGTCCAGGTCGGCAACGATGTGGAGACCTCCCGCTGGTCGGCGGAGATGGCGGCGATCGAGCCGCGGATGCTCGCCGCCGTCGCCCTCCACCCCAACGACGCGCCGGACTACGCCGAGCGCGGCGAGCTGGACGACGCCCTCACGGTCATCGCCGAGCTGGCCGGGCGGCCGCGCGTGCGGGCCGTCGGGGAGACCGGGCTCGACTTCTTCCGCACGGAGGCAGGGCCGCGGCGCGACGCGCAGTTCGCGTCCTTCGAGGCGCACATCGAGATCGCGAAGCAGAACGGCATCGCCCTCCAGATCCACGACCGGGACGCGCACGCGGCCGTCGTCTCGACGCTGAAGCGGGTCGGCGCGCCCGAGCGCACCGTCTTCCACTGCTTCTCCGGCGACCTGGAGCTGGCCGAGATCTGCGCGGACAACGGCTGGTACCTGTCGTTCGCGGGCAACGTCACGTTCAAGAACGCCCCCGGCCTGCGGGCTGCGCTCCAGGCCACGCCCCGCCACCTGATCATGGTCGAGACCGACGCGCCGTTCCTCACCCCGATGCCGTACCGCGGCCGTCCCAACGCGCCGTACCTCATCCCGCACACGCTGCGGGCGATGGCCGAGTACCTGGAGACCGACGCCTCCACGCTCGCGGCGCAGATCAACTCCAACACCGAGCTCGTGTACGGCCGCTGGGACAGCGAGCCGGTCGGGCCGCCGCCGTCCGGCCCGATCGGGACGATCGCGTGAGCGAGCTGCGCCTGCTCGGGCCGGCCGAGATCCGCGACCTCGCGGAGCTGCTCGACGTCACCCCCACCAAGAAGCTCGGCCAGAACTTCGTGATCGACGGCAACACCGTCCGCCGCATCGTCCGGGTGGCGGAGGTGGAGGCGGGTGATGTCGTGGTGGAAGTCGGGCCCGGTCTCGGCTCCCTCACGCTCGGCCTCCTGGAGACCGGCGCGCGCGTCGTCGCCGTGGAGATCGACCGCCGGCTCGCCGCGCAGCTCCCGCTCACGGTCGAACAGCTCGCGCCCTCCGCGGCCGGGCGGCTGACCGTTATGCACCAAGACGCGCTCACGGTGACGGAGCTGCCGGAGCAGCCGACGCGGCTGGTCGCGAACCTCCCGTACAACGTCTCGGTGCCCGTGCTGCTGCACTTCCTGGAGACCTTCCCGACCCTCCGCTCGGGCGTGGTGATGGTGCAGGCGGAGGTCGGCCACCGCATCGCCGCCGGCCCCGGCTCCAAGGTCTACGGCGCGCCCAGCGTGAAGGCCGCCTGGTACGGCGACTGGCGCACGGCGGGCAACGTCAGCCGGCAGATCTTCTGGCCGGTGCCCAACGTGGACTCGGTGCTCGTCGCCTTCGACCGTCGTGCGGAGCCGCGCGGCGACGAGAGCCTCCGTCGCCGCACGTTCGCCCTCGTGGACGCCGCGTTCCAGCAGCGCAGGAAGACCCTCCGCCAGGCGCTCTCCGTCGTCTTCGGCGACCCGAACAGCGCCGCGACCGCCCTGGAGGCGGCAGGGATCAGTCCCTCGCTCCGGGGCGAGCAGCTCCAGCTCGACGACTTCGTGAGACTCGCCGAAACCGCCTGATCCGCGTGGTCCGCGCGCGGGCTCCGCGGTGTGTAGGTTTGAGGCATGGTCGAGGCGGGTTCGGGGTGGGACGTCGATTCCGTGCATGTGCGTGCGCCGGGCAAGATCAACGTGTTCATGCGCGTCGGCGCCGTCCGCGACGACGGCTACCACGACGTCGCGACCGCCTATCAGGCCGTCTCGCTCTACGAGGACGTCCGCGCGTACCGGGCCGACGACTTCTCGGTCAGCTTCGCGGGAAGCGTCGACACGAGCGGCCTGGCGACCGACGGCACGAACCTGGCCATCAAGGCCGCCAAGCTGCTGGCCAAGAAGACCGGCCACACCGGCGGCGTCCGGCTGGAGATCGACAAGCACGTCCCGATCGCGGGCGGAATGGGCGGAGGCTCCGCCGACGCCGCCGCGACCCTTGTCGCGTGCGACGCGCTGTGGGGCACCGAGCTCGGCCGCGAGGAGCTGCTCGCCCTGGCCGCCCGGCTCGGCGCCGACGTCCCCTTCGCTCTGATCGGCGGCACGGCCATCGGCACCGGCCGCGGCGACCGGCTCAGCCCGGCGCTGGCGACCGGGCAGTTCCAGTGGGTGCTCGCGCTGCCGGAGGGCGAGCTCAGCACGCCCGCCGTCTACAGCGAGCTCGACCGGCACCGGCAGCGGCACATCGGCGAGATCGCGCCGGCCGAACGCAGCCCGAGCGTCGATACGGAGATCCTGCAGGCCCTGCGTGCGGGCGACCCGGCGATGCTGGCCGAGGCGCTCACGAACGACCTCCAGGCGCCGGCCATCCACCTGGCCCCGAGCATCGCGGAGGTGCTGGAGCTCGGCGAGCTCAACGGCGCGCTCGCGGGCATCGTGTCCGGCTCCGGTCCGACCGTGGCGTTCCTGACCGCTGACCTCGACAACGCGCTCGACCTGCAGATCGCGCTGAGCGCCTCCCGGATCCGCGCGGTGCGGGCGACCGGTCCCGTTCACGGGGCGAGGGTCGTCGGCGACTGAGGCGCCTTCGTCGGCCCGCCGGGCACCTCCGCCGAGCACCCCCGCCGAGCACCCTGGGGAGCCGGGCCATGTCGGGCCACATCCCGGCGCTCCAGGTGTACTCGGCGCTGGTGAGACGCACAGGCGCGCATTCGGGTCGGCGCCGGAGCCCGAGGACGCCCGATCCGCAGCGCACGTCGGGTTGAGACGATTCGTCAGATCGGAGTCGTATCCGTGCGGGTGCGGGTCGGGCATCCCGGGTGAGATCAACGTTAGCGAGCGGGTGCGTGTCCTCATAGTGGGGGACCGCAAAACCGTCAACTCTTGACGGGTCGGTCGCTTCTGACGGGCCGGCGGCGGGGGAGTGCGAGCGAGCGCAGCTCCCGGCGGGAGCGCATCCCGAGCTTCGCGAGGATGTTGCGCACGTGGAAGTTGACGGTCGTGACGGAGACGTACAGCCGCTCCGCGATCTCCTTGTTGGTCATGCCGGCGGCCAGCGCGTGGGCCACCTGCCGCTCGCGCGTGGTGAGCGAGGCGAGCGGGTCCCCGATTCCGTCGTCGGAGCCGCGCTCGCCGTCGGCCGCGCCGCTCAGGGCCGAGCGCAGCGTGTCGAGGTGCTGCGCGGTCCTGGCGAGGTAGTTGCTGGCGCCGAGGCGGCGGAAAGTGGTGGCGGCGGCCTCCAGGAGGGGCTCGGCGTCGTCGCGGTCGTCGGTGTTGTCCCGGGCTTTGGGGTCCGCCGCGAGCAGCCGGCCGGCGTCCAGCGCGGCGACCGCCTCGGCGAACGCGAAGCGGGACTCCTGTGCGGCCTCCCGGTACGCGGCCACCGCCTCCGTGATCCGGCCCTCCGCCTCCAGCACGCGTCCTTCGAGCCAGCGCAGCGAGCCGTAGTAGGGCCGCCACAGGCCTGGCGCGACGCAGCGCTCGAAGGCGGCGCGCGCCTCGGCCGCACGGCCGAGTGTCGCGAGCGCGTCGACGCGGTACGTGAGCCAGCCGAGAGTGGAGGCGCGCGTCGCTGCGGCCTCGGCGTCCACCGTCGCCTGGAGCTGCTCCTCCGGCCGGCCGAGGGCGCGGGCGAGCTCGGCCCTGGCGAGGAACGGCAGGTCGCCGTCGTAGGAGCCGGTGAACCGCGGGTCGGCCCGCGCGGCCGAGCGCAGCCGCTCGCCCACCGAGTCGGCCTCGCCGCGACCGGCGCGGACCAGGGCGGAGGTCCACAGGGCGATCGGCCAGCAGGACAGGTCGGTCTCGTCCAGGGCGAGCGCCACGGCCGTGTCGGCCAGCGTGACCGACTCCTCCCACTCGCCGACGAGGAAGAGGATGTGCGCGTAGATCGTGCGCACGAAACCGGCGGTCCAGCTCGACGGGAAGCGGCGGACGAGCTGGTTCGCCCTGGCCAGGTCGGCGCGGGCGCGCTCGACATCGCCGCCGAGGATGAACACCCGGGAGCGCGCGACGAGCGCGTCCACGGCGGCGGGCGATTCGTGCTGCGCCAGCAGCTCGTCGAGCTCGGCCGTGAGCGGTGCGAACAGGTCGGGCCGGCGCGCGTGCGCGGCCGAGTTGAGCGCCCAGCCCAGCAGCCGGACCAGGTGCTCGTCGGGCTCGGCGAGCCAGCGCAGCGCAGGGTCGGCGACCTCCTCGGGCCGCGGGCACGCCGCGATGTGCACGCGGGCGGTCGCCAGGTGGTCGAGGACGCCGGCGAAGTCGCCCATCGCCATCAGCACCTTCGGGATCGCCTCGGCGACGTGGGTGCGGATCGCGCGCTCGTCCGGCGTGGTCGCGGGCGCGGCCTCCAGCTTGAGCGCCAGCTCCAGGGCGCCCGGCACGTCGCGGGAGAGGGTGCGCAGCTCCAGCAGCACCGCGTCGCGGGCGGGGGATGGAGCCAGGGCCTCGATCGCGGGGCGCAGTTCCAGGATCTGCTCGTGCAGGCGGAACCGCATCGCGATCAGCCCCAGCTCGATCAGCGCGCGCTCCAGCTCGCCGTCGGTGGCCAGGTGCATCGCCGAGCGCGCGTAGCTCATCGCCTGCTCGGCGTGGCCCTGGTCGGCGGCGGCCAGCGCGGCCGTGAGCAGCTCGTCGACCAGCAGCGGGTCGGCGGTGTCGGCGGCCTCCACCCGGTGGCGCAGCGCGCGATGGCCGTCCAGCGCCTCGGCGGCGACCCGGTGGATGGCGACCCGGCGCTCCACGCTCAGCTCGGCGGCGAGCGCGTCGGCGAGCAGCGCGTGCGCCGGCTCCACCCAGAGCACGCCGTCGCGGGCGCGGCCGAGGACGAGCCCGCGCGTCACCGCGCCGGGGAGGTCGAGCTTCACGCCGAGCCGGGCAGCGATGCTGCCGACGACGGGCGCGGGCAGCGGGTCGCGCAGCACGGCGACGAACTCGGCGGCGGTGTGCACGGAGGGGTCGGCGCCCTCAAGCGCGGCCGAGATGGCCGACGCGAGCGGCATGATCGCGGTGTCCGGGAGGTCCCAGCCCGCGGGGTGCAGCGCCTGCTCGAACGTGTCGCGGAGCTGGCCGAGCAGCACGCTCAGCAGCAGCGGGGAGCCCTGGGTCGCCTCGGTCAGCCGGGTCGCGGTGCGGCGCGAGATGGCGTGGCCGAGGAGGTGCTCGGCGAGCTCCTGCGTGTCGGAGACGGTGAGCGGGGTGAGGTCGATGCGGGCGTGGTTGACGGAGGTCGCTGCGAGGTCGTCGAACAGGGCGGTCACGCTGTTCGGCTGCGGGCGCGAGGCCGCCGTGAACAGGAAGCCGCGATCGGACAGCCGCCGCACCACGAACCGGAGCGCCCGCGCGGAGGGCTGGTCCACCCACTGCGCGTCGTCCACGATGAGGCACACCGGCCCGGCCAGGCCGTCGATCGCGTCGAGGAGCAGCCGCCCGACGGTGAGGGCGTCGTCCTCCGGTGCGGGAGGGCGGATGGTGGCGTCGTCCGCGCCGCGCAACGCGGTCAGCCCGCGCACGAGGGTCTCGACCGTCGCGTACGCGAGATCGGACTCGAACGAGTCGGCGCTCACCCGCAGCACGGTCCAGCCGTCGAGCCGCTCGGCGATGTCGGCGAGCAGGGAGGTCTTGCCCAGCCCAGCCTCGCCGGTGACCAGCACGGCGCCGCCGCGGTCGATCGCACGGTGGGCGACGAGGAGGATGGTCTCCCTGGCCCGATCGCGTCCGAAGAGAGGGCGTAGGATCGCCAGCTCGTCGGTCACGGTCAGCCCCCATCGACCGCGCGGGTCGGGAACGCGCGGTCCGGTCCTTCGATCATCCCACAGCGGGGTGTCCGGTCGGTTTCCCCCAAGGAGGGGGAGCCGGCGTCCTCGCGCAGGGCGGCCCCGGGCCGCGACGGTAGGCTGGAGGACCTCATGGCTCATCTCCTCGGCGCCGAGTCGCTGCATCTCGAATACCCGACGCGGGTCGTCTTCGACTCGCTGACGCTGGGCGTCTCCGAGGGCGACCGCATCGGCGTCGTCGGCCGCAACGGCGACGGCAAGTCCACCCTCCTCTCGCTGCTGGCCGGGCGCATCGAGCCCGACTCCGGCCGAGTCACCCGCCGCCGCGGCGTGACGGTCGGGATGCTCGACCAACGCGACGCGCTGCCGGACGCGCTCACGGTCGGCCGCGCCATCGTCGGCGACCGCGACGAGCACACCTGGGCCGGCGACCCGCGCGTGCGCGACGTGCTCGCCGGACTCGTTGCCGACGTGCCCTGGGAGGCGACGATCGGCGAGCTCTCCGGAGGCCAGCGCCGCCGGGTGGCGCTCGCCGCGCTCCTCGTGCACGACCATGACATCCTCTTCCTGGACGAGCCGACCAACCACCTCGACATCGAGGGCGTCGCCTGGCTCGCCACCCACCTGAAGCGGCGCTGGCCGGCCGCCTCCGGCGCGCTCGTGGTGGTGACGCACGACCGCTGGTTCCTCGATGAGGTGTCGACCGCGACCTGGGAGGTCCACGACGGCATCGTGGAGCCGTTCGAGGGCGGCTACGCGGCGTACATCCTGCAGCGCGTCGAGCGCGACCGGATGGCGTCCGTCGCCGAGACCAAGCGGCAGAACCTGATGCGCAAGGAGCTGGCCTGGCTGCGCCGCGGGGCTCCCGCGCGCTCCACCAAGCCGAAGTTCCGGATGGACGCGGCCGCCGCGCTCATCTCGGACGAGCCGGCCCCGCGCGACATCGTGGAGCTCACGAAGCTGGCCACCGGCCGCCTCGGCAAGGACGTGGTGGACCTGATCGACGTCACGGTCGAGTTCCCGCCGAAGACCGTGCTGCGCGACGTCGAATGGCGGATCGCGCCCGGCGAGCGCACCGGCATCCTCGGGATCAACGGTGCGGGCAAGTCCACGCTGCTCGGCCTCGTCGCGGGCACGGTCGAGCCGACCGCCGGCCGGGTCAAGCGCGGCAAGACCGTCAAGATCGCGACGCTGACGCAGCAGCTCGACGAGCTGGAGGCCGTCCAGGACCTCCGGGTGAGCGCGGTCGTCGCCGACAAGCGCACGACCTATCTCGCCGGCGGCAAGGAGGTCTCGCCCGGCCAGATGCTGGAGCGCCTCGGCTTCACCAACGCGCAGCTTTCCACGCCGGTCAAGGACCTCTCCGGCGGCCAGAAGCGCCGCCTCCAGTTGCTGCTGATCCTCCTGGACGAGCCGAACGTCCTCATCCTGGACGAGCCGACCAACGACCTCGACACCGACATGCTGGCCGCGATGGAGGACCTCCTCGACGGCTGGCCGGGCACGCTGCTGGTGGTGTCGCACGACCGGTACCTGGTCGAGCGGGTGACGGACCAGCAGTACGCGGTGCTGGACGGGGCCTTCCGGCACCTGCCGGGCGGGGTGGACGAGTACCTGCGCCTGCGGCGCGACCGCGCGGCGGCGCCTGCTGCGGCCTCCACTGTGCCCGCGCCCGCGTCGGCCCCAGCGCTGTCCGGCGCCGCCCTGCGCACCGCCGAGAAGGAGCTGGCCTCCATCGACCGCCGCCTCACGAAGCTGGCCGGCCAGGTCGCCGACCACCACGAGTCGATCGCCCGCCACGACCAGAGCGACTACGTCGGCCTCGGCCGCCTCACCGAGGAGCTGCGCACGCTGGAGGGCGAGATCGCCGACCAGGAGACCCGCTGGCTGGAGCTCTCGGAGCAGCTCGAGGCCTGACCCGCCTGTCGCCAACGGAGGAGATGGAAGGGTCCCAGCCACGGATGTCCTCCGGAAGCTGTTGTGCGGCGGAGTGTTGGGCGCGATGTCCTCCGTTGCCAACGAGCCGAGCCGCGGCACCCCCGGATTAGACTCGCCGCATGCCGACCCACAACGTCGCTAAACAGGCCGTCGTGAATCAGGCCGCCGATCCCGTGCTCAACCAGGCGCCCCCGCGCGTCGACCTGGACGAGTTCGCCGCGAACCTCCCGCTGCGGGAGGCCGTCGAGCGCTACGACGCCGACTGGGCGCTGTCCGGCCTCGGCGCAGTCGGACGGCTGGTCGGGTCGGCCGGGTTCCAGGCCGACGCCGAGCGGGCGAACGTGCGCGAGCCGCAGCTGCGGGCCTTCGACCGGTGGGGCGCCCGCATCGACGAGGTCGACTACGACGAGAGCTACCACCGCATCATCCGGCAGGCCGCCGCCGCGGGAGCGCACACCTCCGCCTGGGCCGAACCGCGTCCCGGAGCGAACGTCGCGCGCGCCGCGACCTTCATGCTGTTCGCGCAGGTCGAGCCGGGTCACGCCTGCCCCGTCTCGATGTCGCACGCGGCGGTCCCGGCGCTGGCCGCCTCGCAGGAGCTCGCGGCCGAGTGGGTGCCGCGGCTGCTCTCCCGCGAGTACGACGGCCGGCTGGGGGCCGGCAAGGCCTCCGCGCTGTTCGGGATGGCGATGACGGAGAAGCAGGGCGGCTCCGACGTGCGCGCCAACACCACGCGGGCGCTCGCCGACGGCGACAGGCGCTGGCTGCTGACCGGCCACAAGTGGTTCTGCTCCGCGCCGATGTCCGACGCGTTCCTGGTGCTCGCGCAGACCGCGGGCGGCCTCAGCTGCTTCGTCGTGCCCCGGGTGCTGGAGGACGGCGCCCGCAACGTCTTCCTGATCCAGCGCCTGAAGGACAAGCTCGGGAACCGTTCGAACGCCTCCAGCGAGATCGAGTTCGCGGACACGGTCGGCTACCTCCTGGGCGAGGAGGGCCGCGGCGTGCGCACCATCCTGGAGATGGTGAACCGAACCAGGCTCGACTGCGTGCTCGGCAGCGCGGCGGGGATGCGGCAGGCCGTCGCTGAGGCGGCGTGGCACGTGCGGCACCGCGCGGCGTTCGGCCGCCGCCTGGTCGAGCAGCCCGCGATGACGGCGGTGCTCGCCGATCTGGCGCTGGAGTCGGAGGCCGCTACGGCGGTCGCGCTGCGGCTGGCCCGCGCGCACGACGACGACGCCACGGAGGCCGAGGTCGCGTTCCGCCGGCTGGCCACCGCGGTGAGCAAGTACTGGGTCTGCAAGCGCGGTCCCGGCCACGCCTACGAGGCGATGGAGTGCCTGGGCGGCAACGGCTACACGGAGGCGTTCCCGCTGGCCCGGCGCTATCGGGAGCAGCCGGTGATGGCGATCTGGGAGGGCTCGGGCAACGTGATCGCGCTGGACGTGCTGCGCGCCATCGGGCGCGACCCGGCGAGCGTGGCGGCGTTCGACGCCGAGCTCGCGACGGCCCGCGGGACGCACGCAGCGTACGACGCGCACCACGACCGGCTGCGCAGCGCGGTGGCGGACGCGGACGAGTCGTCGGCGCGCACGCTGGTCGCCGCGCTCGCGGTGGCGCTGCAGGCGTCGCTGCTCATCCGCTATGCGCCGCCGGCGGTCGCCGACGCGTTCGTCGCGGCACGGCTCGGGCCCGATCGCGGATCGCTCTACGGGGAGCTGCCGGCAAGGGTGGACACCGCGGGGATCGTGGCGCGGGCCTGAGCGCCAGAAGACCCGTCCAACAGACCTACTCGGCGGCCGCTGCCTCCGTCGGCGTCGCCGCGGGAGCCGCAGCGGTCGCGGGAGCAGCCGCGTCCAGCGGCACCGCCGACGGCGCAGCCGCCTCCACCTCCGGAGCCGCCGCGACGACCGGCTGCGCGCCGATCGCCCGGTAGAACTCGCCGACGGCCTTGCGGTTGTACCCCGCCCAGTCGAACGCACGGGCCGGGACCTCGCCGCGCAGGAAGGCGCGCATCCCGTCCGCGACGCCGTCGACCGACTGCGGGACGACCAGGCCGGTGCCCGCCGGGAGGGCGTTCTTCGCCGACGCGAACTCGACCGTCACGATCGGGAGGTCGAGGACGAGCGCCTCCAGGATGACCATCGGCTGGCCCTCGTAGTCGCTCGACAGCACGAAGCAGTCCGCCTTCGCCATGATCGCGTGCGGGTTGCGCTGCATCCCGGTCAGGTAGACAGAGCCCTGCAGGCCGAGCGTGGCGACGACCGCCTCCAGGTGCTCCTGGAGCGGGCCGGCGCCGACGAGGACCAGCCGGGTCTTCGGGTTCTCGGCGTGCACCTGCGCGAAGGCGCGGATGAGCCGTTCCTGGTTCTTCTCCGGCGACAGCCGTCCCACGTTCACGAAAGTGGTGACGCCCTCGGCCGGCGCCAGCAGCGACTCCACCCAGTCGGGGACGCTGCCGGCCTCCTCGTCGAAGGCCGCCTTGCGGAGGTCGCGCTTCGCGTTCTGCAGGATGTGCTCGGCGTCCACGGTGTTGAGGGCCGAGAGGAACTTCTCCGGCGGCGCGAACTCCGCCAGCGACGCCCGGTTCACGTCGGACAGCGTGGGGGAGACCGACACCAGGTGGTCGTACTGCGCGTACAGGGTGAAGAGCTGGGTGAGCGAGTGCAGCATCCGCTTCTCGCCGTTGACTTCGCGGTGGGCGTCGGAGGCCAGGTCGTTGTGCAGCCAGATCGCCCGCTGCGCGTCGGGGGAGTGCAGCAGCAGGATCGCCCAGAACGGCCCGTAGCCGGAGAAGTCGACCACGTAGTCGAAGCGGCTGTCGCCGAAGCAGCGGTACCACTCGTCCTCCCAGAGCTGGTTCTGCGCGGCGGTCTCGGCGTGCTGCGCGGTACGGCCGCGCCGGAACTCGAGGTGCCTGGCGAGGTGCCGCAGCTTCGCGCCGTTCATCCCGCCGACCCGCGGGAACTGGCGGACCGCCGGGTGGATCTGCTCCTGCTTGCCGATCGCCGCCTGCGAGTTGCTCTGCGCGAAGAACGCCGACACGTCGTAGCGCTCGTGGTCGAGGTTGTTGAGCAGGTTGAGCGCGGAAGTGGTGATGCCGTTCGGGCGCATCCCGCCCAGGTACAGCAGGATCTTCTCGCGGCCGTCGTCCTCCAGCGAGGTGCGCAGCCGGTAGCCCTCGCGCACGCCGCGGAACACGATGTCGACGACACGCGCGGCGGCCGAGCCGTCGTCGTACGGGGTGAACCGGCGCTGCATCGCCAGGTACGTCTCCCGCGAGCCGGCGGGCACCCGGTCGCCGTCCTCGGCCACCGCCGCGAGGGCGTCGCCGAGCTCGGGCGCCGACATCAGCACCGGGCCCGGCCACTCCTCCGGCTCGAAGTAGAGGCCGCGCGTGCCGGCGTAGTCGGCGAGGTCGGGGGTGAAGAACAGGATCGGCCGGCCGGTGCGCAGGAAATCGAAGAAGATGCTGGAGTAGTCGGACACCAGGATGTCGGTGGCGCCGAGCACGAGGTTGGTCGGGATCTCGTTGGGCACGAGCATCCGCGCCAGCTCCGGACGGTCGGCGGCCAGCGCGTGCACGCTCTGGTGGGTCTTCACGAGCACGGCGTACCGGCTGGTGTCGATGCGCTCCTCCACCTGGGCGATGTGGGCGAGCATCGCGTCGAGGTCGTCCTCGGGCCGGCCGAAGACCTGGCCCTTCCAGGTCGGCGCGTACAGGACGACCTTGCGGTCGCCGAGCGGGATGCCGGACGCGATCAGCCGGCGGCGCACGTCCTCACGCTGGGCGTCGTCCAGGAACTGCCGGTCGAGGCGCGGGTAGCCCTCCTCGACGATGGTGCCGCGGTAGAGGCCGTCGAGCTTGTACCCGGTGCGGTACATCTGGTCGGTCATGAACTCGTTGGCCGCCAGCAGGTAGTCGGCCTGGACGAAGTTGCGCACGATGTTCGCGGTGGCGAGCGCGCCGCCGTCGATGTCGTAGCCCATCCGCTTGAGCGGGGTGCCGTGCCAGGTGTTGAGGTAGACCTGCCCCGGCCGCTTGGAGAAGTCGTAGGGGAAGGTCGCGTTGTTGACGAGGTACTGGCTGGTGGCGAGCGCGCGGTAGTAGGCGGCCGAGCCGTAGCGCACGAACGTGACGCGCGGGTCGTCGGCGAACTCCTCGACAGCCGCGCGGTACTGGTGCAGGTCGGACAGCGCCCAGACGTGGGTGAGGTGCTTCAGGTCGGGCGCGGCCAGGAGCTCGCGGAACAGCGCCTCCGGGTTGTCCAGCATCCCGTTGCCGGAGAACGACTCGTAGAAGACGGAGCCGAGGACGAGGGGCTGCCGGCGCCAGTGCGCGTGGATCTCGAAGCGTGCTGCGCGCTTCACTCGGGAGGGGAGGCGCTTCAGGGAAAGTCTCATCGCCGACGAGTTTATGAGAGCGGGATAGTAGACACCTGAGAGGACGCGAAGGCTCCGCCGGGAGGGCGGGCAGTCACGCGCCCGCGTCGAACCCGAGGCTGAGCTTGCGCAGCAGGCCGGCCAGCCGCTCCTGCTCGACCGGGGAGAGCGCCTCCAGGAGGTCGGCCTCGGCGTCCACCAGTCGCGTGATCGCGGCGTCCACGCGGGCCAGGCCCTGCGTCGTCATCTGCACGAGGATGCCGCGGCCGTCGTTGGGGTCGGTGCGGCGCTCGACCAGTCCGCGGGCGACGAGGCGGTCGATCCGGTTGGTCATCGTGCCGGACGACACCAGGGTCTGCTGGAGGAGCGACTTCGGGCTGAGCTGGAACGGCGACCCCGCGCGGCGCAGCGCCGAGAGGACGTCGAACTCCCACGAGTCGAGGTCGGAGCGGTCGAACGCGCCGCGGCGGGCGCGGTCGAGGTGCCGGGAGAGCCGGTCGACGCGGGAGAGCACCTGCAGCGGCGAGAAGTCGAGGTCGGGGCGCTCGCGCAACCACGCGCCGACGATGCGGTCGACCTCGTCGCGTGCGCCGGTGCGCGCCCCCGGGTCCTGTGCCTCCGCCATCCCTCCATGCTATTGGGCAGGGCCCTCCGCTCGGCGGCAGCATCCGCCGGGTCTGGCAGACTGTGTGTGCGCGTTGCGCGGTCCGCCTTGGTGTAATGGCAGCACGACAGCCTTTGGAGCTGTTAGGTCCAGGTTCGAGTCCTGGAGGCGGAGCGACGTCTCCGACCCGACCTCTGTCTCTAACCCGCCGGGAGAATCATGACCGATCAGAATCTCGCCATCGTCGTCCTCGCCGCCGGCCAGGGCACGCGGATGAAGTCCGCCACTCCCAAGCTGCTGCACCCGCTCGGCGGCCTCCCGATCGTCGGCCACGTGCTGGCGACCGCCCGCGAGCTCGACGCGGCCAGCGTCGTCGCCGTCGTGCGGTACGAGCGCGACCGGCTCGCCGAGGTGATCGAGGCTGACCTCCCGGAGGCGGTCATCGTCGACCAGGACGAGATCCCCGGCACCGGCCGGGCGGTCGAGCAGGCCGTCGCCGCGCTGCCCGAGGGCTTCGCAGGCGACGTGCTCGTCGTCAACGGGGACGTGCCGCTGCTCGACGCCGCCACGCTCCGCGGGCTGGTCACGGCGCACCGCGCGGGCGGGGCGGCGGCGACCATCCTCTCGTCGTTCCCGGCCGACGCCACCGGCTACGGCCGCATCGTGCGCACCCCGGAGGGCCACCTCGACCGGATCGTGGAGCACAAGGACGCCACCGAGGCCCAGCGCGCGATCGGCGAGATCAACGCCGGCATCTATGTCTTCGGCGCCGCGGCGCTGCGCGACATGCTCGCCAACGTGACCACCGACAACGCGCAGGGCGAGAAGTACATCACCGACGTCATCGGGCTGCTGCGGGAGGCCGGCTTCGACGTCGACGCCCTCCCGGTGTCCGAGTCGTGGCTGGTCGAGGGCATCAACGACCGCGCCCAGCTCAGCGAGGCGGCCGCCCGGCTCAACGCGCTGGTCGTGCGCACCTGGCAGCTCGCCGGCGTCACCGTGCAGGACCCGGCGACCACCTGGATCGACGTGAAGGTCGTCCTGGAGCCGGACGTCACGATCCTCCCCGGCACCCAGCTCCGCGGCGCGACCGTCGTCCGCACCGGCGCCGAGATCGGGCCGGACACCACCCTGGTCGACACCGAGGTCGGCGCCGGCGCCACCGTCAAGCGGACGGACGCCACCCTCGCCGTGATCGGCGACGGCGCGACCGTCGGCCCGTTCTCCTACCTCCGGCCCGGCACGATCCTCGGTGCGAACGGCAAGATCGGCACCTTCTCCGAGACCAAGAACGCGGTCATCGGCGCGGGCACCAAGCTGGCCCACTTCAACTACGTCGGCGACGCCGAGGTGGGGGAGAAGGGCAACCTCGGCGCGGGCGTCATCACGGCCAACTACGACGGCGTGAACAAGCACCGCACGATCATCGGCTCGCATGTGCGGATCAGCACGAACACGGTGCTCGTCGCGCCCGTTAGGATGGGTGACGGAGCGTACACCGGAGCCGGAACGGTCGTCCGAAAGGACGTTCCACCTGGGGCGCTCGCCATCACCGTCGCGCCGCAGCGCAACATCGAAGGCTGGGTCGCGCAGAAGCGGCCGGGCACCGAAGCCGCGCGCGCCGCTGAACAGAGCGATGCGACGGAAGAGAGCGGAGAGTAAGTGTCAGGGATCACTGCCACCGGCCAGAAACGACTCGTTCTGATCTCGGGGCGCGCGCATCCCGAACTCGCCGAGCAGATCGCCGAGCACCTCGGCAGTGAGCTGGTGCCCACCGACTCCCGCACCTTCGCGAACGGCGAGATCTACGCGCGGTTCGACGAGAGCGTACGCGGGTCGGACGCGTTCGTGATCCAGTCGCACACCTCGCCCATCAACGAGTGGCTCATGGAGCAGCTCATCATGGTGGACGCCCTCAAGCGCGCCTCCGCCAAGCGCATCACCGTCGTCGCCCCCTTCTACCCGTACGCCCGTCAGGACAAGAAGGGCCGCGGCCGCGAGCCGATCTCGGCCCGGCTCGTCGCCGACCTGTTCAAGGCTGCCGGCGCCGACCGCATCATGTCGGTCGACCTGCACGCCGCGCAGATCCAGGGCTTCTTCGACGGCCCGGTCGACCACCTCTTCGCCATGCCCGTGCTGCTGGAGCACATGCAGCGCGAGCTCGACCCGTCGACGCTGACGGTCGTCTCGCCCGACATGGGCCGCGTGCGCGTCGCCGACATCTGGAGCGACAAGCTCGGCGTGCCGCTCGCGATCATCCACAAGCGCCGCGACCCGCTGGTGCCCAACCAGGTCTCGGTGCACGAGATCGTCGGCGAGGTGAACGGCCGCGTCTGCCTCCTGGTCGACGACCTGATCGACACCGGCCGCACGATCGTGAAGGCCGCGGAGGCGTTGAAAGCCGCCGGCGCGATCGGCGTCGTGGTCGCTGCGACCCACGCCGTGTTCAGCGACCCGGCCGTCGAGCTGCTGCAGTCGGAGGCCATCGACTCGGTCGTGGTCACCGACACGCTGCCGCTGCCCATGCACAAGCGCTGGGACGGCCTCACGGTGCTGCCGATCGCGCCGCTGCTGGCGAACGCGATCCGCGAGGTCTTCACCGACGGCTCGGTGACCTCCATGTTCGACGGCGCCGCCTGAGTTCTCACTCTCGAAGGGCACGTAAACGCCCCTAAAACGCGGTTTTAGGGGCGTTTACGTGCCCTTCGGCGTTCAGGGGAGGGTGTGCGGGGCGGAGGGGATGAGGCCGAGCGGGGCGACGAAGGTCGGGTCGCCCTCGGTGTTCAGGGCGTAGCACTGCCAGCCCGGTCCGGCCGGCGCGAACAGCTCGAAGCGGGCGGACGAGCCCACCGAGTCCGGCTGGTAGTGCTGCGCGTAGACCTGGCACGTGTAGTTAGCGGTGTCGGTCTGGATGCTGATCGTCAGCATGATCCCGGGCAGCAGCAGCGCCGTGAGCGCGACGACCACGAACACGCGCGTCGCGATGGTCCGCCTCCGCCCGCGCAGCGGACGGTCCGACGGGTCGTACTCCGTCAGCTCCGGGTGATCCTCGAACGTCACGTCTACGAGTCTGAGCCGCCCATCCCGCTAACGCAACACACGACGAAGGGCACGTCGTTGTCACTTCCGGGCCCGGAAAGTGACAACGACGTGCCCTTCGGCGGTGGGGAGCTAGTGCGAGGAGCCCTCGGTTTCGATTTCGGTGCGGTCGGCGGACCACAGCGTGTGGAAGACGCCCTCCTTGTCGACGCGCTTGTAGGTGTGCGCGCCGAAGAAGTCGCGCTGGCCCTGCACGAGCGCGGCCGGGAGGTGGGTGGAGGCCAGCGAGTCGTAGTACGACAGCGCGGAGCCGAAGCCGGGAACCGGCACGCCGGAGAGCGCGGCGGTGGCGACGATGCGGCGCCAGGCGGCCTCGCCCTCGCGGACGGCGTCGGCGAAGTACGGCGCCTCCAGCAGGGTCGCGATGTCGGGGTTCTCGTCGTAGGCGTCCGCGATGCGGTTGAGGAACTGGGCGCGGATGATGCAGCCGCCGCGCCAGATCTTGGCGATCTGGTCCTTGTTGATGTTCCAGCCGTACTTCTCGGCGCCCGCGATGATGGCGTCGAAGCCCTGCGCGTAGGCGACGACCTTGGACGCGTAGAGCGCCTTCGACACGTCATCGGCGAACGCGGCCACGTCGGCGGCCTTCTGCACGTCGGGACGCGACTGGATGGTCGCCTGCACCGCGGCGCGCTGCGCGGGCTTGGAGGACACGGCGCGGGCGAACACGGCCTCGGCGATGCCGCCGACCGGGATGCCCAGATCGAGTGCGTTCTGCACGGTCCAGACGCCGGTGCCCTTGGAGCCGGCCTGGTCGAGGACGATGTCCACGAACGGCTTGCCGGTCTCGGCGTCCACCTGGCGGAGCACCTCGGCGGTGATCTCGATCAGGTACGACTCCAGGTAGCCGTTGTTCCACTCGGCGAACACGTCCGCGATCTCGGCGGGCGACAGGCCGCCGATGGTGCGGAGGAGGTCGTACGCCTCCGCGATCAGCTGCATGTCCGCGTACTCGATGCCGTTGTGGATCATCTTCACGAAGTGACCGGCGCCGTCGGTGCCGACGTGGGTGACGCACGGCTCGCCCTCGGCGACCGCGGCGATGGAGGCGAGGATCGGGCCCAGGGTCTCGTACGACTCGGCCGAGCCGCCCGGCATGATCGAGGGGCCGTTGAGGGCGCCCTCCTCGCCGCCGGAGATGCCCGCGCCGACGAAGTGGATGCCGCTCGGCGCGATGCGCTTCTCGCGCTCGATGGTGTCGTGGAAGTTCGCGTTGCCGCCGTCGACGATGATGTCGCCCGGCTCGAACCGCTCCACGAGCTGGTCGATCACGGCGTCCGTGCCCCGGCCGGCCTGGACCATGATGATCGCGGTGCGCGGCTTGCTCAGCGACGCGACGAAGTCGTCGATCTGCTCGGAGGAGACGAAGCCGGCCTCCGGGTGGGCGTCCACCAGCTCCTCGGTGCGGGCGTAGGTCCGGTTGAAGACGGCGACGGTGTTGCCCTCGCGCGACGCGAGGTTGCGGGCCAGGTTCGACCCCATCACAGCCAGACCGACGACTCCGATGTTGGCCGGTGCGTGGTTCTCGGGCACGGAGGACTCCTTCGTTGAGATGGTTTGCGTCCAGCGTAGCCGTCCGGCCACGCTGTGATGCCTTGTATGACGCACAGCGCTCGCACGGCGCTGTGAGGTGCGGGAGGGGCCTCAGCCCAGCCGGAACGTGGCCCGCGGGATGCCGTCCACCAGCCGGTGTGCGAGGCCGAACGCGTCCTCCTCGGCGAGCTGGTGCGTGACGACGAGGGAGGCCAGGAACGACGCGTCCACCCGGCGGGACATGTCGTGCCGCGCGGGGATCGAGCAGAACGCGCGGGTGTCGTCGATGAACCCGCTGGTCTTGGTGAAGCCCGCGCTGTCCGTGATCGCCCGCCGGTAGCGGAGGATCGCCGCCGGGGTGTCCAGGAACCACCACGGCGCGCCCGCGTACACCGACGGGTAGAAGCCCGCGAGCGGCGCGATCTCGCGCGAGAAGGTCGTCTCGTCCACGGTGAACAGCACGATCCGGAAGGTCGGGTTCGTGCCGAAGTCGCGCAGGATCGGCGTGAGCGGCTCGGTGAACGACCCGACCGCGGGGAGGTCGTGGCCGGTGTCGGGGCCGTAGGCGTCGAACGTCGGCCGGTGGTGGTTGCGGTGCACGCCGGGGTGGAGCTGCATGACCAGGCCGTCGTCGGCCGCCATCTCGGCGAGCCGGTAGAGCATGTTGCGTCGGTAGGCGACCGCCTCTGCCGCGGTCAGGGAGCCGTCGAGAGCCGCGCGGTGGATACGGGAGGCCTCCGCCTCATCCAGCGGCTCGCTGCCCGTGTCGATCACACCGGTGTCGGTGGCGGTGCCGCCCGCGGCGGCGAACGCGGCGCGGCGGACGCGGAGCGCCTCCAGCAGCCCCGCATAGCTCGACGTGTCGACGTCGGCGCGAGCGGCCAGGCGGTCGAGCCGGCCCGCCCAGCCGGGCTCGTCCGGGTGCATGTACCGGTCGGCGCGGAAGGTCGGGACGACCCGTCCCGTGAAGGTCGGGTCGGCGGCGAGTCGCGCGTGCGCCTCCAGGTCGTCGGCCGGGTCGTCGGTCGTCGCGAGCACCGCGATCCGGAACCGGTCGAACAGCGCGCGCGGGCGGAACTCCGGCGTCGCCAGCGTGGCGGTGAGCTGGTCGTAGAGCGCGTCGGCGTTCTGCGCGGACGGCTGCTCGGTGAGCCCGAAGACCTCGCTGAACTCCGACTCGAACCAGAACCGCACCGGAGTGCCGAGGAAGGCGTCCCAGTGCTCGCAGAGGGTGCGCCAGATCGCGCGGCCGGAGGCGGGGGAGGGCACGCCGTCGCGGGCGAGCCCGAGGTCGCCGAGCGGGACGCCCACCGCGTGCAGCATCCGCGTCACGTAGTGGTCGGGCGTGATC
The DNA here is from genome assembly GCF_042791795.1 of Leifsonia sp. NPDC056665. NCBI lineage: Bacteria > Bacillati > Actinomycetota > Actinomycetes > Micrococcales > Microbacteriaceae > Leifsonia > Leifsonia sp. NPDC056665. The sequence continues at coordinate 113,069 of NZ_JBHTXK010000005.1, forward strand.
AGCAGCGCCGCCGGGTCCGGGAAGGGCTCGTCGTCGGCCAGCATCGCCGCCGGCACGTGGCCGTGCGGGGAGTAGATGGGCGCGTCGGCGACGGCCGCGTGCAGCCGCCGGGCCAGGTCGTGCTCGGCGGGGTCGGCGGGGAAGAGCCGGTCGGGGTGCGGGGCGAGCGCGGTCATCCGCGTCCTTTCGTCGAGAGGTGCGAGGCGGGCGCCGGCCCGGTGGAGGCCCGGACCGTGAGGTGCGTGGGGAGCGTCGCGCCCTGCCTGCTGACCGGGGCGGCGCTCTCGTCCAGCCGGGCGAGCAGCATGGCGACCGCGGTGCGGCCGGCTTGCTCGATCGGCGCGGTCAGGGTGGTCAGCGGCGGGTTGCAGAAGTCGGCGCCGAAGATGTCGTCGCAGCCGACCAGCGAGACGTCGCCCGGCACGTCCACGCCGCGCTCGCGGAAGCGGGCGAGCATCCCGATCGCCAGGAGGTCGTTGAACGCGATGCACGCCGTCGCTCCCGCGTGCAGCACGGCGTCGGCCGCCGCCGCCCCTGCATACTGGCGCGGCGCGAACGGGCCGACCCGCAGGGTCTCCAGGTCGTAGCGCTCCGCCGCGCGGACGAGCGCGCGCCAGCGGCGCTCGTTCGACCAGGAGGTCTCCGGACCGGAGGCGTAGACGATCGAGGTGTGTCCGAGCGACGCCAGGTGCCCGACCGCCTGCTCGACGCCGTTGGGCGTGTCGATGAAGACGTTGGCGACGCCGCGGGTCTGCCGGTTGATCGCCACCAGCGGCATGTCGGCGGCCAGCGCGGTCAGCCGCCGGTCGGTCAGGCGGGAGGCGGCGAGGATCGCGCCGTCGAACGACGGCCGCAGCTTGTGCAGCATCCCGTCCTCCAGCTCGTCGGACTCCTCGGTGTCGACCAGGAGCTGCGTGTAGCCGGCGGCCTTGAGCTGCTGCTGCGTGCCCCGGATGATGCCGAAGTAGAACGGGTTCGTGACGTCGGAGACCAGCACGGCGATGCACCGGGTCCGGCCGCTGGTGAGCGCCCTGGCCTGCGAGTTCGGGATGTAGTTCAGCTCCCGGGCGGCACGCTCGATGCGCTCGCGCGTGATCGCGTTGACGCGGCCCGGATTGGCGAGGGCGCGGGAGGCCGTCGAGGTGGCGACACCGCTGGCGGCGGCCACGTCGGCGAGCGTGGCCGGGCGGTCCGTGCCGTCGGGATACCCGCGAAGCTGAGGGCTCATGCGCCCATCACAGCACACGATGGCAATTTTTGGCAATCGGTTGCAGTGCGATTGCCGCACTCCCTAGGCTCGGCGGCAGTCCCGCGGTGCGCACCTCGTCCGGGGGACACGATCCACCAGATCACCGTCCTCAAAGGAGAGTCACGTATGAGATCACGTTTCGCGCTCGGCGCGGTCGCCGGCCTGGCCGCCCTCGGCCTCGCCCTGACCGGATGCTCGTCCTCCGGCGGCGGATCGAACCCCGGCTCCACGGCCGTCGACGGGAAAGGGCGCACGCTCACCGTCTACACCGGCGTGAGCGGGCTCTATCCGCAGCAGCAGAAGGAGTGGTTCTCGGAGCTCCAGGCCCAGTTCAAGAAGGAGACCGGGGCCAACCTGGCCTTCGACACCTTCGCCAGCTCCAACGACGAGCTCACCAAGATCCAGACCTCGGTCGTCTCCGGGCAGGGCCCTGACGTCTACGCCCTCGGCACCACCTTCACGCCGACCGCGTACGCGACGGGCGCCTTCGTCAAGCTCACCGACGCCGACTGGACCAAGGTCGGCGGCCGCGACCGCTTCGTCCCCGCCGCACTCGGCATGTCCGGGCCGGACGCCAAGAACCAGATCGCGGTGCCGCTCGCGCAGCGCCCGTTCGTCATGGCGTACAACAAGGACCTCCTGAAGGCCGCGGGCATCGACAAGCCGGCCACCACCTGGGACGACTTCGCGAGCCAGGCCGAGAAGCTCACGACCGGCGGCACGTACGGCGTCGCGGTCGGCTACGCCGACAACTACGACCCGTGGAAGTTCATCTGGGCGATGTCCCAGCAGGGCGGCAACCCCATCCTCGACCTGAAGCCGAACAAGGCCCGCCTGGACGACCCGATCACCCAGAAGGCCTACGAGACCTACTTCGGCTGGCTCACCCAGCAGAAGGCCGTCGACCCGGCCGCGGTCGGCTGGAAGAACCCGCAGGCCGTCGCGGCGTTCGCCGCAGGTAAGGCCGCGTACCTGCCGATGGTGTCGGCCAGCTCGATGGAGGCGCTGGACAGCTCCGCCGTCGCCGGCAAGTACGCGTACGCGCTGATGCCGACCGTGACGCCGGGCAAGACCTCCAACCCGTCCAGCGGCAAGCCGGCGGCGAGCATCGTCTCGGGTGACAACCTCGTGGTCGCCTCGTACTCGAAGAACCAGGACCTGGCCTTCGCCTACATCAACATGGTGACCCGCGCCGACATGCAGACCAAGGAGTTCAAGCTCCTCGGCGACCTGCCGTCGAACGCGCAGGCCGCCGCCGACCTGCAGAAGTCCACGCCGATCATCGCGCCGATCGTCGACGCGATCGGCAAGTCCGTGGCGACGCCGTTCACCGGCGCCTGGGGCGACACCCAGCTCGCGCTGACCAACGTGGTGGTGCAGTCGATCCCGAACCTGTCGAACGGGTCGGTCAGCAGCTCCGAGCTGTCGGGGCTGCTGAAGACCGCGCAGTCGACGGCCCAGGGCTCGCTGGACAAGGCCAAGAAGTAACGGGTCGACCGTCATGTCCACCGACACCGCGGCCCCGGCCGCGACCGCCCTCCCGTCCGCGGAGGCCACCCCTCCGCGGGCGGGAGGGGCGCCCCGCCGGGGCCGCCGCACCGTGCAGCAGCGCAACCGGCCGCTCTGGATGCTGCTGCCCGGCGGCATCCTCATGCTGCTGGTCATCATCGTCCCGTTCGTGTTCGCGATCGTCATCTCGACGCTCGACCTCGACATGTACACGCTGCGCGACTGGGTCTCGGCGCCGTTCATCGGGCTCGGGAACTACGTCGAGGCGATCACCTCCTCCTCGCTGCTGCAGTCGATCTGGATCAGTGTCTCCTTCGCCGTGATCGCGGCCGTCGTGACCTTGCCGATCGGCGTCGCCGCGGCGCTGGCGACGCAGAACGCGTTCCGGGGCCGGGCGCTGGTTCGCTCGCTGTTCCTAGTGCCGTACGTGCTGCCCGGCTTCGTCGTCGGCACCTTCTGGCACACCATGCTGCAGCCGCACGGGATCGTGGACACGGTCCTCGGCGACCTCGGCATCCACACCGGCCTGTGGCTCAACGGGCCGCTCAGCTACTGGACACTCGTCGGCGTGCAGATCTGGTCGTCCTGGCCGTTCTTCTACCTGCTGGTGCTCGCCGGCCTGCAGTCGGTCGAGCAGGAGGTCCACGAGGCCGCGGCGCTCGACGGCGCCGGCTGGTGGGCGAAGCTGCGCTACGTCATCCTGCCGCACCTCCGCGGGCCGATCGCTCTGGCGCTGATCATCTCCCTGCTGCACAACATCAACGGCTTCACGCTGCCGTTCGTGCTCTTCGGGGTCCCGGCTCCCGCGGCCGTCAACGTCCTCCCGGTGCTGACCTACGTGACCAGCTTCCAGAGCTTCCGCTTCGGCCTCAGCTCGGCGATGGCGGTGTTCTCGCTGATCCTCATCCTGATCCCGCTGTTCATCTACCTGAAAGCGGTCCGGCTCGACACCGGCGACGACCGGAAGGAGAAGACGGCATGACCGCCTCCGCCCCCACCGCCTCCACTGCCCGCCCGGCGCGCCGCCGCGGCACGGGAGACGTCTCCCGGCTGCTGCCGCGCCCGCTGCAGGCCGTCATCATCGCCGTCCTGCTCTGCGTCGCGCTGCTGCCCATCGTCTATGTGCTGCTGTCGTCGGTGAACTCCGACATCGGCGTCGCGAGCGGCGAGTTCTTCCCGAGCTCGTTCCACCTCGACAACTACGTCAAGGTGTGGTCGACGGTCGCGCTCGGCAACGGGCTGATGAACAGCGTGATCGTCGCCGGAGGTGTCGCGATCGTGTGCGCCTTCCTCGCGGTGGCCACCGCGTACGTGCTGGTGCGGTTCGCGTTCCGCGGCCGGCTGACGTTCCTGCGTAGCCTGCTCGGCCTCCAGTCGATCCCCGGCACGCTGATGCTGCTGCCGGTGTTCGTGCTGTTCTCCTCGGCGTCGAGCGCTCTCGGCATCCCGATCATCGGAACGAGGTGGTCGCTGTTCGTCACCTACCTGACGTTCGCGCTGCCGTTCTCGACCTGGGTCATGGTGACCTATCTGCGTGGGCTGCCGCGCGAACTGGAGGAGGCCGCCCGCATCGACGGAGCGTCGTCGTGGCGCATCCTGACCAGGATCGTGCTGCCGCTGAGCTGGCCGGGCGTGGTCGTCGCCGGGATCTTCGCCTTCCTGCTCGGCTGGAACGACGTGCTGTTCGCCTCGGTGATGACCAACCCGGACACGCGCACGGCGGCCGTCGCGCTCCAGGTGTTCACCGTGGCGCAGGAGGGGGGAGCCCTGCCCCTCTACGGGCAGATGATGGCGGCGTCGCTGATCTGCGCGGTGCCGGTCGTCGCGCTCTACCTGGTGTTCCAGCGCTACCTCGTCGGCGGGCTGACCGCGGGCGGGGTTAAGTGAAGAAGAAGACGAGAGAAGTGAAGTGAGAGAGTGACTGACACAATCCGACCCACCTGGGCACTATCCGGCTTCGGCGACGAGATCGACCCCGACCCTGCGGTGCAGATCGCGGTCCTGCAGGCGCTGGGCGCCAACCACATCGAGGTGCGCAGCGCCTGGGGTGTCAACATCGTCGACCTCGACGACGAGCAGCTCGACCGGCTCGCGGGCATCCTCGCCGAGCGCGGGATGCGCGTCTCGGCCATCGCCTCGCCGATCGGCAAGGTCGATGTCGCGCTGCCCGTCGAGCACGAGGTGCAGCGGCTGGGGCGCGCGATCGCCGCGGCCAAGCGCTTGGGCGCGAGGTACATCCGGCTGTTCTCCTTCTACCGCGCGGAGGGCGTTCCGGTGGAGGACATCCGCGACGCCGTGCTGACCCGCATGCGGGCGCTCGCCGACGCGGCGGAGGCCGCCGGCGTGGTGCTCCTGCATGAGAACGAGAAGGACATCTACGGCGACACCCCCGAGCGCTGCCTCGACATCGTGGAGTCGGTCGGGTCGCCCGCGCTGAAGCTCGCCTGGGACAGCGCCAACTTCGTCCAGGTCGGCGTGCCGGGGCCGTTCTCCGACGGCTACGCGCTGCTGCGTCCGCACCTGGAGTACCTGCAGGTGAAGGACGCGCTGGCGGCCACCTCCGAGGTCACCCCTGCCGGGGAGGGCGACGGCCAGCTCCTGGAGACCCTCACCGCGCTGCGCGACGACGGCTACACGGGCTTCGCCTCGCTGGAGCCCCACCTCACCGATGTCAACGCCCTCGGCGGCTTCTCGGGACCGGCGGCGTTCGGCGTCGCCGGCCGCGCCCTCCGCCGCCTCACCGACCAGATCGGAGTCACCCTCGCATGAGCACGGAACCCACCACCCTGAACGTCGCCATCGTCGGCTGCGGCATCATCGGGCTCAACCACGCCCGCGCGATCCTCCGGCATCCCGGGCTGGCGCTGTCGGCGCTGGTCGACGCGATCCCGGCGGCCGCGACGGCGCTCGCCGACCAGCTTGTCTCCGAGTACGGCGCCGACCGAGTCGCCGAGTTCGGCTCGCTGACCGACGCGCTCGCCGGAGCGCCGGTGGACCTGGTCGTCATCTGCACGCCGAGCGGCCTCCACGTCGTGCTCGCCGAGGAGGCGCTCGCCGCGGGCAAGCACGTCGTGATCGAGAAGCCGCTCGACGTGTCGCTGCCGCGCGCCCGCCGGATTCTGGCGCTGTCGAAGCGCGCCGAACAGGACGGCCTGACGGTCTCGGTGATCAGCCAGCACCGCTTCGACCCGGCCTCCCGGGTCGTCGCCGGCGCCGCCCACTCCGGCGCCTTCGGGCGCCTGACCAGCGGGCTCGCCTCCGTCGCCTGGTGGCGCAGCCAGGAGTATTACGACTCCGGCCAGTGGCGCGGCACCTGGGAGCTCGACGGCGGGGGAGCGGTGATGAACCAGGGCGTCCACACCGTCGACCTGCTCGTCTGGTTCCTCGGGCAGCCGGTCGAGATCGACGCGCGGACCGCCCTGCTCGCCCACGAGCGCGTGGAGGTCGAGGACATCGCCGTCGCGACGATCCGTTTCGAGTCGGGCGCGCTCGCGGTGCTGCACGCGACGACCGCCGCCTACCCCGGGCTGTCGGTGCGCCTGCAGGTGCACGGCGACCGCGGCTCGGCGATCATCGACGACGACCAGCTCGAGTACTTCGGCACGGCGGACACCGACGGCAACCGCGCCGCGGACCTCGTGCCGGCGAGCGACCTGCGCGGCGGCGACCGCGGCCCCGACCAGTTCGTGATCGGGCACTTCCGGCAGTACGACGACATCGTGGAGGCCATCCGCGAGCACCGCGCGCCAGGGGTCACCGTCGCAGACGCGTTCCTCTCGCTCGCGGTCGTCCGTTCCGTGTACCTGTCGGCCACGCTCGGCCGCCCCGTGCTGCTGGACGACGTGCTGGACGGCTCGCTCGACGACGTCGAGGTCACGACGGGGGTGCGCGCATGAAGTTCTCCGTGTTCACCGCTTCCACGCCGGACTGGACGCCGGAGGAGGCCGCACGCACCGTCGCGGCGCAGGGCTGGGACGGCATCGAGTGGCGCGTGGTCGACCAGCAGCCGGCCGACGAGCCGGGCTTCTGGGCGGGCAACCGCGCGACCTGGCCGCTGACCGGGCTCGAGGAGTCCCTCCCCGAGATCGCCCGCCTGACCCGGGAGGCCGGGCTGGAGTTCTCCGGCATCGGCGGCTACGCGGGCTGCGGCGACCACGCGAACGTCGACCGGATGCTCGCCGCGACCGCCGAGCTCGGCGCGCGCCAGGTGCGCGTCACCATGCCGCGCTCCGACCTCGGCGACTACCGCGAGCTGTTCGCCGCCGCGCGGGCCGACATGGAGCGCGCGGCCTCCGTCGCCGCGTCGCTCGGCGTGAAGGCACTGGTGGAGCTGCACCACGAGACGATCACGCCGTCGGCCTCCGCCGCGCTCCGGCTGCTCGACGGACTCGACCCGCAGGCGGTCGGCGTCATCCACGACCTCGGCAACCTGCTGATCGAGGGCCAGGAGCGCACGCTCTCCGCCCTTCAGCTCCTCGGCCCGTACCTCGCTCACGTGCACGTCAAGAACGTGCAGTGGCTGCGGGGGGAGCCGGAGGCGGACGGCACCGTGCGCTGGCGCCACGACTGGGCGCCGCTGCGCGAGGGCGTGGGAGACGTGGACGCCTACTTCCGCGCGCTGCACGAGTTCGGCTATGACGGGTGGGTGACCTGCGAGGACTTCTCCACCGCGGTTCCGCTCGAGGAGCGCACCCGCGGCAATCTGGCCTACCTCCGCGACGTGGAGGCGCGCACGCGCGACGCGGTGCCGGCATGACCGAGGCCCCATCGATCGCCTCGGCCCGTCAGGTGCGCCACCCCGTGCGGGTGGCGCACCTCGGGCTGGGCGCGTTCCACCGCGCTCACCAGGCCTGGTACACGCAGCGGGCCAACGAGGCGGCGGACCCGGGAAGCGGTGGAGCGGGCTGGGGCATCGCCGCCTTCACCGGCCGCAGCCCCGACGCCGCGCGGGTGCTCGCCGCGCAGGACGCCGTCTACACCCTCATCGAGCGCGGCCCGGACGGCGACGCCGCGATCGTCGTGGAGGCGCTCAGCAGCGTCCACGACGGCGCCGACACGGCGGCGTGGCGGCGCGTCCTCGCCGACCCCGAGGTGGGCGTGCTCACGCTCACCGTGACGGAAGCCGGCTACCGCCCGGGATCGAGCGCGCCTGCGCGTGTGCTCGACGGCCTGCGGGCGCGATTCGAGGCCGGCGCTGGTGGCATCGCCATCGTGAGCTGCGACAACCTCCCGGACAACGGCGCCGTGATCCGCGACGCCGTGCTCGCCCTGACCGAGCCCGGCTCCGACCTGGACGCCTGGATCCGCAGCGAGGTCTCCTTCGTCTCCTCGATGGTCGACCGCATCACCCCGGCCACCACCGACGCCGACCGGGAGGCCGCACTGCGGCTCACCGGCCTGGCGGACGCCGCGCCCGTCGTCACCGAGCCGTTCGCGGAGTGGGTGCTCGCGGGCGACTTCCCCGCGGGCCGCCCGGCCTGGGAGGCCGCCGGTGCGCAGTTCGTGGACGACATCGCCCCGTACGAGCGCCGGAAGCTCTGGCTCCTGAACGCCGGGCACTCCCTGCTGGCCTATCACGGCCTCGCCGCCGGCCTCCGCACGGTCGCCGAAGCGGTCGCCGACCCTGCGCTCTCCGCCGAGCTGGAGCGGCTCTGGAGCGAGCAGCGCACCGAGCTGCCCTTCGACGCGCAGACCGTGGACGACGCGCTCGCCGCCCTGCGCGCGCGCTTCGGCAACGCCCGCATCGAGCACCGCCTGGCGCAGATCGCGTCGGACGGCTCGCAGAAGCTCGGCCCGCGCATCCTCGACCCGCTGCGCGCCCGCCTGGCCTCCGGACTCGAGCCCGGCGCCGCCCGGCTCGGCGTCCTCGCGGCCTGGAGCAGGCACCTCCCCGGCCCGGAGGTCCGCGATCCGGGTGCCGACACCGTGGTGGCCGCCCTGCGCGACGCGCACACCCCCCGCGACCGCGCCGCCGCCGTGCTGGCCGCGCTCGCGCCCGACCTCACCGACCTGATCGAACCGCTCGCCGAGCGCATCGCCGCGAGCGATCCAGCCACGCACCAAGGAGCACACGCATGAGAATCACCGCAGCCGAGGTCCTGGTCTCCAGCCCGGGCCGCAACTTCGTCACCCTGCGGATCACGACCGAGGACGGTCACACGGGTCTGGGCGACGCGACGCTGAACGGGCGCGAGCTCGCCGTGGCCGCGTACTTGAGCGAGCACGTGGTCCCGTTGCTGATCGGCCGGGACGCGCACCGAATCGAGGACACCTGGCAGTACCTCTACAAGGGCGCCTACTGGCGGCGGGGTCCGGTGACGATGGCCTCCATCGCCGCAGTGGACACGGCCTTGTGGGACATCAAGGCCAAGGTCGCCGGCCTCCCGCTCTACCAGCTCCTCGGCGGGCGCAGCCGCGACGGCCTCCTGGTCTACGGGCACGCGTCCGGCGCCGAGCTGCCCGAGCTGTTCGACTCGATCAACGAGCACCTGGAGGAGGGCTACCGCGCCGTGCGGGTGCAGACCGGCATCCCGGGGCTGCCGTCGGTGTACGGCGTCGCGTCGAGCAAGAACGCCGCCGCGGGAGCCGGGAGCGGCTCGGACGCGCGCTACGACTACGAGCCGGCGCGCCGCAATGCGGTGCCGGTGGAGGAGTCCTGGGACACCCGCGCGTACTTGCGGCACGCGCCCACGGTGTTCGAAGCCGTCCGCAACGAGTTCGGGCCGGAGCTGCCGCTGCTGCACGACGCGCACCACCGGCTCACTCCGATCCAGGCGGCGAAGCTGGGCAAGTCGCTGGAGCCGTACGACCTGTTCTGGCTGGAGGACGTCACCCCGGCGGAGAACCAGGCGGTGCTGCGGCGGGTGCGCGAGCACACCACGACGCCGCTGGCGATCGGCGAGGTGTTCAACACGATCTGGGACTACCGGGAGCTGTTCGAGGAGCAGCTGATCGACTACGTGCGCTCCCCAGTCACCCACGCGGGCGGCATCACCGGGTTGCGCCGGATCTTCGACTACGCGGCCGTGTACCAGATCAAGTCCGGCGTGCACGGCCCGACCGACGTCTCCCCGGTCGGCCTGGCCGCGGCGATCCACCTCGGCATCGCGATCCCGAACTTCGGCATCCAGGAGTACATGAAGCACAGCCCGGCGACCCACGAGGTGTTCCGGACCACGTACACCTTCGAGGAGGGCATGCTGAAGCCCGGAGACCAGCCCGGAATCGGTGTCGACTACGACGACGTCGTCGCGCAGTCCTTCCCGTACGAGGCCGCCTACCTCCCCGTGAACCGCCTCCTCGACGGCTCGATGCACGACTGGTGAGCGGCCTCCGCAGGAGAATAGGAGACATGAGCGTCAGAGTCGTGGTGATGGGCGTGTCCGGGTCGGGCAAGTCGACGGTCGGGAGGCTCGTCGCGGACGCGCTCGGCGCGGGGTTCGTGGACGGCGACGACCTCCACCCGGCCGCGAACGTCGCCAAGATGAGCCAGGGTGTCCCGCTGACCGACGACGACCGCGAGCCGTGGCTGCGCGCGGTCGGGCGCACGCTCGCGGACGCCGGTGCGGCCGGGATGGTCGTCGCGTGCTCGGCGCTGAAGCGCTCGTACCGCGACCTGATCCGGTCGGAGGCGCCCGGCACGTTCTTCGCCGAGCTCGACGGCGACCGCGCCCTGCTCGCCGAGCGGATGATCCGGCCGGGCCACTTCATGCCGGCCTCCCTGCTCGCCTCGCAGCTCGCGACGCTGGAGCCGCTCCAGCCCGGGGAGGACGGCGTGCGGCTCGACGTCGCCGAACCTCCCGAGGACCTCGTGTCCGCGATCGTGGACGACGTGCGCTCGGCCGTCGGGTAGACTGGGTTACTGAACTTCGGCGAGGGATGCGTCAGGCATCCGTTATCGACGCGGTGGAGCAGGCTTCGCAGTCTTTCCTCGCGCACCTCGATGCGCTCGAGTCGACACCCCCCATACTGCGAGCCCTCCGGCTCGCCCAGACAGCCGGCCCCGCCGGCAAGGAGACATCATGGCTGACGAGTCCAACAAGGTCGTCGCGGAGATCCGCGACAGCTTCGGCAAGGGCGCTGCCCGCAAGATCCGCGCCAAGGGCCTGATCCCCGCGGTCATCTACGGCCACGGCACCGACCCGGTGCACGTCACCGTCCCGGCCCACCAGGTCGGCCTGCTGCTCCGCAAGGCCAACGCGATCCTCGACCTCGACATCGACGGGAAGAGCCAGCTCACGCTGGTGAAGGACGTCCAGAAGGACCCGGTGCTCCAGATCATCGAGCACCTCGACCTCATCATCGTCCGCCGCGGCGAGAAGGTGACCGTCGAGGTCCCCGTGCACGTCGAGGGCGAGCCGTTCTCCGGCACCATCGCGGTGCTCGACATCCCGACCATCAAGCTCGAGGTCGAGGCCACCCACATCCCCGAGCGCATCGTCATCGACGTGACGGACGCCGAGGAGGGCACCCAGTACCACGCCAAGGACTTCGCCCTCCCGTCGGGCGCCGTGCTCGCCGAGGACGAGGACCTGCTCATCCTCAACGTCGTCGTCCCGGCCGCCGCGCGCGCCGACGAGGAGGCGGAAGAGGCCGCTGCTGCCGAGGCCACCGAGGAGGCTGCCGAGGAGGCCGCCGCCGAAGAGTCCGCGGAGTAATCACCCCCGATGGCCAGTCCTCTCTCTTCAGAGGGCCCCTGGCTCGTGGTCGGGCTCGGTAACCCCGGGCCCGGCTACGCGGCCACTCGTCACAACGTGGGGCAGATGGTGCTGGACGAGCTCGCGTCGCGCGGCCGCCTCACCTTCAAGACCCACAAGACGAACTCCACGGTCGCCGAGGGGCGTCTCGCCCCCGGCGGGCCGCGGTTCATCCTGGCCAAGCCGAACACGTTCATGAACGTGTCAGGCGGCCCGGTGTCGCAGCTCCTGCGCTTCTACTCGCTCGACCCCGCGCACCTGATCGTGGTGCAGGACGAGCTCGACATCCCGTTCGACACCCTCAAGCTGAAGTTCGGCGGCGGCCACGGCGGCCACAACGGCGTGCGCGACGTGATCGCCGCGACCGGCACCGGCGACTTCACCCGGGTGCGCGTCGGCGTCGGCCGGCCGCCCGGCTCGCGTGCTGCCGCCGACCATGTGCTCGCCGGTTTCAGCGCGGAGGAGCGCAAGAACCTCCCGATCCTCGTCGGCGACGCCGCCGACGCGATCGAGAAGATCGCCACCGACGGCCTCACCGCCGCCCAGAACCACTTCCACACCGAGCGCTGACGCCCTCATCCATCCGCCGAGGGGCACGTAAACGCCCCTAAAACGCGGTTTTGGGGGCGTTTACGTGCCCCTCGGCGCTAGGCGTGCGGGGCGGTCGCGGCGATGGTGACGGTGTAGACGATGAAGGACAGGACCGGGGCCGCCGCGGCGACGGCGATCCCGACGACGCCGAACGCGCGACCGCGCTTGGTCGCGACCGCGATGATCCCCAGCACGAGCGCGAGGATGCCGAGCACCGTCCCGAAGAGCATCTGTGCGCCCATCAGGACCCCGATCGGCGCGAACGCGGCCAGCTGCGCCTGCGAGAGGTTCGTCGAGTCCACCGTGTAGGCGGTGCCCGCCGTGCCGTGCATCAGCGGTCCCGCGGTCATGCCGATGTACACCGAGGCGACCAGCGACAGCACGAAGACGCCGAGCGCGAGGCCCATCGAGACAGCGCCGAGCGTCCGCGGCCGCAGCGGAGCGGGCGGCGCGGCGTAGTAGCCCGGCGGCCCGTAGACCGGCTGCGGCTGAAAGCTCATTGTTGTCCCCCTCCCCGGCGACTCACGCCGGACGTTCAGCCAGAGCGTAGCTGACGTGGGGCATCGGCCCAGGGCGACACGGTACCGTCGCAGACCATGAAGTTGTATACGCGCGAGTGGGGCGCAGGAGACCGGTACGCGGTCCTCGTCCACGGCGTCATGTCGGACTCGCGCAATTGGCGTCGGGTCGGCCCCGTGCTCGCCGAGCGCGGCTACCACGTGGTCGCCGTCGACCTCCGCGGCCACGGCCACAGCCCGCGCACCGCGGAGTACACCGCCGAGCTGATGGCGGAGGACATCGTCGACACCGTCCCGTACGCGCCGGAGCTCGTGATGGGCCACTCGCTCGGCGGGCTCACCGTGAGCCTCGCCGTCGACCGGCTGCACCCGCGGCGCGCGGTCTACGTCGACCCCGCCTTCTCCTGCCCGGCCGCCAACTGGTTCCAGCTCATGCTCGCTCCGGCCTTCCTGAAGACGCTGGCGCGGCAGTCCGCCGCGCGGATCGCCAAACGGAACCCGCGCTGGGATCCCGCCGACGTCGCGATCGAGGTCGAGACGTTCAAGTCGTTCGACCGCGCGGCCATCCCATCCGTGCTCGCGCCGAGCGTCATGCGCGCGCCGGAGCACATGGCCATTCCGTCGCTGGTGATGCTGGCCGACAACTCGCACCTGGTGAAGCCGCATGTCGCCGAGCGCCTGCGCGACACCGGCTTCGACGTGCGGGTGGTGCGGGGCAGCGGCCACGTCATCCACCGCGACGACCACGACGGGTTCATGGAGGCCCTCGAGGGCTGGATCTGACGCGGCCGGATCTGACGCGGCTAGCCTGAGCGGATGGAGCAGAGCACGGTCGTCGTCGCGCCGACGCGGCACGTGCTGGCTGTCCTCCCGCACGCTCCGCTCGGGATGGCCGCGGAGGCTCGGCTGCGAAGGCTGCGCTCGCCGGCGGACAGGGACGACTTCACCGCCGCCCGCCTGCTCGCCGCATACGCGCTCCGTGCCGCCGGCGCCGGGGAGGTTTCGCCCGTGGACCTGCGGCAACGCTGCGAGGTCTGCGGCGGCCAGCACGGCCTCCCGCTCGCGGTCGCCGGCCGTCACGTGAGCTGGTCGCACGCCGCCGGCTGGGTGGCCGCCGGGACATCGTGGTCCCGACTCGGTGTGGACGTCGAGGCGGACAGCGAGGTGAAGCTCGCCGACGCGCTGACGCCGGCCGAGCGCGCTCTGATCGGCGCGGCGGCGGACCCCGCGCGGGCCTTCCGGCTGGCGTGGACCGCCAAGGAGGCCTGCGTGAAGGCCGGGGTCGCGCGGCTGGACGGGTTCGCCGCGCTGGAGGTCCTCACGACTCCCGACGCGCTGCGCCCCTCGCACGCCGGGCTCCTGCTGAGCTCCCGGTCCGTCCCCGGCGCGATCGCGGCCGCCGCGACCGTCGAGCCGGCGCGCTGGGCGACGCTCGGCGACCGCGGCGAGCTCATTCCCGTCCCCGACCGGGGTGTCGGTCGCCGCGCGTAGACTCTCCCGAGTGATACTGCAGGGCTTGATCGCGGCGCTTCAGCGCGCCTCCACGTACGCCGACGCTCTGGCCTATGCGGGTCGCGACGCCGATTTCTCGCTCACCGACGGCCTCCGGGTGCCCCTCCTCGCCGGCCTCATCGGCAAGCGGGCCGCGGCGGGCTCCTCCGAGGCGGTGCTCGTCATCACGGCGACCGGCCGCGAGTCCGAGTCGGTGCGCGCCGCGCTGCCGTGCGTGCTCCCCGACGCCGAGATCGTGGAGTTCCCGGCCTGGGAGACGCTGCCGCACGAGCGCCTGAGCCCCAGCCCCGAGATCGTCGGCAAGCGGCTCCTCGCCCTGCGCCGGCTCGCCGACTGGTCGGCCGCCCGGGAGGCGGGGGAGGCCTCGCACCCGTTCGTGCTCGTCGCCTCGGTGCGCGCCGCCCTGCAGCCGCTGGCCGACAACCTCACCGACTACGGCACCATCGAGCTGACCGCGGGAGGCCGTGGGTTCGACCTCGGCGCGCTCGCCCTCCGGCTCGTCGACTTCGCCTACTCGCGCGTCGACATGGTCACCCGCCGCGGCGAGTTCGCCGTGCGCGGCGGCATCCTCGACGTCTTCCCGCCGACCGCCGAGCACCCGTACCGCGTCGACTTCTTCGGCGACGAGGTGGAGCAGATCCGGGCGTTCTCGGTCGCCGACCAGCGCTCGCTGCCCGAGCCGATCCCCGCGGTGACCCTCCCGCCGAGCCGTGAGCTGCTGCTCAGCGAGCCGGTGCGTCAGCGCGCCCGGGAGATGGAGCACGAGTTCCCGAGCCTGTCCGCGATGCTCGCCAAGATCGGCGAGGGCATCCCGGTGGAGGGCATGGAGTCGCTCGCCCCCGCGCTCGTGGACCGGCTCGTGCCGCTCACCCACTACCTCCCGAGCGGCGCGGCCGTCGCCGTGCTGTCGCCCGAGCGCGTCGCGTCGCGCGCGGTGAGCCTCGCCGAGACCAACCGCGAGTTCCTCTCGGCCGCGTGGAGCGCCGCGACCGTCGGCGCCGCCGCCCCGATCGACCTCGCGGCCGGCGACTTCCTCACCCTGCAGCGGCTCAAGGACTCGGTGAAGTTCAGCCGGCCGGGCCAGAGCGCCCCCGACCATCCGTGGTGGACGTTCTCGGGCTTCCAGGCCGACGCCGCCGACGGGCTCGTGCTGGAGCGCGAGGTCGAGGAGTACCTCCAGGTGCGCGTCAACGCGGAGGCCGTGCCCAGCTTCGCGGGCAACGTCACCGGCGCCGTCGAGCACGTCGCCCAGCGGCTGCGCGCGGGCTGGCGGGTCGCCATCGTCGCCGAGGGCGCGGGCCTGGTCGAGCGCGCTGCGCAGGTGCTGTCGGAGGCCGAGCTGCCCGCGCGCCCGGTCGACTCCTTCCCGGAGAGCCCGGAGCCCGGCGTCGCCTACCTGCTGCGCGCGACCGTGGAGCACGGCTTCGAGTTCCCGGAGGAGAAGCTCGCGCTGATCGGCGAGAGCGAGTTCTACGGCCGCTCGGTCGGCTACGAGTCGCGGCAGGTCAAGAAGCTCGCCACCCGGCGCAAGAACGTCGTCGACCCGCTCGCGCTGAAGCCGGGCGACTACGTCGTGCACGAGACGCACGGCATCGGCAAGTTCGTGGAGCTGACGCAGCGCGAGGTCTCCAGCGGCGGCCGCAACGCGGTCAAGTCCAAGCGCGAGTACCTGGCGCTGGAGTACGCGCCGTCCAAGCGCGGCTACCCGGGCGACAAGCTGTTCGTCCCGACCGACCAGCTCGACCTCCTCACCCGCTACGTCGGCGGCGAGGCCCCGCAGCTGTCCAAGATGGGCGGCAGCGACTGGTCGGCGGCCAAGGGCAAGGCCCGTCGTGCGGTCCGCGACATCGCCGTGGAGCTGGTCAAGCTCTACTCGGCGCGGATGGCCAGCAAGGGCCACGCGTTCGGCCCGGACACCCCGTGGCAGCGCGAGCTGGAGGAGGCGTTCCCGTTCGCGGAGACGCACGACCAGCTCCAGACCATCGACGAGGTGAAGGCCGACATGGAGCGGCCCATCCCGATGGACCGGCTCATCTCGGGAGACGTCGGCTTCGGCAAGACCGAGATCGCGATCCGGGCGGCCTTCAAGGCGGTGCAGGACGGCAAGCAGGTCGCCATGCTCGTGCCGACGACGCTGCTGGTGAAGCAGCACGCCGAGACCTTCATGGAGCGGTTCGCCGGCTTCCCCATCCATCTGCGCCAGCTCAGCCGGTTCCAGTCCGACAAGGAGGCGCGCGAGACCCTGCGCGGCATGGCCGACGGCACCGTGGACGTCGTGATCGGCACGCACCGCATCCTCGCCGACGGGGTCTCCTTCAAGGACCTCGGCCTGGTGATCATCGACGAGGAGCAGCGCTTCGGCGTCGAGCACAAGGACCAGCTGAAGAAGCTCAAGACCAACGTGGACATCCTGGCGATGAGCGCGACCCCGATCCCGCGCACGCTGGAGATGGCGGTCACCGGCATCCGCGAGATGTCGACCCTCGCCACCCCGCCGGAGGACCGGCACCCGATCCTCACCTTCGTCGGGCCGTACTCCGAGCGGCAGGTCGCCGCGGCGATCCGGCGCGAGCTGCTGCGCGAGGGCCAGGTGTTCTTCGTGCACAACCGTGTCGGGTCCATCTCGGCGGCGGCCGCCAAACTGGCCGAGCTCGTGCCGGAGGCCCGCGTCGGGGTCGCGCACGGCCGGATGAACGAGCACGCGCTCGAGCAGGTCGTGGTCGACTTCTGGGAGCGCAAGTTCGACGTGCTCGTCTCGACCACCATCATCGAGACCGGCCTCGACATCTCCAACGCCAACACGATCATCATCGACCGCGCCGACAAGTACGGGCTCAGCCAGCTCCACCAGCTCCGCGGCCGGGTGGGCCGTGGCCGCGAGCGGGCATACGCGTACTTCCTCTGGGACGAGGACAAGCCGCTCAGCGAGACAGCGCACGACCGGCTGTCCACGATCGCGGCGAACAACGACCTCGGCAGCGGCATGCAGGTCGCGCTCAAAGACCTCGAGATCCGCGGCGCGGGCAACCTCCTCGGCGGCGAGCAGTCCGGCCACATCGCCGGCGTCGGCTTCGACCTGTACCTGCGGATGATCGGGGAGGCCGTCTCCACGTTCCGCGGGGACGTCGCCGAGGGCCAGACCGAGCTGCGCCTGGAGCTGCCGGTCGACGCGCACATCCCCGAGGAGTACGTGGACAGCGAGCGGCTGCGGCTGGAGGCGTATCAGAAGCTGTCCACCGCGAGCTCGCCCGCCGCCAAGGACGGCCAGATCGACCTGGTGCTGGAGGAGCTGGCCGACCGCTACGGCGAGCCGCCTCAGCCGGTGCTGAACCTGATCGCGGTCTCGCGCCTGCGCCGGGCGGCGCAGAAAGCCGGGCTGGGGGAGGTCGTGGCGATGGGCTCCAACCTGCGCCTGGCCCCGGCGCTGCTCCCGGATTCCAAGCAGGTGCGCCTGCAGCGCATGTATCCGGGGTCGAAGTACCACGCGGCGCCCAAGGTCGCGACGGTCCCGCTGCCGCGGGTGAACGGCGAGGCGCTGGACGACGCGGGGCTGATCGAGTGGGTGGGCTCCCTGCTCGGCGCCCTGTTCCCGGCCCCGGAGCCGGCCACCGAACCCGCCGCCTGACGCGAGTAGTGCGCTGCCGCTGTATCGGTTGTACTATAGGTACCGATACAGACGGGAGGGCGTCACATGCGCATCGAGCTCGATCCGACGGCGGAGACGCCGCTCTACCAGCAGCTGCACGATCGCGTGATCGACGCCGTCGCGCGCGGTGAGCTGCGCGAGGGCGACGCGCTCGTCTCCGTGCGGCAGGTCGCCGTGCGGTTCGGGATCAACGCCGCCACCGTCGTCAAGGCGTACGACGCGCTCCGTACCGAGGGCATCGTGCGCACCAGCCGGCGCTCCGGGTCGGTGATCGCGCGCGACGCCGGAAGCGGACCGCCCGACGAGCGGTTCCTCGCCGACTGGTCGGCGCGGCTGAGCGCCCTGATCGCCGAGGGCATCGCCCACGGCGTCGAGCGGTCGGAGCTGGAGTCCCGCACGTCCGCCATCGCCTGGCTGTTCGACCAGGCCCGCGGGCAGAACGATGCCGCTGGCCAGCCCCCTGCGCGTCCCGCCGCACCTCCCGCCGCACCGACCAGGGGCGACACGAAAGGAAACTTCCCATGACCGCCGTCCTGCTGAGCACCTTCGCCGTGACGACGCTGATCGCCGCGATCCTCCTGATGCTGCCGGCGATGAGCCGCACCACCCTGCCGCTCGGCGTGCTGGTGCCGCGCGGCCGGGTCGCCGACCCGGTCGTGGTCGCGGCGATCCGGCGCTTCCGCGTCGTCGTCGTGGTCTCGTACGTCGTCGCGCTGGTCGCGGCCGTGCTCGTCATCCCGGTCGGCCCCGCCGCGCCGGCGCTCGTCGCGACGCTCGTCCTGCTGGTCGGCTCCATCGGGGGCTACCTGCTGTCGCGCCGGAGCATCCAGGCGGCCAAGCGCGCGGGCGGCTGGCTGGACGACGTGCCGGTGCGGATCTCCGGCAGCGTCACGCCGGACTCCGGCGCGCGGTCGCGGCCGGCGTTCGGTTGGTTCGCGGCCGCCCTGGTGCTGCTGCTGGCTGCCGGGGCGGTCGGCGTCGCGCTGTACGACAGCCTCCCGGCCTCCATCGCGGTGCACTGGGACGCGAGCGGGCAGCCCGACCGGTTCGCGGCCAAGACGGTCGCCTCGGTGTTCGGGCCGCTCCTGATCGCGTTCGGCGTGCTCGCGCTGATGGTGGGGATCGCGTTCGTGGTCCGCGCCGTCCCGTGGCGGCGCGGCGGGGGAGAGGCGCCGGAGGTCGCGGAGCGGATCGCTGCGCTGCAGGCCGAGCTGACGCAGTCGCTGCTCGGCTGGATGGCGTTCGTCGTGTCCGCCGCGTTCGCCGTGCTGTCCGTGATCGGCTGGCTGCACGACGGGTCGAACCAGCCGAGCGCCGGGATCGGCATCGTCACGGTCGCTCTGCTGGTGGTGATCTTCGTCGTGATCGGCCTCTATGCCATCCGTCTCGTCAGCGGGACGCGCGCCGCCCGCGCCGCCGTGCCGGTCGGAGGCGGGGCGACCGCGCCGGGGGCCGGCCGCGACGCCGTGGACCCGCGCGACGACGACCGGCACTGGAAGGGCGGGCTGATCTACGTCAACTCCGCCGACCCCGCACTGTTCGTCCCGAAGCGGTTCGGCGTCGGCGTGACGATCAACCTCGGCCACCCCGGCGGCATCGCCATCGGCGTCGTCACCCTGCTGCTCCTCGTCGCCGCCCTCACGCTCCCCGCCCTCCTCCGCTGACGCCCCCGCGATTCGTCACGAATGTCGCGTTTCGCGCGCGGATTCGCGCGATTCGGCACGAATGTCGTCGCCGTCGATCCCTGCGATTCGTTACGAATGTGGCGTTTCGCGCGCGGATTCGCGCGATTCGTCACGAATCTCGCGCGGGTGCTGGCGGCGGTTGCGGCGCGCGAGCGTGGTGACGAGGATTCCGGCGAGCACGATCGAGACCGCGGAGCCCAGCAGCACCGCGAGGGTGCCCTCGGCGCGCACGGTGGCCGAGCCCGCGAAGGCCAGCTCGTTCATCAGCAGCGACACCGTGAAGCCGATGCCGCCCAGTGCCCCGACCGTCACGAGACCGAGCACGGGGATGCGCGCGCGTTCCGCCTTCGGCCGCGTGAACGACCCGAGCCAGCCGCCCAGCGTGATCCCCACCAGCTTCCCGACGGGGAGGGCGACCAGGACCCCCCAGAACGCCGGCGACAGCTCTGCGGGGGATACTCCCGGGATGACGACGAGCGCGGCCGAGAAAGCGAACAGCGGCAGGATCAGCCCGTTCGACCACGGCTCCAGGGCGTGCGCGGTGCGACGGCCCGGCGCACGCGCCATGACCAGCCCGAGCGCGACGCCCGCGATCGTGGCGTGCACACCGGAGTCGTAGACGAGCCACCAGGTCAGCACCGCGAGCAGCGCCATCAGCACGCCGATAGGCCAGCGCAGCCTCCCGTGCAGCAGCCGGCTGAGCAGGCCGAACGCGACGACGACCACCGCGGCGGCGCCGAGCTCCAGCAGGTTCGGGTTCGTCGTGAAGAACACGGCGATGATCAGGATGGCCACCAGGTCGTCCAGCACCGCCAGCGCCAGCAGGAACACCCGCAGCCGGTTCGGCAGCCCGCGCCCGAACACCGCGAGCACGCCGAGCGCGAAGGCGATGTCCGTCGCGGTCGGGATGGGCCAGCCGTCGGACAGGCCGGAGCCCGCCGTGATCGCGAGGTAGATCAGGGCAGGCACGGCGACGCCGAACGCCGCCGCGATCGCCGGGTGGACGGCCTTCGCGAACGAGTTGAGCTCGCCGGCCACCAGCTCGTGCTTGAGCTCGACCGCCACGATGAAGAAGAAGACCGCGAGAAGCCCGTCGCTGATCCAGTGCCCGACGCTGAGGTCCACCAGGCCGCCTCCGACGTGGGAGTGCTGGAGGCTCAGCAAGGCGGGGCCGACGGCCGTGTTCGCCAGCAGGAGGCCGAGCGCGGCGGCGCCCAGCAGGAGCCCGGCGGCGGTGCGCTCGGAGCGGATGATGCTCATCGGTGGCCAATCTCGCGCCGACGCGCGGAAGGGAGGAACGAATTCGCCGACCAGACTTCCCGGCACACCAGTGATCCCAGTCTACCGATCGGTTCCGGTGAGAGGATGAACCTGTCCCCGACGGGAGGAGCATCCCATGACCGACGCGGCGCCCACCAGACTCGACGAGCTCGTCGCCGTGATGGCGCAGCTCCGCGCTCCCGGCGGCTGTCCGTGGGACGCAGCCCAGACGCACGAGTCGCTGGTGCAGTACCTCATCGAGGAGACCTACGAGCTGATCGAGGCCATCGAGACGGGGAACCGCGACGAGATGCTGGAGGAGCTCGGCGACGTGCTCTACCAGGTGCTGTTCCACGCGGACATCGCCGCGCACACCGCGGGCGAGGACTTCGACATCCAGGACGTCGCCGAGCAGATGACCCGCAAGATGGTCGGCCGGCACCCGCACGTCTTCGGCGGCGACCGCACGGCGGAGACCGCGGACGACGTGGTCGGGTTCTGGGACGACCTCAAGAAGGTCGAGAAGCCGGGCCGCACGAGCGTGCTGGACGGCATCCCTCAGGCCATGCCCTCCCTCGCGCTCGCCGACAAGCTGCTCGGCCGCGCCGAGAAGGTCGGCTTGATCGACCTGAGCGAGTCGGGCGGCGTGCAGGTGGAGAGCGAGGACGAGCTGGGGCCGCTGCTGCTGGCCATCGTCGCGTCGGCGAAGGCGCAGGGCCTGGACGCCGAGCGCGCGCTGCGGTCGACGCTGCGCGAGCTGCAGGGGGAGATCCGCGAGCAGGAAGCATCGGTTTAGGTTAGGCTTACCTAACGTGCCACGTCGGCACGCTTCCCACCTTCGTGCCATCGGCACCCTCCCGAGGAGAGTCATGCCCGTTTCCGCGCGCTCGCGCCTGGTCCTGTCGTTCGCCGCCGTCGCCTCCGCGGCCGCCCTCGTCCTCACCGGCTGTTCGGCGGGCGGGCAGGCCGACGAACCGTCCGCATCGGGCTCCGCGGGCAGCTTCCCGGTGACGATCGACAGCGCGCTCGGCGCGGCCACCATCCCCTCGGCGCCGAAGCGCGTCGCGACCTGGGGCTGGGGCGCGCAGGACATCGCGCTCGCCCTCGGTGTCGTCCCGGTCGCGATGCCGAAGTTCAGCTACGGCGGCGACGCGAAGGGCGTCCTCCCGTGGGACGCCGAGAAGATCGCGGCGCTGAAGGGGAAGACCCCGCAGCTTCTCGACGCCGACTCCGGCGAGGTGCCGTTCGAGCAGTTCGTGAAGGCCAAGCCGGACGTCATCCTGGCCCCGTACTCCGGCCTCACGCAGACCGAGTTCGACACGCTCAGCAAGATCGCTCCCGTCGTCGCGTACCCCGCGAAGCCGTGGGCGACGAGCTGGCGCGACCAGACCGCCATCGTCGGCAAGGCGCTCGGGATGACCTCCCAGGCGGACGCGCTCGTGAAGAAGACCGAGTCCGCCGTCGCCGCGCTGGCCGACACGTATCCGGCCATCAAGGGCAAGACGTTCTTCTACGCCGCCGCCAACCAGCCCGGCGTGCTCAACGTCTACCGCGCGGAGGACCCGCGGGTGCAGCTCTTGAACGACCTCGGGATGACCAACTCGCCGAGCATCGCCTCCCTCGACTCCTCGAAGGGCGACGGCAGCTTCTTCTACCAGCTCAGCTACGAGAACCTCTCGAAGATCGACACCGACCTGCTCGTCATGTACTTCGACAAGCAGTCGTCGGTGGACGCGTTCACCGCCGACCCGCTGGTCGCCGCGATGCCTGCCGTCAAGGAGGGCCGCTTCGCGCCGATCGTCGGCGAGTCGTTCGTCGCCGCCACGAGCGCGCCCAGCGTGCTCAGCATCCCGTGGATGCTCGACCGCTACGTGCCGCAGCTCGCCGCCGCGGCCGCGAAGGTCAAGTAGCCCAGCGATGCCCACCGGTGTCGCCACCGCGCCAGCCGGGCGTGCCGGGGAGGTCCCCGCGCACGTCCGGCGGCGCCGGCGTACCCTCCTGGGCTTCCTGATCGCGGTCGTCGTCCTCGTGGCGGTGTGCGTGCTCAGCCTCATGGTCGGCGCCCGGACGATCGCGCCCGCCGACGTGCTGCACGCACTGGCGCACTACACGGCGAGCGACCCCGACTCCCTGGTGGTCGTCGGCAGCCGCCTCCCGCGCACGCTGCTCGGCCTCGCCGCCGGGCTCGCGCTCGGCCTGGCCGGCACGGTGATGCAGGGGCTGTCGCGCAACTCGCTCGCCGATCCCGGCATCCTCGGCGTGAACTTCGGCGCCTCGCTGGCCGTCGTCGTGGCGATCGCGTTCCTCGGCGTCACGACGGTGTCCGGGTACGTCTGGTTCGCGTTCGCGGGGGCGGCGCTCGCCGCCGGCCTGGTCTACGCGGTGTCCTCGGTGGGCCGGGAGGGCGCGACGCCGGTCAAGCTCGCGCTGGCGGGCGCCGCGGTCTCCGCCGCGCTCGGCTCGCTCATCACCGCGGTCATGCTGACCAGCCGGGTCTCGCTCGACCAGATGCGGTTCTGGCAGGTCGGGTCGCTCGCCGGCCGCGGCTTCGACGTGCTCTGGCAGGTGCTGCCGACGCTGAGCGTCGGCGCGGTGCTCGCGCTCGGGCTCGGGAGGCTGCTCAACGGTCTCGCGCTCGGCGACGACGTGGCGCGCGGCCTCGGCCAGCGGGTCGGCCTCGCGCGGGCGCTGTCGGCCGTCGCGATCGTGCTGCTCTGCGGATCGGCCACGGCCGCGGTCGGCCCGATCGCGTTCGTCGGGCTCGTCGTGCCGCACGTCGCCCGCTGGGTCGTCGGCGCGGACTACCGCCGCATCCTCGCGTTCTCCGCCGTCATCGCGCCCGCGCTGCTGATCGCGTGCGACGTGATCGGCCGCGTCGTCGCGCCGCCGGGGGAGCTGCAGGTCGGGATCGTCATGGCGTTCGTCGGGGCGCCGCTGTTCATCGCGCTCGTGCGGCGCAGGAAGCTGGTGGGGCTGTGAGCGCGCAGACCGCGGGAACCGCCTCCCGGCCCGCGTCGAGCGTCGCCCTCGACCGCCGGCACCGGCACGCCCGCGCGCTCCGGGTGTCCCTCGTGCTCGCCGTGCTCGTCGTCCTGGTGTCGGCCGTGTCGCTCACGCTCGGGGACGCGGGCGTCGCGCCCTCCGACGTGCTCGCCGCCCTGGTCGGCCGCGCCGACCGGCTCACCTCGTTCGTCATCCTCGACCTCCGACTGCCGCGGCTGCTCGCCGCTGTGCTGGTCGGCGCGTGCCTCGGCCTGTCCGGCGCGCTGTTCCAGTCGGTCGCCCGCAACCCGCTCGCGAGCCCCGACATCATCGGCATCACGACCAGCGCGGCCGCGACCGGCGCCATCGCCTTGGTGTGGTTCGGGATCACCGGCCTCGCGCTCTCCGGCGTCGTCCTCGCGGGCACGCTGGTCGCCGCGGTGCTGATCTACCTGCTCGCCTGGCGCAACGGGGTGAGCGGCTACCGCTTCGTCCTGGTCGGGATCGGCTTCGCCGCGGTCTGCGCGGGCATCGTCTCGTACGTGCTCACCCGCGCCGACCTGAGCGATGTGCAGCAGGCGCTGGTCTGGATCACCGGCAGCCTCAACAGCGTGGACGGCACCTCGCTGGCCGTGCTGGCGGTCTCCGCCGTCGTGCTCATCCCGGCGGCGCTGCTGGTCGGGAGGCCGCTCGCCGCACTCGGGCTCGGTGACGACCTGGCGGCCGGGATCGGCGTGCGCCCCGAGCGCACCCGCATCGTGAGCGTGGGCGTCGGGGTGGCGCTCGCCGCCGTAGCGGTGTCGGTCGCGGGGCCGATCGCGTTCGTCGCGCTGCTGGCGGCGCCCGTCGCGCGTCGCCTCGTGGGACGCGGCTCGCTCGCGCTGGTGCCGGCGGCTCTCGTCGGCGCGCTCGTGCTCGTGCTGTCGGACGTCGTCGCCCAGTTCGCCGTGCCGGGCGTCGTGTTCCCGGTCGGCGTCGTGACCGGGATCGTCGGGGCGCCCTACCTGCTCTGGCAGCTCACCAGGACCAACCGTGTCGGCCGGGGGGGCTGAGAAAGTGAAGACTCGCATGACTGAACAGACCTTGGCCGCGCGCGACCTGACCCTCGCCTACGAGGGCCGGGTGGTCGTCGACGGCCTCGACCTGGACATCCCACCCGGTCGCGTCACCGCCATCGTCGGGCCGAACGCCTGCGGCAAGTCCACCCTGCTGCGCGGGCTGTCCCGGCTGCTCGCGCCGGCCTCCGGCAGCGTGCTGCTCGACGGCGCGGACATCCGCTCCCTGCCCACCAAGGAGGTCGCGACCCGGCTGGGCCTGCTGCCGCAGACGCCCACCGCGCCCGACGGGATCACGGTGGCCGACCTCGTCTCCCGCGGCCGCTACCCGCACCAGGGCTGGTTCCGGCGCTGGACGGCGGAGGACGACACCGCCGTGCAGGAGGCGATGGCCGCGACCGGTGTCGCCGAGCTGGCCGATCGCGCGATCGACGAGCTCTCCGGCGGCCAGCGCCAGCGCGTCTGGATCGCGATGGCGCTCGCCCAGCAGACCGGCATCCTGCTCCTGGACGAGCCGACCACGTTCCTCGACATCAGTCACCAGCTCGACGTGCTCGACCTGCTGCTCGACCTGAACGCGGCGCGCGGCACGACGGTGGTCATGGTCCTGCACGACCTCAACCTCGCCGCGCGCTACGCCGACCACCTGGTGGCGATGCGGGCGGGGTCGATCGTCGCGTCGGGCGACCCGGCGGAGGTCGTCACCGCGGAGCTCGTCCGCGACGTCTTCGGCGTCGAGTCGGTCATCGCGACTGACCCGGTCGCGGGCACCCCGCTCGTCGTGCCGTTGGGCCGGCACCACACGGGACACACTGCCTGACAGGACATGCCGCCACGTCACGACCGGACGCGGCGTGTTCTGTCAGACGGATGCTGCGCAGGCCGGCAGCGCGCCCGCCGGGGGACCCGGGCCGCCGATCGGGTCCGACGGCGCCGACCGGCGGCGCAATCATCCCGGCCCTGGGCGGACGCGTTGTCGTGTGTCTGGCAACGCAGCCGACGTGGTCGGACGACTGCGGCTCATGCCAGGTCCTCACTGGGACACCACCGCATCGCGCGGGGTCGGCACGACATCAGGGTGGCAACGGGGGCAGTCTACGACTCCGGCTGTCCATCCCGCGATCCCCCCGGGCGGCATCCGTCGGCATCGCAAGGCCTCCATCTGGAAGAATCGTCGCATGGCCTCCCCGATCACCCCGCCCCGCGGCATGCGCGACTTCCTCCCCGCCGAGAAGGCCCGCCGCGAGCACGCGCTCGGTGTGATCCGCCGGAGCTTCGCCGCGCACGGCTTCGACGAGATCGAGACCCCGGTCGTCGAGGACGTCGCGCGCCTGCACTCGGGCCTCGGCGGCGACAACGAGAAGCTCGCCTTCAGCGTGCTCAAGCGCGGTCTCGGCGGCGACGACCTGCGCGCCGCGATCGAGTCGGGGGACACCCTCGCGCTCTGCGACCTCGGCCTGCGCTTCGACCTCACCGTGCCGCTGGCCCGCTTCTACGCCACCCACCGCGCCGAGCTGCCTCCCGTGTTCCGCAGCATCCAGATCGCGCCGGTCTGGCGCGCCGAGCGGCCGCAGAAGGGCCGCTACCGCCAGTTCGTGCAGTGCGACATCGACATCATCGGCGAGGGCTCGCAGCTCGCGGAGGTCGAGCTCATCACCGCGACCGCCGCCGCGCTGGAGGCCCTGGGCCTGACCGGCTGCACCATCCGGATCAACGACCGCCGCATCCTGAACGGCCTGCTGGAGTACTGCGGCTTCGCCGAGTCGCGCTGGCCGCAGGTGCTCATCTCGATCGACAAGCTCGACAAGATCGGCGCGGAGGGCGTGGTAGCCGAGCTCAGCGAGGGCGGGGCGGACTCCGCTGCCGTGCTCGGCGGCATCCTCGCCGCGCTCGAGCCGCACCTCGCGGACGGCGGAGTCGAGCTGACCGTGGAGGCGATCTCCGGCATCCTGCCTGAGGGCATGGACACCGACGCCATCGCCGCCCTGGAGTCGCTGGCGCACGCGCTCGACACCCTCCCGGAGGGCGTTGCGCTGCGGTTCGACCCCACTCTGGTGCGCGGCATGGGCTACTACACCGGCACGATCTTCGAGATCGCGCACCCGGGCTCCGGCAGCTCGGTGGGCGGCGGCGGCCGCTACGACGGGATGATCGGGCGCTTCCTCGGCAGCGACGTTCCGGCGTGCGGGTTCTCGATCGGCTTCGAGCGCGTCGTGGACCTGATCGACGTGCCGGAGGACGCGGCGCTCGACACCGTGGTGCTCGTCCACGACCCGAGCGTCCCGCTCGACCGGCTGATGGCGATCAAGTCCGAGCTGGTGGCCTCCGGCCGCCGGGTGCGGCTCGACCGCCGGGCGAAGAACCTCAAGGGCGTGCTGGACCGCGCGGCCGCGGCCGGGTACAAATCGTTCGCGTTCGTCGATCCGGGGACCGCGGACGCCGCCGCGCTGGAGTTCAAGCCGCTGTCGTGAGCTGCGACCACGCTCGCGCGCCATTTGTCGCAAGCATCCCGCCACTCCGTTAAAGCCGTTAACCCGACGTCACTAGACTGATTCGGCAACCCACGAAACCATCAAGGAGATTGTTGTGGCTCAGATCGAAGCAGTAGGCGCTCGCGAGATTCTCGACTCCCGCGGCAACCCGACCGTCGAGGTCGAGGTGCTCCTGGAGGACGGCACGGTCAGCCGCGCCGCCGTCCCGTCCGGTGCGTCCACCGGCGCCTTCGAGGCCTACGAGCTTCGCGACGGCGACAAGGACCGCTACCTGGGCAAGGGCGTCGAGAAGGCCGTCGACGCAGTGCTCGACGAGATCGGCCCGGCGATCGAGGGCTACGAGGCCAGCGACCAGCGCCTGGTCGACGAGGCGATGATCGAGCTCGACGGCACCGACAACAAGAAGCGCCTCGGCGCCAACGCCATCCTCGGGGTCAGCCTCGCGGTCGCCAAGGCCGCGGCCGATTCGGCCGACCTGCCGCTGTTCCGCTACGTCGGCGGCCCGAACGCGCACGTCCTCCCGGTCCCGATGATGAACATCATCAACGGCGGCGCCCACGCCGACACCGGAGTCGACATCCAGGAGTTCATGATCCTCCCCATCGGCGCCGAGACCTTCTCCGAGGGCCTGCGCTGGGGCGTGGAGACCTACCACTCGCTCAAGGCGCTCCTGAAGTCGAAGGGCCTCAACACCGGCCTCGGCGACGAGGGCGGCTTCGCCCCCGAGCTGGAGCACAACCGCGCGGCGCTCGACCTCATCTCCGAGGCCATCGAGAAGGCCGGCTACACGGTCGGCTCGCAGATCGCGCTCGGCCTCGACGTGGCCTCCACCGAGTTCTTCGAGAACGGCGTCTACCGCTTCGAGGGCCAGGACCGCACCGCGGCCGAGATGAGCGCCTACTACCAGGAGCTGGCCGCGAACTACCCGCTGGTCTCCATCGAGGACCCGCTGGCCGAGGACGACTGGGAGGGCTGGACCCTCCTCAACGCCGAGCTCGGCGGCAAGCTGCAGCTCGTCGGCGACGACCTGTTCGTCACCAACCCGAAGCGCCTCGCGAAGGGCATCCAGGCGAAGGCTGCGAACAGCATCCTGGTGAAGGTGAACCAGATCGGCACCCTCACCGAGACGCTCGACGCGGTGTCGCTGGCCCAGCGCAGCGGCATGACCGCCGTGCTCTCGCACCGCTCCGGCGAGACCGAGGACACCACCATCGCCGACCTCGCCGTCGCCACCGACGCGGGCCAGATCAAGACCGGCGCCCCGGCCCGCTCCGAGCGCGTCGCCAAGTACAACCAGCTCCTCCGCATCGAGGAGGAGCTCGGCGACGCCGCCGTCTACGCCGGCCGCAGCGCCTTCCCCCGCTTCCAGGGCTGACACACCGCCGAAGGGTGAGTAATCGTGGTTATCCGTCACGGATTTCCGCGACTACTCACCCTTCGGCGTAGCTGGGAGGATACGGGGGTGCGGGTTTCGGGGGAGGTTCTGGTGCTGGGGGTGTTCCTGCTGCTGGCCGGCCTGTTCGTCGTGTTCGGCGCCTACCTGCTGCGCCGCCCCGAACGGGCGGCTGCCCTGTTCGCCGACCGGGATGCGCGGGAGCGGTTCCGGCCGCGCGACGCCCGCGCGATCGGGCTGGTGTTCACGCTCGGCGGGCTCGGGCTGGTCGCGGTCGGCGCCGTCCGGCTCGTCGTCATGCTGACAGCGCACTGAGCACACCGCGACACCCCGCCCGCGCGGCCGCCGCTCAGGGCGGATCGCCTACGATTGACAGCGGGGACGCCCGGTCCTCCACGTCCGCCCAGAACCGCAGGAGGGGCCATGCCGAAGCCGCGCACGCAGCGCGTCGCCGCCTCCTTCGAGCAGCCGACGGCGACCGGGCGCTGGCTGCGCGGCCTCCACTTCTCCGCCTTCTCGCTCGTGATGATGGGGGCCGTCGTGCTCGCCGTCGTCATCCTGGCGCCGTCGCTGCAGGGCTACCTGGCGCAGCGACAGCAGATCGCCGACCAGCAGAAGGCCGTCCAGGAGCTCTCCGCGCAGGTCGACGCGCTCAAGGAGCAGCGCGCCCGCTGGAACGACCCGAGCTACATCCGCGCCCAGGCCCGCGACCGGCTGTACTACGTCATGCCGGGGGAGACCAGCTACCTCGTCATCGACGACCGCGCCCCCGCGGCGAAGGGCGACACCACGCCGGTGAGCTCCAGGCTCCAGAAGACCCGCACCGACTGGGTCGGCTCCCTGTTCGGCTCGCTGATGGGCGCCGGGCTCACGGACGCCACCCCGGCGCAGCTCGGCAGCACGCCGGCGCCCACCCCGACTCCCGCACCCGGCAAGTAACGCAGAAACGCAAGGCACGACATGACCAGACCCCCGTTCGACCCCGTCACCGACGCCGACATCGCCGCCGTGAGCGAGCAGCTCGGCCGCCCGGCGCGCAACGTCGTCGGGATCGCCGCGCGCTGCGTGTGCGGCCGCCCCACGGTCGTCTCCACCTCCCCGCGGCTAGACGACGGCACGCCGTTCCCGACCTTCTACTACCTCTCGCACCCCGCCGCCACCGCCGCCATGTCGCAGCTGGAGGCCACCCAGGTGATGAACGAGTACAACGACCTCCTGGCCGAGAACGAGGACGTGCGCGACCAGTACCGGGCGGCGCATGAGCAGTACCTCGCCGACCGCGAGTCCATCGGCGTCGTGGCGGAGCTCGCCGGCGTCTCGGCGGGCGGGATGCCGACCCGCGTCAAGTGCCTGCACGCGCTCGCGGCGCACGCGCTGGCCGCCGGCCCCGGCGTCAACCCGATCGGCGACCTGGCGCTCGCGCGGGGCGGGTGGTCGCCCGAGGTGTGCGAGTGCCGCATCCAGGCCGGCTGACCCGGCTCCGCCGCACCCTGGCTGCGGGCGCGACCGCGCTCGCCGCCGCCCTCGCGACTGCCCTCGTGGTCGGAATCGCTCCTGCCGCCCCCGCGCACGCCGACCAGGTGCGCGACATGGAGTACTGGCTGACCGAGTACGGCTTCGCCCAGGCCTGGCAGACGACCAAGGGCGCGGGCGTGAAGGTCGCGGTGATCGACACCGGCGTCGACGGGACGGTCCCCGACCTGGCCGGCGCGGTGACCGGCGGCACGGACGTGTCCGGCGTCGGCGCCGCGAACGGCCAGAAGCCGCTGGGCGACGGCGACGCCGCGAACCACGGCACCTGGGTGGCCTCCCTGCTCGCCGGACGCGGCACCGGCCCCGACACCGGAGTGCTCGGCGCGGCTCCGCAGGCGAGCGTCCTCACCGCCTCCGTCGCGCTCGGGAAGTCGACCGGGAACGTCGACAACGACGACCAGATCGCGAAGGCGATGCGCTGGGCGGTCGACAGCGGCGCCTCCGTCATCAACATCTCGCTCACTCGCAACACCCTCGACTGGCCGCCGAGCTGGGACGACGCGTTCCAGTACGCGTTCTCGCACGACGTGGTGGTCGTCGCCGCGGCCGGCAACCGGGGGAGCGGGACGACCGAGGTCGGCGCGCCCGCCACCATCCCCGGCGTCCTCACCGTCGCCGGCGTCGACCGGGCCGGGCAGGCCTCCTTCGACGCGTCGTCGCAGGGCATCACGATCGGCGTGTCGGCGCCGAGCGAGGAGCTGGTGGGCGCGAACCCGGGCGGAGGCTACGTCCAGTGGGCCGGCACCAGCGGGGCTGCGCCGCTGGTCGCCGGTGCGGTCGCGCTCGTCCGGGCGGCGCATCCCGAGCTGAAGGCGCCGGACGTCATCAACCGGATCATCCGCACCGCGCGGAAGCCGGCCGGTGTGACGACGGTCCCGAGCCCGGTCTACGGGTACGGGCTGCTCGACGCGGCGGCCGCGGTGACCGCGACCGTGCCGCACGTGAGCGCGAACCCGATGGGCGACCTGACCCAGTGGATCCATATCCACCGCCGCGCGGACACCCCCGCCACGGCCGTGCCGCAGGCGCCGGAGGCGCAGGCCGCGCCGGCGCCCGCGAAGCTCAGCCCGGAACGACCTGTAGCATGGGGATCGTTCTTCTGGCCGCAATGGAGCGTCCTCACCGCTTTCTGGTTGCCGTTCGGTCTGATCTCCGGTTTCGTCACACTCCTCGCCCTCGGCGGGGTCGGTGCGTGGCTGCATTTCAGGCGAGAGCGCAGCAGGGGGTAGATTAACACCCATACTTTCGTGTTGAGGAGACGCATTACTGTGCCCAAAATCCTGATCGTCGGCGGAGGCTACGCCGGTTTCTACACCGCGTGGAAGCTCGAGAAGCAGCTCCGCTCCGGCGAGGCCGACGTCACCATGGTCGACCCGCTGCCGTACATGACGTACCAGCCGTTCCTCCCCGAGGTGGCCGTCGGCTCCATCGAGCCCCGCCACGCGGTGGTCTCGCACCGCCGCCACCTCAAGAGCACGAACATCGTGAGCGGCAAGGTCAGCTACATCGACCACGCGAACAAGACGGCGACCATCCAGCCGGCGGCCGGCGAGCCGTACGAGTTCGAATACGACATCGTCGTGGTCACCGCGGGCGCCGTGTCGCGCACATTCCCGATCCCGGGCGTCGCCGAGCAGGCGGTCGGCCTCAAGACGATCGAGGAGGCCGTGTACATCCGCGACCGGATGCTCACGAACTTCGACAAGGCGTCGACCCTCCCGGCCGGCCCGGAGCGCGACCGCCTCCTGACCGTCACCGTCATCGGCGGCGGCTTCGCGGGCATCGAGATCTTCGCCGAGCTGCGCTCCTTCGCGAGCGCGCTGCTCACGAAGTACCCGGAGCTGTCGTTCGAGGACACGCACTTCCACCTGATCGAGGCCATGGGCCGGATCATGCCGGAGGTGTCGCTCCCGACCAGCCACTGGGTGATCAAGAACCTCGCAGAGCGCGGCGCGGAGATCCACCTGGAGACGCAGCTCACCAGCGCCGTCGACGGCCGCATCGAGCTGTCCACCGGCGAGAGCTTCGAGACCGACCTCATCGTCTGGACGGCCGGCGTCATGGCCAACCCGACCGTGGTCCGCCACACCGACCTCCCGATCGAGGAGCGCGGCCGGCTGCGCGTCCGCGCCGACCTGCGCGTGGGCACCGACGAGGAGATCATCGAGGGCGCCTGGGGCGCCGGCGACGTCTCGGCCGTCCCCGACCTGACCGGCGCCGGCGTCGGCGGCTACTGCGTGCCGAACGCCCAGCACGCCGTCCGCCAGGGCAAGCTGCTCGCGAAGAACATCATCGCGGACCTCCGCGGCGAGCTGCCGCGCCAGTACTACCACAAGAGCCTCGGCGCCGTCGCGGGACTGGGCCTCGGCATCGGCGTGCTGCAGTCCGGCAAGCTGGCCATCAAGGGCGTCCTCGGCTGGTTCGCGCACCGCGGCTACCACGGGCTCGCGATGCCGAGCTGGGAGCGCAAGTTCCGCGTGCTGTGGGGCTGGTGGAACAACTTCTGGCTCGGCCGCGACATCGTGTCCCTGGAGGCCCTCCAGACGCCGCGCGCCGCCTTCGAGGAGTTCGCCTCCCGCCCGAAGCCGGCCCTCGAGACCGCACCGGCCGAGGCTCCCAAGAAGAAGGCCGTGGCAAAGGAACCCGCCGCAGCCAAGTAAGCCACGCCAGAAGGCCCGGTCCCCCCAGGGACCGGGCCTTCTGCGTTCCCGGACGCGCGGATGTTCCGGGCCGACTCGCGCAGGAGACTCCTTCAGATGGCGCTTCCGAAGGAGATCAGGACGCGTCGATGCGCCCGCAAATGCGGCGTACATGGTGCCTCCAGTGGGACTCGAACCTGAAAGCCTCGCCGTTAGCATCATGCATGTCGAGAGTCTCGTGCCAAAGACGCAAGCAAGCGTGATCTCTGTTGCCGGAGCTGCAAACTCAGTCGCCTCGGGCCGTCGTGCGACGACCTGGGGCTACTTGAGGTCTCGGGCGTCAGACTGCGTGCAGTTCCGCACCTTCGAAGTACCGCGAGTGGGTCTTCTTGACCGTGTCAAGGGAATCGCCGTTCAACGAGGCGATTTCAATGTCCGGGTTGGTTCGATCTTGCTCGCGCCGAAGTCGTTCTTCGAGCGCTGCACGGTGTCCGTCGGGTCCAGGGAACTCTTCGGCATGCCAATCACCGGTGCGCCGGTTGTACTCAATCAGGAAGCCAGGCATTTCAGGGTCACACTTCCTCTCGGGCGGATGCGACTACGTTGCGTCGCGCCGCGTCAAACGCGACGCGGAGTCCGATCATTTCGTCCTTGAACACATTCTCTGCATTTTCGTACGAACGGCGTAGTTTCCTCTTCCGTCGCACGATAGCACTTCTATCCTTCGAGGTCTTGTGGGGACCTGTTCGCTGGCGTTCGCTCTCATCAAGTTGGTCAAGGCTGTCGCGTGCACTTTCGAGTGCTGTTGCTCTAATCAGTGAGAAGTCCTGCAACGCCGTCACGAGGTTCGCAATCTCTTCCTGCTCTGGAAGAGAGCCGTACCTGATCTCTCGACCGAAAAGATCACCCGCGGCCTCGTACATGTTTGCCCAAGCACCTTGAATGTGCGTTCGCACCTGAATCTCTGCTCGACCGCCGTATGCGCGCACCCAGATGTGCACCGCGCGATATCCACTGTGAGGGTTCTCCCGCATGTCGTGGACCTCAGTGGCGCAATCATTGAGCTCATCGCAGATCGCGGCGACCGCCTCGTTCTGCTGTCTGAGGTTCATTTCTGCTTCGACGCGTATACCTGCAATGTCTTGGATGTTCGGCAGCGGTATCCGATGGTCGCGCTGAAGCTTCTGGCGAAGGGTGTCGATCGTCTTCGGTCTCGAAATGATCTCGACTTCTTCGTGTCCGAGCACCTGAGCCCACGGGATCGCTTGGAGCCGGCTCTGGATGTGCGTTGCAAGGTCGTTGTACCAACTCATGACCGCGGAGTACTCCAGTGCGTCCGCAGGTTGAGTCGTCTCATCACGGATGTGCTCCCCAAGCCTTCGCAGCCTGTTCATTGGCCACGGGCGCGCTTCCATGACTGAGATACTAGCGGCGCGAGCGGCCGCCATGCCGCACCCGCACCCGCACCCGGCGGCGGTAGAGCACCCGGGCGCATGGATCCTCCGGTGTCGACCCATCCAACCGTGCTGAGGACGAGTGGAGAGGAGCACGGCGGCGTGCTTTCCGCTCACGGCGGCGTGCTTTCCGCTCACGGCTGCGACGCTTGTAGACCCGCGGCCGTCCGCGCTTCTGAGCACGGAACGGCTCACTGCCGCAGACCTATTCGATGACAACACCGTGCGTCCGGGACGCAGTCGCGAAACAAGCTCGACAGTGCGGCTCGTGTACAAGGTGCGGGGTATTTCTGGTGGAAGCGCTCTGAACAGGCATCGGTGAGACCCCTCGATCCCAGTGTTTTCGAGGAGAAACGGGC
Source organism: Leifsonia sp. NPDC056665 (assembly GCF_042791795.1). Lineage (NCBI taxonomy): Bacteria > Bacillati > Actinomycetota > Actinomycetes > Micrococcales > Microbacteriaceae > Leifsonia > Leifsonia sp. NPDC056665. The sequence goes on from NZ_JBHTXK010000005.1 coordinate 147,642, forward strand.
CGAATAGTTAAGTGCCCCCAGTGGGACTCGAACCCACACTCGGGCGATTTTAAGTCGCCTGCCTCTGCCAATTGGGCTATAGGGGCGATCCGTCCGCGGAAGCGGCTCGACGTCAGCGGTCGCGGTAGGGCGACTTCACCATCTGGACGATGGCGCCTAACGCGAGTACGCCGCCGACGATGATGACCGCCAAGATGATTCCGATGAGCACGGCTTCCATGCGTCCAACAATATACGGTGTCCGGGCCGCCGCGCCTCGTGTGGGCCGCGCGACACCGGCCTCTCCTGCGTGCGCGTTACGGATGTCCGTCGCGCTGAGAGGTCCCTCAGGCCGCCCCAAGGGTGCACCCACCCGGGCCGTGCAGACTAGGTGCCGACACCCTTTCTGGTGAGGTGTCCTCCGACCCGGCTGGAGCCCGAGATCCCCCGACGTAAGGCTCCGGCCGGGTCCTTTATGTCCGCAGCGCGTCCGTTAGGCTCGCCGGGTGACTGACACGCGATGCCCCTGCGGGAGCGGCGAGACCTACGCGAACTGCTGCGGTCCGCTGCACGCCGGAGCCCCTGCCCCGACCGCCGAGCGGTTGATGCGGTCGCGGTTCAGCGCGTTCGCGCTCGGGGACGCCGCCTACCTGCTGCGCAGTTGGCACCCGTCCACTCGCCCTGAGGCCCTCGACCTGGACGACGGTCTGCGCTGGTACCGGCTGGACGTCGAGTCCACCGAGCGCGGAGGCCCGTTCGACGCGGACGGCGTCGTGGCGTTCACCGCCTATTACAAGGGCGCCGAGCGCGGCAGCCTGCACGAGGTGTCCCGGTTCGTCCGGGAGGGCGGCGACTGGCTCTACGTCGCCGCGCTCTGAGCGCGAGCGGGCAGGCTCAGCGCGCGGGCTCCACGTATCGCTCCCACAGCCACACCGACAGCGCCACCGCGGCGAACACGACCGCGGCGATCACGACGGCGACGACACCGGCCCCGGTCTGGGCGAGCGACCCTACGGGCAGCAGCAGAGCGAACAGCACCGTGTAGACGACGAGCGCCATCGCCAGCCAGAGCGGCCGCGACCACTGTAGGACCGCGCGCCCGGTGAGGCGGCCGAACGGCAGCAGCGCGATGGCGGTCGAGCCGATCGCGACCAGGGCGACGGAGTTCACCAGCTCCACCAGGAACGCAGACAGCGCGCCGGAGGGCGTCGGGAGGACGCCGACGGTCAGCCAGGCCAGCACACCGAAGGCGGCGACCGCCGAGAGCTGGACGGCGGCGGTCCGGCCGCGTTCGACGCGCCCCAGCCCCTCGGGGAGCAGCGCCCCGAGCACCAGGCCGAACAGGAGGGCGGGCTCCAGGCCGAGCAGCCGTGAGCCGATCGCGGCGCCCGCGACGATCACGAGGAGGCCGGGCCGCACGACAGTCCGCGCCATCGCCACGCCCAGGTGCCGGGTCATGCCGCGGGCCGAGAGGACCCAGATCGCGTTGACCCCGGCGATCGCGAGCGAGACGGCGACGAGGAGGCGGACGTACGCGGAAGCGTCGTTGACGGAGGTCGACAGCGTCACGAGCGCCGCCGCGGAGACGCCGACGAGGGGCGCGAGCCAGACCGGCTGCGTGCCCACCGCGGCCGCGCCGTCCGGAGCGGCGTGCGCCCCGCCGCCGGAGAGCGCGGCGCGCCTGCCGAGCAGCGCGTCCGCCTCGCCGAGCTCGCCGGCCGCCCGGTTGCGGCCGAAGAGGGAGGTGCGCGCCTCTCGCCGCTCCCGCGGGCGCGCCAGCGACACGACGAGCAGCCGCGCCGGGAGCACCAGCAGCAGCAGCGCCGCGAGCGCCAGCCCGACCGAGCGCAGCCAGCCCGGCACGGACGCCGCGGTGACGACCGGCGCCGAGGCGGTCGTGAACGGGGTGGCGGTCCAGCCCTTGGTGTCCGGGTGCGTCGGCGCAGCCGGCGCGGAGGGCGCGGCCGGGCTCGTCGGCGGCACGGCGGGCGCGGGCGCTGGCTTCGGGGCCGGACTGGCCTGGTTCTGCGGCGGGGAGGTCGCTCCGCCGGCGGCCTCCACGGTGACCGCGACGGGGTTGCTGCCCGCGCTCACGTTCCCCGCGGCGTCGCGCTGCAGGGCGGAGGCCACGTAGTCGCCCTCGGGGAGCGTCGCGGCGCACGACCACGCGCCGCCGGCGACCGTCGCGGTGCAGGCCACGGTCGTGCCCTTGGAGTTGCTGGCGTAGACGGAGACGGTGGCGCCCTGCTCGCCGGCGCCCCCGAATCCGAGCGCCCCGCCCGCGGCGACCGTCGTGCCCGGCGCGGGGGAGCCGATGGTCGGCGCCGGCGGCGCGACGGTGTCCACCACGACGCTCACGGCCGGGCTCCGCGCCGATCGCGTGGACGAGAACGGCGCCACCTGGGTGGCGGTGACCGTGTGCCGGCCGTCGCCGAGCCCCGGGAGGACGCAGCCCCAGTTGCCTGCGCTGTCCGCCGGGAAGGTGCAGGAGGCGCCGGTCTCGGCGGTCACGGTCACCGAGGCCGCAGGGTAGGCCGTGCCGCCGATGCCGCCGCCGGTGGCCCCGCCCGGCGCGGCGGCGATGGTCGGCGGGGAGAGCACGTCGACGCGCCCGCTGGCGGCGAGGCCGCTGGAGCGGGAGACGGCGCGGACCGGCACGCCCGGTCCGTCGGGGAGGCGCTGCAGGGCGCAGCGGAAGGTCCCGTCGGCCGCGGCGGTCACGGTGCAGGAGCCGGCAGCGCTCGCCGAGGAGCCGCCGGAGACGTCGATGACGTCACCGGGGTCGGCGGTTCCGGAGACGGTCAGCGGGAAGGTCGTGACCAGACCGCTCGGCAGCGGGTCGAGCGTCGGCGCTCCCGGTGTCGGTGTCGGGGTCGGGGTGTCGGCCGGCGCGGTGTTGTCGGCCGGTGCGGCGGCGTCCGGGGGTGCTGTGCGGGTGGGAATGCTGCGGGACACGGTGGCGGAGGTGGCGGCGCTGCCGGTGGTCTGCGCCGACGCCGGCGGCGCGAGCCCCGCGATCGACCCGACGGCGAAGGCGAGTCCTGCGATCACGAATCCGGACAGCACTGCGACGACCAGCCCGGTCGCCCCCCTGGGCCGGACTGGTGGAGACACGTCCGACGTAAATACCCGCATTCCACCCCATTTGAGGGGCAGGACACGCCTCCTGTCAAACCACCCGGCCGGATTTACGGCATACTGACAAGTGGGTCAACTGTCCCACTTCGCGCGACGACGCGCGACGGCACCGTGAGGAGCTTCGATGACGCGCATCGCCCCGGCAGCACGGCGCGCCTCGCTGGTGCAGGCGGCCCTGCGGGTGATCGCGCGGGACGGTGTGGCCGCCGCCACCACCCGGCGCATCGTCGCGGAGGCCGGGATGCCGCTGGCCAGCTTCCACTACGTCTTCGCCTCCCGCGACGAGCTGATGGCCGAACTGGTGAACACGGTCGTGGCGGGGGAGCAGACCGATCTGGAGCCCGCGCTCGACCCGGCGACGGCCCCGCTGGAGCTCCGCGCCGCGATCCGCTCGGGCCTCCAGCACTACCTCGACGGCGTACGGGCAGACCCCGACCGCGAGAAGGCGATGTTCGAGCTGACCCACTGGGCGCTCCGCGAGCCCGGCTTCGAACCGCTCGCCCGCCGCCAGTACGACCGCTACTACGAGCTCGCCGAACGGGCCGCGCGTGACGCCGCCGCGTTGACCGGCAGCGCGTGGAGCCTCCCCGTCGCCGACGTCGCCCGGCTGCTGGTGACCCTCACCGACGGCCTCACCATCGCCTGGCTGGTGACCCGCGACGACGCGGCGGCCGAGCGCAGCCTGGACTTCGCCGCCGACGCGCTCGCCACGCTCGCCCGCATCCCTGTCTCCACCGCCCCCGTCCCCTCCGCCCCCGACCCGAACGCAGGTGCCCGATGACCAACACCTCGACCCCGGCGGTCTTCGCCGAACCTACCCGCCGCGTCCCCGGCCGGTGGATCGCGGCCTTCGCCGTCGCCTGGCTGGGCGTCTGGATGGCGCAGCTCGCGCCCATCCAGAAGCTGCTGCCCGACCAGGTGCAGGCGCAGCTGCACACCAGCTACTGGGTCGACAACGTCGTCGCCTTCGGCATCATCTCCGGCATCTCCGGCGTCTGCGCCATCGTCGCGTACCCGCTGACCGGCGCGCTCTCCGACCGCACCACCAGCCGCTTCGGCCGCCGTCGCCCGTGGGTCGCCGGGGGAGCGGCGCTGTTCGCGGTGTCGCTTGTGCTGCTCGGCCTGCAGACCACGATGGTCGGGATCGGCGTCTTCTGGTCGCTCGCGCTCACCGGGTTCTGCGTGCTCACGGCGGCGCTGACCGCGACGATCTCCGACCAGGTGCCGGTCGACCAGCGCGGCTACGTCTCCGGCTGGATCAGCGCGCCGCAGGCGATCGGGATCATCCTCGGCGTCTCGCTCGTCACCTACGTGTTCGTCGGCGCCCTGGTCGGCTACACCGCGATGGCCGTGCTGCTGGTGCTGCTCGTGCTGCCGTTCCTGTTCCTCCCCGACGCGGTGCTGCCGCCGCACCTGCGCGAGCGGATGACGTTCCGCGGGATCGTCGAAGGCCTCTGGATCAGCCCGCGCGAGCACCCCGACTTCGGCTGGACGCTGCTGAGCCGGGTGCTGGTGAACTTCGGCAACGCGTTCGGGACGTCGCTGCTGCTGTACTTCCTGGAGTTCGGCCTCCATGACAAGCACGCCGACGACGACCTCCTCGTGCTGATCCTCATCTACATGGTGTTCGTCATCATCGCCTCGCTCGCGCTCGGCCGGCTCTCGGACCGGCTCGGGAGGCGCAAGGCGTTCGTGTTCGTCTCGTCGGCGCTGCAGGGCGTCGCCGCGCTGCTGCTGGCGTTCGTGCCGCAGCTCTCGGTCGCGATGGTCGCCGCGGGCCTGCTCGGCCTCGGCTACGGCTGTTTCCTCTCGGTCGACCAGGCGCTCGCCACCCAGGTGCTGCCCGACCCGGAGAACCGCGGCAAGGACCTCGGCATCATGAACATCGCGACGGCCGTGCCGCAGGCGATGGCGCCGCTGTTCGGCGCGGCGATCGTCGCGGCGCTGGGCGGGTTCGTCGGGCTGTTCGTGCTCTCCGCGGTGTTCGCGTTCGCGGGCGCCCTCGCGGTCGCCCGCGTGAAGGCAGTGCGCTGATGACCGCGATGGACCTGACCAGCAAGCCGGCCGCGGCCGAGCGCACCTGGACCACACCCGACGTGTTCTGGCCCGCGCTGAGCGCCGCGACCGCGCGCCTCGACCCGGCGTTCGGCGTGCTGCACCTGCCCGCGCTGCGCCACAACACTCACGACATGCTGCGCCGCGCCGCGGGCAAGCCGATCCGGGTGGCCTCCAAGTCGGTGCGCGTGCGCGCGGTGCTGGACGCCGTCCTCGCCTTGCCCGGATACGCCGGGGTGCTCGCCTACACACTGCCCGAGGCGCTGTGGCTGGCGGAGGGCGACGCCGACCACGCGCCGATCGAGGACGTCGTCGTCGGCTACCCGACCGTCGACCGCGCCGCGATCGCCCGGCTGGCCGCCTCGCCCGAGCTGGCCTCCCGCGTCACGCTCATGGTCGACTCGGTCGCGCACCTCGACCTCATCGATGCGGTCGTGCCTCCGGCGCAGCGCGAGACGATCCGGCTCTGCCTGGAGCTCGACTCCTCGTGGGACGCCCCCGTGCTCGGCCACGTCGGCGTCTACCGCTCGCCGCTGCACAGCGTCGAGACGGTGCGAGCGGTGGCGGAGGCGATCGTGCGGCGCCCCGGCTTCGCGCTGGTGGGGATGATGGGCTACGAGGCCCAGATCGCCGGCCAGGGCGACAACCCACCCGGACGTCCGGCGTGGGGCGCGACGCTGCGCTGGATGCAGAAGAGCTCGCGCGAGGAGCTGATCGCCCGCCGCGGGGAGGCCGTGGCCGCCGTGCGCGCGATCGCGGACCTGGCGTTCGTCAACGGTGGCGGCACCGGCTCACTCGAGTTCACGTCCTCCGACGCGTCCGTGACCGAGATCGCCGCCGGCAGCGGCCTGTTCGGCGGCCACCTGTTCGACACCTACCGCGGCTTCCAGCCAGCGCCGGCGGCGTCGTTCGCCCTCTCGGTCGTGCGCCGGCCCGACGAGCGCACGGCCACGCTGCTCGGCGGCGGCTGGATCGCCTCCGGCCCTCCCGGACCCGACCGGCTCCCGAAGATCGAGTGGCCGACCGGACTGTCGATGGTCGACCGCGAGATGGCGGGGGAGGTGCAGACCCCGGTCACGGGCGCGGCGGCGGGCATCCTGCGCGTCGGGGACCGGGTCTGGCTGCGGCACACGAAGTCGGGCGAGCTCAGCGAGCACGTGGACGACTTCCACCTGGTGGACACGGTGGAGGGCCGGGCGACGGTGGTCGGCTCGGCGCCGAGCTACCGCGGCGAGGGGAAGGTGTTCCTGTGACGGCGAGCGGGGGAGTGTGGCGCAATTGGGGCCGCACCGAGTCCATCCGCCCGCAGCGCGTCGAGCGCCCGCGGGACGCCGAAGCCGTTCAGCGCGCGGTCGCGGCGGCGGCGAAGCAGGGGACGCGCGTCAAGGCGGTCGGCGCCGGGCACAGCTTCACGGGGATCGCCGCGGCGCCCGGCGTGCTGCTCGACCTGGAGGACGTCAGCGGCGTCCTCGACATCGACCTCGAACGCGGCCGGGTGCGCCTGGCCGCTGGGACGCACCTCCACCAGCTCCCGCGGCTGCTGCGCCCCTACGGGTTGGCTCTGCAGAACATGGGCGACATCGACCGGCAGACCGTCGCGGGCGCGACCTCCACCGGCACGCACGGCACGGGAGGCTCCTTCGGCGGCCTGGCGACCCAGATCGTCGCGGTCACGCTCGTCACCGGGGCCGGCGAGCTGCTCACCGTCAGCGAGGACGAGAACGCCGAGCTGCTGCCCGCCGTCCGCCTCGGGCTCGGCGCGCTCGGGGTCATCGTGGACATCACCCTCCAGTGCGTCCCGGCGTATCTGCTCCAGGCGGTCGAGCGCCCGGAGCCGCTGCAGCAGGTGCTCGAGAGCTACCTGGAGCGCTCGGCGGGCGAGGACCACTTCGAGTTCTACTGGTTCCCGCACACCGAGACCGGCCTGACCAAGACGAACACCCGGCTGCCGCTCACCGAGCCGCGCGCCCCGCTGTCGGCGGCCGGCCGCTGGCTGGACGACGAGCTCCTCGCCAACGGCCTCTACCGCGGCGTCTGCGCGGTCGGGACGGTGGTGCCGCACATCATCCCGCCGTTCAGCCGGCTCGCGCAGAGGCTCACCGGCAACCGGGACTTCACCGACCACTCGCCGCGGGTGTTCGTCACCAACCGCACCGTGCGCTTCCGCGAGATGGAGTACGCGTTGCCGCGGGAGGCCGTGCCCGGCGCGCTCGCCGAGGTGAAGGCCCTGATCGAGCGGAGGGGCTGGCGCATCTCCTTCCCCGTGGAGGTGCGCTCGGCGGCGGCCGACGACAACTGGCTGTCGACGGCCTACGGGCGCGAGAGCGGCTACATCGCGGTGCACCGGTACTACCGCGAGGACCCGGGCGAGTACTTCGCCGCGGTCGAGGAGATCATGACGGCCCACGGCGGCCGCCCGCACTGGGGCAAGATGCACACCCGCGACGCCGAGTCACTGCGCGACGCGTACCCCCGCTTCGACGACTTCCTCGGCGCCCGCGACCGCCTCGACCCCGCCCGCCTCTTCACCAACCCCTACCTCCACCGCATCCTCGGCCCCTGAACCGTCTCTTCCGGACTTGTGCACGCAACACGCCGTGTTCAGGCGAACACAACTCCGGAATTGATGGCTGGAGGCTAGGTGGTGCGGCGTTGGAGGGTGAGGGCTCCGACGATGACGGCGCCGACGGCGAAGGCGCCGATGATGAGGAGCTGGCCGCCGATGTAGGCGGCGTCGTGCGAGTTCGTGGAGACGGCGTTGAGCGCGTCCACCGCGTGCGAGAGCGGCAGCCAGTCGCTGATCTGCCGGAGGCCGTCCGGGAGCTGGTCGCGCGGGATGAAAATGCCGCCGAGCAGGATCTGCGGGAACACGATCACCGGCATGAACTGCACCACCTGGAACTCGGTGCGCGCGAACGCGCTCGCGAACAGCCCCAGGGTGCTGCCCAGGACGGCGTCCGTCACCGCCACCGCGACCAGGAGCCAGGTGTCGCCCTTGACGTCCAGTCCGCACACCCAGATCGCGTACGCCGACGCGACCAGCGACTGGATGACCGCGAGCAGGCCGAATGCCAGGGTGTAGCCGAGGATGAAGTCGCCCTTGCCGAGCGGCATGGACAGCAGCCGCTCCAGCGTGCCGGTGCGCCGCTCCCGCAGCGTGGTGATGCTCGTGACGAGGAACATCACGACGAACGGGAAGAGCGCCAGCATCGCCGGGCCGATCGTGGCGAACACCGGCGTGTTCGTGAAGATCCAGGCCACCAGGCCGATCAGGAGGCTCGGCACGACCACCAGCAGGCCGATCGTGCGCGGGTCGTGCCGGATCTGGGTCAGCACGCGGCCGGCGGTCGCGAGCGTGCGGGTCGGGTTCATCGGGTGGCCTCCCCGTGCTCGGTCTCTTCGTGCTCGGCCTCTTCGTGCTCGGTCTCTTCGTGCTCGGTCTCCTCAGGCTCGGCAGCGTCGCCGTCCTCGGCCCCTTCGCCCAGCGCGTGCCGCGGGTGGTGTCTGCGCAGCAGCGTCAGGAAGGCGCCCTCCGCGTCCGCGGCGCCGGTCTCGGCGAGCAGCTCCTCCGGAGTCGTGTCGGCCAGGATGGCGCCCTCCCGCATCAGCAGCAGCCGGTCGCAGCGGGTCGCCTCGTCCATGACGTGGCTGGAGATCAGGAGGCTGGTGCCGCCGTCGGCGAGCCGGTGGAACAGCGTCCAGAGCTCGACGCGCAGCAGCGGGTCGAGGCCGACCGTCGGCTCGTCCAGCACCAGGAGGTCGGGGGAGCCGAGCAGCGCCGCGGCGAGGGAGACCCGGCTGCGCTCGCCGCCCGAGAGCGTGGAGACGAGCCGTCCGGCGTTCGGGCCGAGGTCCGTCGCCTCGATGGCGCGCTCGACGTCCGCCTTGCCGGCGCCGAGCACGCTGCGGAAGTACGCCAGGTTCTGCCGCACGGTCAGGTCGTCGTAGACGCTCGCCGCCTGGGTCACGTAGCCGACCCGGTGTCGCAGGGCGGCGGAGCCTGCCGGCTGGCCGAGCACCTCCACCCGGCCGCCCGCGACGCGCTGGACGCCGACGATCGAGCGCATCAGCGTCGTCTTGCCGCAGCCGCTCGGCCCGAGCAGGCCGACGACCTGACCGCGCGGGATGTGCAGGTCGAGCCCGTCGAGCACGGTCGTCCGGCCGCGCTTCACCCGCAGGCCGTCGATGACGACGGCGGCGTCGCCGACGAGGTCGGTCGACGCGGACGGCGATGAATTCATCATGTGATGAATTATTCGCCCGGAGTGTGCCCGCCGTCAATATCCCCGAACAGATGCCACTGGATGACCGGCCCCACCCGCCGCGCCAGCTCGTCGGGGTCGGCGCTCGCGATCGGCTGGAGCTTGAGCGCGTAGCGCGTCACCATCAGGCCGACCACCTGCGACGCGGCGAGATCGGCGCGCAGGTCGGCGTCGTCGGCGTGCGTCAGCGCCGCCAGCCGGGCGAACACCTCGCGGGTCAGGAACTCGCGCAGCATCCGCGTGCCGGGACCGCTGCTCAGCACCGTGCGGAGGATGAGCACCATCCGGCCGGCCGCCCGCTCGTCCTCCAGCTGGGTGAGCAGGTAGCGCACCAGCGTCTCGCCGACCTGCTCCCTGGGCGCGCCGAGAACGACGTCCAGCACCCGGTCGGGCCGCAGCGGGGCCTCCAGCGTGGCCGCGAAGAGCTCGGCCTTGTCGTCGAAGTAGTGGTGCACGAGCGCGGAGTCGACGCCCGCGCGGCGTGCGACCGCGCGCAGCGAGGCCGCCTCGTAGCCGCGCTCGGTGAACTCCTCGGCCGCCGCACGCACGATGGCCGAACGGGTGGAGGCCGCCCCGCGCTCCTTGCGCGGCCGGCCCCTCCTGCGGTGTTCGGCGAGCTCACTCACGAGTGCCATTGTGCACCCCGGACCGGGTGCCCTGTCCATCCGCATTGCGGTTGCTTCGAGTGTGATGGGAAGCCCGTGGGAGGCGCATCCGTCCCGGTTAGGATGCTGTTCAGCGCAGTCGATCGGCGCATTCACGCTTAGGAGTTCCCGCAATGGAATGGCTCATTCCGGTCATCATCGTCGTCGTGCTCGTCGCGATCATCGGAATCTACTTCTGGGCAACGTACAACTCGCTCGTCACGCTCAAGGTGCGGGTGGACGAGGCGTGGAGCGACATCACGGTGCAGCTCAAGCGTCGTGGCGATCTCATCCCGAACCTGATCGAGACGGTCAAGGGCTACGCCGCGCACGAGCGCGGGGTGTTCGAGTCGGTGACCAAGGCCCGCGCCGAGACGCTGTCGGCGCAGACGCCGGGCGACGCGTCCGTGGCCGAGGGGCACATGCAGACCGCGCTGAAGAGCATCTTCGCCGTGGCGGAAGCCTACCCGCAGCTGCAGGCGAGCCAGAACTTCCTGCGCCTGCAGGCCGACCTGGTCGACACCGAGGACAAGATCCAGGCCTCGCGCCGGTTCTACAACGGCGGCGTGCGCGAGTTCAACACCAAGATCAAGGTCTTCCCGAACAACCTGTTCGCCCGCCGTCTCGGCTTCTCCGGTCGCGACTTCTTCGAGGTCGACAACCTGGCGGCGATCGCCGAGCCGCCGCGCGTTCAGTTCTAGGGCGTCGATGTACAGGGCAATCGCCAGGAACAAGCGCAACACCGTCTTCATCGTCCTGCTGTTCCTGATCCTCATCGGTGCGCTCGGCTGGCTGTTCTCGGTCATCTACAACAGCTGGGCGATCCTGGCCTGGGTCGGGATCGGCGCGATCGTCTACGCCGTGTTCCAGTACTTCATGGCCTCCAGTCAGGCGCTCAGCATGTCCGGCGCCGTGCCGATCACCAAGGCCGACAACCCGCGGCTCTGGAACGTGGTCGAGAACCTCTCGATCACGACCGGGACGCCGATGCCGGCGGTCTACATCATCAACGACCCGGCGCCCAACGCGTTCGCCACCGGGCGCGACCCGCAGCACGCCTCGGTCGCCGCGACCACCGGCCTGCTCGACATCATGAACGACGCCGAGCTGGAGGGTGTGATGGCGCACGAGCTCGGTCACGTGCGCAACTACGACATCCGGCTCTCGATGATCGTCTTCGGCCTCACCGTCGCCATCGGGCTCATCGCCGACATCTTCGTGCGGATGGCCTTCTTCGGCGGCAACAACCGCAACAACAACAACGGCGGCGGCGGCAACCCGATCGTGCTGGTCTTCGGCCTCGTGGCCGCGATCATCGCACCGCTGGTCGCGACGCTCGTGCAGCTCGCGGTGTCGCGGCAGCGCGAGTACCTCGCCGACGCCACGGGCGCCATGACGACCCGGCACCCGGATGCGCTCGCGAGCGCACTGCTCAAGCTGCAGGACTACGGCCGGCCGATGCGCCGCCAGAACAGCAGCATGGCGCACCTGTGGATCTCGGAGCCGCTCAAGCCCGGCCTGATGAACCGGCTGTTCTCGACGCACCCGCCCATCCCCGAGCGCGTCGACCGCCTCGAGAAGATGGGCTCCACCTTCTGACATTCGTGCCGAATGTGCGCTTTGGCGGCGGCATTAGCGACATTCGTGGCGAATGCGCGGGGCGGGGAGGCTATGCCTCGGCGGCCTCCAGCTCGGCGGTGCCGGTGTAGCGGTAGCGGACGCGCGTGCCGACCGCGCGCTCGTCGAGCGGGCGCCACTCGGTGCCGGCGTTGTTCGCGCCGTCGACCACGTCGATGTCGCGGATGAGGTCGGCGGGGGCGCCGTCGCGGTAGCCGGTGATGATCTCCGCGTAGACCGAGGAGTCCGGGTTCAGCAGCACCGCGATGTAGTGGCTGGACTCACGCACGTCGTCCGTGGTCACCCACATGCGGTTGTCGAACTGCACGTGCGCGCGGCCGTCCGGACCGCGTTTCACGCCGGTCACGATGCCGTCGAGCCAGCGTTCGCCGTCGCGGTAGGCGAAGAGCTCGCGCATGGGCTGTTCGTAGTCGGCCTCATCGGCCCCGTCGGCGTCCAGGTACTCCAGCGGTGAACTCATGTCCCGCACCTTACCCCCGCACCCGGCGCTGCCGCGAGGGAGTCCTCAGAAGCCCGTGGGCGCCGCCAGGGTGAGCTCGGCGGCCAGCATGGGCGCGAGGTCGCCCCGTGCGCCCTGGGCGATCTCCACGCCTCCTAGGCCCTGCCAGGCCGCGGTCTCGCCCAGCAGCGGGACCAGGCGCTCGGCCACCCGGCCGCCGTCGCCGGCCTCCGTCCACGCGGACTGCACTCGCAGCACGCCGGCCTGCCGGTCGCTCTTCAGGTCGATGCGGCCGACGAGCTCGTCGTCCAGCAGGATGGGCAGCGAGTAGTAGCCGTACACCCGCTGCGGGGCGGGGGTGTAGATCTCGATGCGGTAGTGGAAGCCGAACATCCGCAGCGCGCGGTCGCGGAACCACACCACCGGGTCGAACGGGGACAGCAGCGCGGCGGCGTCGACGCTGCGCGGCCTGCGAGCGTCGCGGTGCAGCCACGCCTTGACCGGCCGGTCTCCCGCGCCGGTCCAGCCCTTCACCTGAACAGGGATGACCTCACCGGCGTCCTCCAGCTCCTGCATCGCCACGGCGACGGCAGGGCCTTTGAGCCGGTAGTAGTCGGCGAAGTCGCGGAGTGTGCCGACGCCGTGCGCGACGGCCGAGCGCCGCAACAGCTCGCGGATGGCGTCGGGCTTGTCGACGGCGCGGTCGAGCACCGCGGGCGGGAGGACGTCCTCCACCAGCCCGTACCGCCGCTGGAAGCGCGTGCGGCCGGCGATGGCGACCTCGCCGAACAGGAACATCCGCTCCAGCGCCCGCTTGACCTCCGACCAGCCCCACCACGGCCCGGAGCGCCGGTTGGCGTCGTGCTCGATCTCGCTCGCGGCGAGCGGCCCCTTGGCGGCCAGCTCGCTGCGCAGCCAGGAGAGCGTGGAGTCGTGCGCGGCGAACCAGGCGTTGCCCGTGCCGTAGCGCTCGCGGTAGTCCTGCATCCGCCAGCGGAACAGCGACCAGTCCTCTTTGCGCACGAACGCGGCCTCGTGCGCCCAGTACTCGGTGTGCGGTCCGCGCGCGTCGAAGGTGAGCCGGTCGAGCAGCGTGCGGTCGTAGGCGCCGAGCCGGGCGAACGCCGGGAGGTAGTGGCTGCGCTCGAACACGTTGACCGAGTCGATCTGCAGCAGGTTGAGGCGGTCGATCAGCCCGTTGAGCTGCCGCGTGCCCACGACGGGCGGGCGCGGGCGCCCGAAGCCCTGGGCGGCGAGCGCGATGCGGCGCGCGAGGGCGGGGGAGAGGTGTTCGACCACGGATCGACCTTAGCGGCAAGGTCTGACACTCCTCGTTCACCTTTTGGTCACTCCCCGCTGGGCCACGCGTATCCCGGCCTCCCTAACGTGGCGACGAGCCGGTTCGCACAGCCCGGCTGTCAACCCGACCTGGAGGACATTCCGTGATCAACACGCGCGCCCACGTCGCCGGACTCGCCGCCGCGGCGACCGTCGTCGCCCTCTCGCTCGCCGCCTGCTCCGGCGGCGCCGACGCCAGCAGCACCGCCACGAGCACCTCGGCCGCCTCGGCCACCGACGTCGCCTCCGCCGGCGGCATGGCCGCTCTCGTCGCCGCCGCGAAGAAGGAGGGCAGCCTCAACATCATCGCGACCCCCGGCGACTGGGCCAACTACCAGGAGATCTTCGACGGCTTCACCAAGAAGTACGGCATCACGATCAACCCGAGCCAGGACAGCGCCTCCAGCCAGGAGGAGATCGACGCCGCCAAGAAGCTGAAGGGCCAGGACACCGCTCCCGACACCTTCGACATCGGCTCGTCCGTCGCTCTCGCGAACACCCAGTACTTCGCGCCGTACAAGCCCACCGGCTTCGCCGACATCCCGGCCGCACAGAAGGAGAAGGACGGCCTCTGGAAGGTCGGCTACTACGGCGTCATGTCGGTCGGCTACGACGCGAACAAGATCAAGACCGCGCCGAAGTCGTTCGCCGACCTGCTGAAGCCGGAGTTCAAGGGCGCCGTGGCGCTCAACGGCAACCCGACCCAGGCCGCCGCCGCGGCGGGCGCCGTCGCGTACGCCGACCTGCAGAACGGCGGCACGCTCGACGACCTGACCCCGGGCGTCGAGTGGTTCACCAAGCTGAAGGCCGCGGGCAACTGGAACGCCGCCGACGGCAAGCCGAACACCATCGCCTCGGGCGAGACCCCGGTGCTGCTCGACTGGTCGTTCAACCAGAAGGGCTACACCACCTCCGACACCATCAAGTCGGGCGGCGTGAACTGGAAGTACACCGTGCTCCCCGGCACCGCGTACGTCGGCTACTACAACCAGGCCATCAACAAGGACGCCCCGCACCCGGCGGCCGCCCGCCTCTGGGAGGAGTACCTCTACAGCGACGCCGCGCAGAACGCCTGGCTGAAGGGCGGCGCCTACCCGGCGCGCGTCGACGCGATGGAGAAGGCCGGGACGCTCGACACCAAGGAGTTCCCGGGCAAGCTGGAGAAGGTGGCCGTGATGACGGACAAGCAGGCCACCGACGCCGGCACGCTCCTCAACGCCAAGTGGGCCAACGCGGTCGGCTGATGACCGAGACCATCGCCGCACCCGCGGCCGACGCTGCCGCCGGGATCGCTTCGCGCGACTCCCGGCGGCAGCCGCCGTCGGCCCGGCCGTCCGACGCCGGGAGCCGCCGCCGGCCGCGCGGCCTCGCCGCCGCACTCGGCCTCACCCCGTTCGCCCTCTACGTCGTGATCTTCCTCGCCGTCCCCACGCTCGTCGCGGTGGGCAGCGGCTTCGTGGACGGCGAGGGCCGCTTCACCTGGTCCAACGTCACCGGCCTCGCGGAGCCCGCCATCGCCGGCTCCTTCTTCGGGGCGTTCTGGCTCTCCGCGGTCACCGCCATCGTGGGCGCCGTCGCCGGAGCCGCGCTCTGCTTCGCGATGCTGGGCTCGCGCCAGGGCGGCGTCACGCGCTCCCTGGTCGGTTCGGCCAGCAGCGTCCTCGCCCAGTTCGGCGGCGTCATGCTGGCGTTCGCCTTCATCGCCACCATCGGCGCGCAGGGACTCGTGACGGTGCTGCTCCGCAACGCCTTCCACCTCAACATCTACGCGAACGGCGTCTGGCTCTACACGGTGCCCGGCCTCATCCTCCCGTACCTCTACTTCCAGATCCCGCTCATGGTCATCACCTTCCTGCCCGCGCTGGAGGGCCTGCGCCCGCAGTGGCTGGAGGCGACCGCCACGCTCGGCGGCAGCCGCTGGACCTACTGGACCCGCGTCGGCGGCCCGATCCTGCTGCCGTCCTTCCTGGGCAGCCTGCTGCTGCTGTTCGCCAACGCCTTCTCGTCGTACGCGACCGCAGCGGCCCTGGTCGGCCAGGCCAACAACATCGTGTCGCTGCAGATCCGCCAGGCGCTCATCTCGGAGACCGTGCTCGGTCGCGCGAACTTGGCCGGCTCGATGGCGCTCGGAATGCTCGTGGTGATGATCGTCGTGATGCTGGCGTACTCGGCGCTCGTGCGCCGGACCGCGCGGTGGCAGCGGTGAGCGGGGGCGCTCCGCTGCGGCTCGGGCCCGGCCCGGTCGTCCGCACCATCATCTGGGTGGTCCTCGGCGCATTCTTCCTCATCCCGCTGTTCTCGATGCTGGAGTTCACGCTGCGCACCGCGAAGCCCGGCGTCTACAGCTTCGACCGCTGGATCGCCGTCTTCGGCGGCGGGACCACGCGCTACGACCGCGTGTACCAGGGCCTCGGCAACTCGCTCGTGCTCGCCGCCGTGACGGTGGCGATCGTCCTGCTGGTGCTGCTGCCGACGATCGTGCTGGTCGAGCTGCGCTTCGCCCGGCTGCGCCGCCTGCTGGAGGCCGTCTGCCTGCTCCCGATCATGATCCCGGCGATCGTGATGGTGGTGGGGCTGGCGCCGACGTACGCGGTGGTGACCGGCATCTTCGGATCGGGGGCGTGGACGCTGGCGTTCGCCTACGGCATCACGGTGCTCCCGTATGCGTACCGCGCCCTCCAGAGCAACGTCTCCTCCGTCGACATGGTGACGCTGAGCGAGGCCGCCCGGTCACTCGGCGCGGGCTGGGGCACGGTGTTCTGGCGGGTGCTCACGCCGAACCTGCGGCGCGGCATTCTGGCCGCCTCCGCGCTCTCGATCGCGGTCGTGCTCGGCGAGTTTACGATCGCGTCCCTGCTCAGCCGGGTGAACCTGCAGACCTCGCTGCTGCTGGTCTCCCAGTCCGACCCGTTCGTCGCCGTCATCTTCGCGCTGCTGGCGCTGGTGTTCGCGTTCGTCCTCCTCGTCGTCGTCGACCGCGTCGTCGGCGCCCGCCGCCGTTCGCGGCGTCCCGTGAAAGGCACTCCATGACCGTCCTGGAATCCACCGTCGCCGGCGCCCGTGTCGGCTCCACCGTCGAGCTGGACGGGGTCGTTCGCGACTTCGGCGGCGGCGCCGGCCTCGCCGGGTTCTCGCTGGCGGCGAGCCCGGGGGAGTTCATCGCCCTGCTCGGACCGTCCGGCTGCGGCAAGACGACCGCGCTGCGTGCGCTCGCGGGGCTGGAGCGCGTCGACTCCGGCCGCGTCCTCATCGACGGCCGCGACGTCACCGACGAGCCGACCAGCCGGCGCGACCTCGGGATGGTGTTCCAGTCGTACTCGCTGTTCCCGCACCTGACCTCCGGCCAGAACGTGGAGTTCGGGCTGCGGATGCGCAAGGTGGGGGCTACCGAGCGGCGGCGTCGCGCGGCGGAGGCGCTGGAGCTCGTCGGGCTCGGCCACCACGCCGACCGCTACGCCCACCAGCTCTCCGGCGGGCAGCAGCAGCGCGTGGCGCTGGCCCGCGCGCTGGTCACCGAGCCGCGCGTCCTCCTGCTCGACGAGCCCCTCTCGGCGCTCGACGCCAAGGTGCGCGTGCAGCTCCGGGAGGAGATCCGCCGCCTCCAGACCGAGCTCGGGATCACGACCTTCTTCGTGACGCACGACCAGGAGGAGGCGCTCGCCGTCGCCGACCGGGTCGCGGTCATGCGTGCGGGCGCGATCGAACAGATCGGCACCCCGGAGGAGCTGTACCACCGGCCGGAGACCGCGTTCGTGGCGGAGTTCGTGGGCCTGACCAACCGGATTCCCGGCTCCGTCGCGGGCGGTGTGCTGCGCGTCCTCGGGCAGCCGGCGCCGCTCGCCTCGCACGTGCCCGACGGGCCGGTGCTGGCGTACGTGCGTCCGGAGGACCTGCTGCTTTCCGGAGACGGCATCCCGGCCGAGGTGCTCACCTCCAGCTTCCTCGGCGCACTGCGGCGCACCCGGGTGCGGCTCGCCGACGGCTCCGAGCTGGCCGTCCAGCACGCCGCGCGCGACCTCCCTGCCCCCGGCGAGCGCGTCCACCTCGCCCTCGCCGGCACCCCCCTCACGGTCACTCCCGCCCCGTAACCCACCCTCCCTCTTCGCCGAAGGGCACGTAAACGCCCCTAAAACGCCGTTTTAGGGGCGTTTACGTGCCCATCGAGATCAGTGGTGGCACGGGTGTGCGAGGCCGGACGGAGTAACTAGAGTAATGCTCATGTCTGGTATCGTCCCGGGGGCGGACGCCGAGTACTCGGACGCCATCGACCCCTCAACCTTCGTGAAGACCCTCTCGCCGAGTGACCTGGTCACTCGGATCCGTCCGGGCGACATCCACTGGTGGCCGCCCTTCTTCTTCCCCATCGACACCATCAGCCCGACCCACACGGTCGGCAAAGGCCGCACCAACCTGACGCTCATCGCGTCGGACATCATGCAGACCGACACGACCGGCACGCCGTACGCGTCGTTCAGCTTCCGGCAGGTCCCGTCCGGCGGTCCTGGCGTCTCCGTCCACTTCGACCCGGGAGCCTACGGGGCGACGGCGGTCGCGAGCTACGTCGTCGAGTTCCTCATCGCCACGAGCGGGCCGGTCTCGCTCACGGTCGGCGGCTACGCCGGAGCGGGCAGCGTGACCGGCGCCGGGGTGAGGACCGTGAACGGGAACGTCTCCGTCGCGGTCGGCCTCAACAACGTCCCGCCGGGACAGGTGACCTACGCCTCGATCCAGCAGACGTCCTCCGGGCCCGGCTGGCAGTGGTTCTCGACCTCCATCGAGCACCCGCCGCTGGTGTTCGAGCCCTGACGGCTATCCCACGAGCGGAGCGCGCGGTCCCGCGACCGTGCGCTCCGCTCGCGTGAAGGAGAGCACAACGCCCGTGGCGGCGAGCGCGGCCACCATCGCCGTGCCGCCCGCCGACACGAACGGCAGCGGCACACCGAGCACGGGCAGCAGGCCGAGCACGACGGCGATGTTCACGAACGCCTGGAAGACCAGCCACACCAGGACCGTCCCCGTGGTGATCCGGGCGACCGGGTCGGCCGTCGTGCGCATGATCGCGACCATGATCACGGCGAGCGCGCCGAACAGCCCGAGGACCAGCGACGCGCCGACGAGTCCGAGCTCCTCGCCGATCACGGCGAAGATGAAGTCGGTGTCGGCGGAGGGCAGCCACGACCACTTGGCGTGGGAGTTCCCGAGCCCGACACCCCAGATCCGTCCCGTCGCGAGCGCGTAGTGCGCGTTGTCGACCTGCCAGTTCACGTCGGGGTTCACCGCGCTGGTGCCGCCGAAGAACGCGAAGACGCGGCCGCGGCGCGTCTCGCTCGACAGTGCCAGCAGCACGGCGCCGGCGGCGACGACGCCTAGCGCGAGCCCGAGATGGCGGAGGCGCGCCCCGGCGAAGTAGCAGGCGCCGAGCGTGAAGGCCGCGGTGACGACGGTCGTTCCGAGATCGCCGCCGAGCTGGACCAGCAGCAGCGCGGGGACGACGACGGGCAGCGTCCGCAGGGCCAGCGTCCGGCCGTCCCCCGGGTCGACGCCGCGTGCGCCCAGCGCCGTCCCGAGCCAGACGGCCAGGCCGAGCTTGATCCCCTCCGACGGCTGACCGGTGATCGGGCCGAGCCGGATCCAGTTCGTGTTGTCGCCGATCTGCACGCCGAGCGGGGTCGTGATGGCCAGGAGCTGGAGGACGCACGCCACGATGAGCAGCACTGTCGCGGCACGCTGGATGGTGCGCCGCGATAGCGCGGGCACGAGCAGCAGCATCCCGAGGCCGACCCCGCAGAAGACCCACTGCGACCAGAACCGGCCGAAGAAACCGTTGCCGTCGGAGTGCGACTCGATCGACGACGACGAGAGCACCATCAGGAGGCCGAACACGACCAGGAACAGCACGACGGCGAGCAGCGCCGTCCCGAGCCGGGACGGCGGTCGCCAGCGGGACGGGAGGCGGAGGAGGACACGGCGCCCCGGGATGGCGGCAGAGGCGGCGGCGGGCGGGGCGGAGTGGAGCGATGGTGCAGTCATGATGGATCGGCCCCAGGCTAGGGCGGCCCGGCGACGATGCCGGGCGGCCCGCACCGGCCTCCCGCATTCCCTGAGCGATTCCACAGGATCGCCGCTGTCGCGCACCTAGACTGACGGGCATGGCAGAGAGCGACGCCCCGGCAGCGCAGAGTCCGTCCGTCCCGCCGGCCCGGGCGCGCTTCCTGAAGCGCGGGCGCGATGTCCAGGCCCGGGTCGAGGAGGCCGTCCCCGTCGACGCGTCCCTGCCGCACGGCGTGCGCCTGGCCGGTGCCTGGTCGTGGCGGCTGCTCGTCATCGGCGCCGTGATCGCGGTCGTGGTCTTCCTCATCGTCCAGCTCCGGCTCATCGTCGTCCCCGTGCTGATCGCGGTGCTCCTCGCCGCCCTGCTGGTGCCGTTCAAGGACTTCCTGGTCCGCCACCGCTGGCCGCGCTGGCTGGCGATCGTCGCCACGCTGCTGACGCTGGTCGTGGTCGTCGGCGGCCTGTTCTACCTGGCGATCTGGCAGGTCACCCGCGAGAGCCACGACCTCCACACACAGTCGGTGGCGGCGTTCGGCCAGTTCCGGAGCTGGCTGACGACCGGCCCGCTCGGCCTCACGACGGCGCAGATCGACGGCGCGTTCCAGTCGCTCTGGTCGTCGCTGCAGCAGGACAGCCAGGTCTACATCTCCGGCGCGCTCTCGATCGGCTCCACGCTGGGCCACGTGCTCACCGGCGCGCTGCTGACGGTCTTCAGCGTGCTGTTCATCCTCATCGACGGCCGCAGCATCTGGGGCTGGATGGTGCGGATCTTCCCGAAGAACGCGCGCGCCGCGGTCGACGGGGCGGGCCAGGCCGGCTGGCTGACCCTCCGGAACTTCGCGAAGGTGCAGGTGCTCGTCGCCTCCATCGACGCGCTCGGGATCGGCCTCGGGGCCTTCTTCCTCGGGCTGCCGCTGGTGCTCCCGATCGCGGTGCTGGTGTTCCTCGGGTCGTTCATCCCGATCGTCGGCGCCGTGCTCACCGGCGCGCTCGCCGTGTTCGTCGCGCTCGTCTTCAAGGGCTGGGTGTTCGCGCTCATCATGCTCGCCGTCGTGCTGCTGGTGCAGCAGATCGAGGGCCACGTCCTCCAGCCGCTGATCATGGGCACGGCGGTGAAGGTGCACCCGCTCGCGGTCGTGCTGGCGGTCGCGGCGGGCTCGCTGCTGGCCGGCATCCCCGGCGCGCTCTTCGCCGTCCCGTTCGTCGCTGTGCTCAACGTGATGGTGCACTACGTGTCGTCTGGCGACTGGCGGTCGAAGCCGCCGGAGGCCACCGCGGCTCCGGAGGGCGCGATCTGGGAGACCGTGCCGCGCCCCCGCCGGGCTCCGCGGACGTAAACGGTCGCATTCATTCAGCGGTATATGACCACGAGTAGGCTGTGCAAGTGGATACCGCGACCGATCCGACGCGCACCCCGTTCGCAGGCCCCGGCCTCGACGAGATCGAGGCTGCGCGCGCGATCGTGGCCCGGGTCGCCCAGCCCACGCCGCTCGAGACCTCCCGGTACCTCACCGACGTGCTCGGCGCTCCGGTCATCCTCAAGTGCGAGAACCTGCAGCGCACCGGCTCGTACAAGATCCGCGGCGCGTACCACCGGCTCTCCAAGCTGAACGCCGAGGAGCGGGCGCGCGGCGTCGTCGCCGCCTCCGCCGGCAACCACGCCCAGGGCGTCGCCTTCGCCGCCCGCGAGCTCGGCATCCACGCGACGATCTTCATGCCCGTGGGCGTGGCCATCCCCAAGTTCCAGGCGACGCGCGCGTACGGCGCGGACGTCGTGCTCAGCGGCAGCATCGTGGACGAGACCCTCCGGGCCGCCGCCGACTTCGCCGCAGAGACCGGCGCGGTGCTCATCCCGCCGTTCGACCACGCGGACGTGGTCGCCGGGCAGGGCACCCTCGGCCTCGAGATCCTCGACGACGTGCCCGACGTGCAGACCATCGTCGTGCCGATCGGCGGCGGCGGACTCATCTCCGGCGTGGCCAGCGCGGTCAAGCAGCGCGCGGCCCGCGAGGGGCGCACCGTCCGCGTGATCGGCGTGCAGGCGGCCAACGCCGCCGCCTACCCGGCGTCGCTCGCGGCGGGGGAGCCGACCGAGATCGCCATCGTCGGGACCATCGCCGACGGGATCGCCGTGAGCCGGCCGGGCACCCTCAACTTCGAGATCATCCGGGACGCCGTGGATGCCGTGGTCACGGTCACCGAGGACGACATCGCCCGCGCGCTGCTGGTGCTGCTGGAGCGCGCGAAGCTCGTGGTGGAGCCGGCCGGCGCGGTCGGCGTGGCCGCGATCCTCGCGGGGCTCATCCCTGCCGACGACGCAGCCGGGCCGGTCGTCGCAATCCTCTCCGGCGGCAACATCGACCCCCTGCTCATGCAGCGCGTCATCGCCCACGGCCTCGCGGCCTCCGACCGCTACCTGCGGCTCTCGATCATGCTCCCGGACCGGCCGGGCCAGCTCGCGCGCATCGCCGAGATCCTCGCCGGCGTCAACGCCAACGTGGTGGAGGTGCTGCACACGCGGCACGGCAACGGACTCCAGCTCAGCCAGGTGGAGCTCGACGTCTCGATCGAGACGCGCGGCACCGAGCACCGTCAGCAGGTCATCCAGGCGCTCCGCTCCGCCGGCTACGACCCCGTCCTCGAAGAGGACTGACGCAAACCGCCGAGTCCGCAGATAGTCTGCGTACTCGGCGGTTTTCGACTGATTTCGGGCGTACTCGGCGGTTAGTTGCCGGCGTAGGTGTCGACTTTGGAGATCGATACCGGGATCTGGCGGCCGTTGGGGGCAGTGTATTCGGTCTTGTCGCCGACCTTGAGGCCGAGGATGGCGGCGCCGAGCGGGCTCTGCTCGCTGTAGACGGTGAGCTCGGTGCCGGCCGCGATCTCACGGTTGCCGATCAGGAAGACGCTCTCGTCGCCCGCGATGGTCGCGGTGATGACGGTTCCGGGCTCCACGACGCCGTGGCTCTCCGGCGCCTCGCCGACCGTGGCGCTGCGCAGCAGGTTGGTGAGCTGCACGATGCGGGCCTCGATCTTGCCCTGCTCGTCCTTGGCGGCGTGGTAGCCGCCGTTCTCCTTGAGGTCGCCCTCCTCGCGGGCCGCCTCGATGCGCTTCGCGATCTCGTTACGGCCGTTGACGCTGAGCTCCTCGAGTTCGGCCGAGAGACGGTCGTACGCGTCCTGGGTCAGAAAGGTGACCTGAGACTCCTGGGACATGATGAACTCCTTCGCGCCTGCACGGTATTCCGCCGCGTCGGCTGATGGCCGGCTGGAAGCCGGTGGGTAAAGTAGACGCCCCGGCCTCGGCCGGGGCGTATCCAGAGAATGTTAGGTCAGCCAGCAGGTGTTAATCAAACCCGTGTTGCTCTGCGAGATGGTCCGGATCGTCTCGTTGTAGGTCGTCACCCGGGAATCGGAGCCGGGATAGGTCACGATCCGCCAGCCCACGATCGCGTAGTCCTCGTTCAGGGCCTGCAATGCGCAGGTGACGCTCTTGCCCGGCTGGGCGTTGATGGTGAAGGTGATCCGCACATGGTGGGCGTCGGGGATCACGTACGCGGTGTCGGTGGTCTCCAGGTCGGCCTGGTTGTTGTCCCAGCCTGCCCAGAACACCCACGCGGTCACCACCGCGAGGACGGCGACGGCGCCGCCGATCAGCAGCCAGCGGTCGCGGCGGCGGCGATTCGGGGTGCGGCCGTAGCGGGATTCGAGGGTCTCGGACGGCGCCTCGGTCACGCGTGCCATGTACTCGCCGTCCGCCTCTCAGGGCCTTCGTTCAGGCCCGCCGTCGGGGCGACGGTAGGCTGAGACAAGACTAGGAGACGAAGCTGTGAATCGCACTTCGCGCCTCCTGAACCAGCCCGATCCGAAAGCGAAGTCCGCCATGCGTCAGAGCGACCTGTCCACCGTGTCCGTGGAGGCCGTGTGATGGGGGAGCTGCTGCTGAGGGCGGGCGTCTGGCTGGCCGCGACGCCCACCCCGTCGCCGACCTCCGGACCGAGCGACGACTCGGTCACGCCCGGTGTGGTCGGCTTCACCGTCACCTTCCTGATCGCGGTCGCGGCGGTGCTGCTGATCCTCGACATGACGCGGCGCATCCGCCGAGTGCGGTACCGCGCGGAGATCGCGCAGAAGCTGGACGCGGAGAACGGCACGCAGCAGGACGACGCGGACGGCGACTCCCGGCGCTGACCTGACGGCCCTGGACCGGCGGCGTCAGCCGTCGCAGCGTCAGCCGTTGTAGGCGGGATGCAGCGCGATCAGCAGCACCGCCGTCCAGTGGCAGATGAACGCCAGCACCGTCAAGGTGTGGAAGATCTCATGGAACCCGAACACCCCGGGGAACGGGTTCGGCTTCTTGATCCCGTAGATGACCGCGCCGATCGTGTACAGGATGCCGCCGACGCAGACCAGCACCATCATCGCCACGTTGGCGTTCACCAGGTCGACGATGTACATCATCGCCGCCCAGCCGAGCAGCAGGTAGAGCGGCACGTACAGCCAGCGCGGCGCCGTGATCCAGAACACCCGGAAGCCGATGCCGAGCAGCGCGCCGGCCCACACCACGCAGAGCAGCACGATCCCCTTCTGCGGCGGGAGGGCGAGCACGGCGAGCGGCGTGTAGGTGCCCGCGATCAGCAGGAAGATGTTGGCGTGGTCGATGCGCTTGAGCACGATCTTCGTGCGCGGCTGCCAGTTGAAGCGGTGGTAGAGCGCCGAGTTGCCGAACAGCAGCATCGAGGTCAGCATGAACACCGCCGACGCCCATTTGGCAGGGGCGCCCTGCGCCAGGCTGATCAGCACGATGCCCGCGGCGATCGCGACCGGGAACGTGCCGGCGTGGATCCAGCCGCGCCAGGTCGGCTTGATTTCGGCCGGGTAGGCCGGGGAGGCGTCGAGCAGCGGGATGTTCGGCAGCAACGGCCCGCGCGACTCGTCCTCCTTGACGGCGACGTCGGCGGGCGGGAGGTCGGCGGCCGGCTCGGTGAGCAGCTCGGCGACGTCCTCAGGCTCGGGGGCGTTTCGCGGCGTCATGGAGCAAGAGTAGGGGAGACGGGTGCTCGGATGCTGGGAATCGGAACGCTCAGGGGCGCTAACGTAGCTCCGTGAGCAGACGCAGTTCCGAGACGGCCAACGGGTTGCTCTACGGCCTGTACCAGAAGCGGCTGCGACGCGACATCGCCGGCCTCGGCCCGGAGTCGCTGCCACGGCACGTCGCGATGATCATCGACGGCAACCGCCGCTGGGCCCGTCAGGTCGGCATGACGACCGTCGCCCACGGTCACCGCGCCGGCGCGGCGAAGATGCGCGAGTTCCTGGAGTGGTGCGACGACCTCGGGATCGAGGTGGTGACGCTCTACCTGCTCTCCTCGGACAACCTGACCAACCGGCCGAGCTCCGAGCTCTCCGACCTGATCGAGATCATCGCCGAGCTTGCCGACGACCTCTCGCGCTACCGCGACTGGCGCGTCAAGCACGTCGGCTCGACTGCCGGCCTCCCGAAGCCCCTCGTGACCGCGCTGGTCGACGCCGAGAAGCGCACCGCAGACAAAAAGGGCCTGCACATCAACCTCGCGATCGGCTACGGCGGCCGCAAGGAGATCACGGACGCCATGCGCAGCATCGTCGCCGCGCACTCGGCGGAAGGCGGCAGCCTGGAGACGTTGGCCGACCTCCTCACCCCCGACCTCATCGGCGAACACCTCTACACGGGAGGCCAGCCCGACCCGGACCTCGTCATCCGCACCTCCGGCGAGCAGCGGCTGAGCGACTTCATGCTGTGGCAGAGCGCGCACAGCGAGTTCTACTTCGTGGAGGCGCTCGGTCCCGACCTCCGCGAGGTCGACTTCCTGCGCGCGATGCGCGACTTCTCCCGCCGCCACCGCCGCTACGGCTCCTGACCAGACGATTCGCGTAGTCGGCGGGTGGGGCGGCAGGATGGTCCCCGGAGGTCACGATGACGACGATCGAGGAGTTCGCCGCGGGGTTCGGCGAGGAGCCGGGGTACCTGGACTACGGCCGGGTCGGCCCGCTCTCGCGGGCGGTGCGCGCCGAGGCGCTGGGGCAGTACGAGGCGCTCGCCACGTCGCGCTTCGGAACCATCGACCGGATGAGCGCGGAGAACGGCCGCGTCCGTGAGGCGATCTCGGCGCTGACCGGCTTCTCCGCCGAGCAGATCTCGTTCCAGCCCAACGCCTCCTCCGGGCTGATGCACTCCGCGTTCGGCCTCACCGGCGGCGAGGTCCTGCTGTCGGCCGCCGAATTCCCGAGCGTCACCTACGCGGCCGTGCGAGCCGCGCAGGCGATGCATGTGGTGACGCCGGTGTGGCTGGAGACCGACCACGGCCGGGTCACCCCGGCGCAGCTCAGGGAGCAGCTCACCGACTCCACGACCGCGGTCATGGTGAGCCTGGTCGACTCGCGCACCGGCTATCTCGCGGACATCGACGGCATCCGCCAGGTGATCGGTGACCGGCTGCTCATCGTCGACGCGATCCAGGGCTTCGGCATCTCCGATGTCCCCTACGAGGTCGCCGACGTCGTCGTCTCCGGCGGTCAGAAGTGGACGAGGGCGGGCTGGGGGACCGGGTTCCTCGCGCTCAGCGAGCGCGCCATCGAGCACCTGACGCCCGTCTTCAGCGGGTGGGTCGGTAGCGGCCCGGGCGAAAGGTGGGACGAAGTCGTCGACCCGGCGAAGGACGCGTCGGCCTTCACCGTCTCGAACGCCGACCCGGTCGCGGAAGCCCGGTTCGCCGCGGCGCTGGAGGAGGTCGCGGCCGTCGGCGTCGCGGAGATCTCGGCGGCGATCTCCGACACGGTGGAGCGCGTGATCGACCTCGCCGACGAGTTCGCCGTGCCTGTCGCCTCCTCGCGGAACCCCGCGGAGCGCGCGGGGATCGTCGTGCTGGAGCCGCTGCCCGAACAGCTGACCGTGCTGGCGGCCGCCCTGTTCAACCACGGTGTCACCGCCAGGATGCGGCCGACGAGCGCGCGCCTCAGCGTGCACGCGGGCACCACCGAGGAGACGCTGGACATGCTGCGCGCCGCCTTCACCTCCTACGCCTCGGCGGCGTGATCCGCGCCTCCCATAACTGGGGGTGAAGTTCACCTGAACGAAACACGACACTCGGCCTTCCTTGCGTCGTGTTCGGTCCGCGCGGCGTACTTTCGACTCATCGGGCACGGCGCCCGATCGAGACGGCCATATAAGTTCGTTTCGAAACCCAACTGGCCGGCTCGCCATTGATCCGCCGGCTCCAGCGCAAGCGGAGCGGCGGGGTGGGAGTGGTCGTGGCTGAATCAGGAACCCGGCAGTTCGAGTCGGCATCCAGCGGAACCCGTCAGAGCGAGCGGACGTACGTGCTCGACACGTCGGTCCTGCTGTCCGACCCCAAGGCGATCTTCCGGTTCGCCGAGCACTCTGTCGTCATCCCTGTCGTCGTCGTGAGCGAGCTGGAGGGGAAGCGCAACGATCCCGAGATCGGATACTTCGCGCGACAGGCGCTGCGCAATCTGGACGACCTGCGGGTGCAGCACGAACGCCTCGACTTCCCGATCCCGGTCGGGGAGGGCGGCTCGCTCCGGGTGGAGCTGAACCACTCCAACATGTCGGTGCTGCCGAGCGGCATGCAACTCGGCGACAACGACTCGCGCATCCTCGCGGTGGCGATGAACCTCGCGAACGACGGGTTGGCGGTCACGGTCGTCTCCAAGGACCTCCCGATGCGCGTCAAGGCGTCGTCGATCGGCCTGGCGGCGGAGGAGTACCGGCACGAGCAGGTCGTGGACAGCGGCTGGACGGGGCTGGCGGAGATCTCCCTCGGCAGCGACCAGATGAGCGCGCTCTACGAGAACGAGTGGATGAGCACCTCGCAGGTCGAGGGACTCCCGGTCAACACCGGCCTCATCGTGCACTCCGACCGCGGCTCGGCCCTCGGGCGCGTGGTCTCGGACGGCGAGGTGAAGCTGGTGCGCGGCGACCGCGACGTCTTCGGACTGCACGGGCGCTCGGCGGAGCAGCGGCTGGCGATCGACCTCCTGCTGGACCCGGAGATCGGCATCCTGTCGCTCGGCGGACGGGCCGGCACCGGCAAGTCGGCGCTCGCCCTGTGCGCGGGCCTGGAGGCCGTGCTGGAGCGTCAGCAGCACAAGAAGATCATGGTGTTCCGGCCGCTCTACGCGGTCGGCGGCCAGGAGCTCGGCTACCTGCCGGGCGACCAGGGCGAGAAGATGAACCCCTGGGGTCAGGCGGTGTTCGACACGCTCGGCGC
The DNA here is from genome assembly GCF_042791795.1 of Leifsonia sp. NPDC056665. Taxonomy (NCBI): domain Bacteria; kingdom Bacillati; phylum Actinomycetota; class Actinomycetes; order Micrococcales; family Microbacteriaceae; genus Leifsonia; species Leifsonia sp. NPDC056665. Next base: position 175,456 of record NZ_JBHTXK010000005.1, read on the forward strand.
GCTGGTGTCGCAGAACGTGCTGGACGAGGTGCTGGACCGCGGCATCCTGGAGGTGCTTCCGCTCACGCACATCCGCGGTCGCTCGCTGCACGACGCGTTCGTGATCGTGGACGAGGCGCAGTCGCTGGAGCGGAACGTCCTGCTGACGGTGCTCAGCCGGGTCGGGCAGAACTCGCGGGTGGTGCTGACACACGATGTGGCGCAGCGCGACAACCTGCGGGTCGGCCGTCACGACGGCGTCGCGTCGGTGATCGAGACGCTGAAGGGCCACCCGCTGTTCGCGCACGTCACGCTGACGCGCTCGGAGCGGTCGGCGATCGCGGCGCTGGTCACGGAGATGCTGGAGGGCAACGAGCTGGCCTGAGGGTGAGCCGCCGGGCGAAAGAGACCGGCCTTCTGTGGAGAATTTCGGGATTCTCGTATTTTCTGTGGAATCGTGAGGAGGCCATGTCGCCGCACCTAGCGTGAGCGCATGGTTGAAAAAACGATCCGGATCGTTGTCGCGGCCGGCCTGAGCGTGGCCCTGCTGGGGGCAGGTGACGGCGGGCCGGCCGCGATCGGAGCGCTCTACCTCGCGGCCGTGACGGCGGCGCTGGTCCAGTACGACCTGCGCGAGCTGCGGCTGCCGGACGCGCTCGTGCTCCCGGGGGCGGCGTTCGTGGTCGTGGGAGCGGTGTGGAGCTCGCTCCGGCCCGGCGGAGGGCAGGTCGCGGTCGCGGCGCTGGGCTGCGGGGTCGCGACCCTCGTCGGGTTCGCGGTGCTGGCGTCGGGCGGCGGGCTCGGGATGGGCGATGTGAAGCTCGCGGCCGTGCTGGCCGGGGCGCTCGCGGCGGTGGTGGCGGAGCGCGGACCGCCGCTGGGGGAGGTCGTAACGGTCGTCGGGTGCTGGGCGGTGCTGTCGTTCGTGGCCGGGGCGGTGGTGGCGTGGACGGCTGTGCGTGGTCCCGGGTCGCGGCTGCGGTCCGCCGAGCTGCCGTTCGGGCCGGTGCTGCTGGGGACGTTCTGGGGGTTCGTGCTGCTGGAGTGACCGGTGCGAGAACGGCGCGAAAACGGCGAGACGCCCCTCCCGACATGCAGGAGGGGCGCCTCGATCGAACGGCTCGCGAGCGGTCCGGGTCCGGGCTCAGCCCGGGTGGGTCATGCTCAGCACGTCGAGTGCCGAGTCGAGCTGCTCCAGGGTGATCTCGCCGCGCTCGACGAAGCCGAGGTCGATCACGGCCTCCCGGACGGTCATGCCCTGGGCGACGGCGTGCTTGGCGACCTTGGCGGCGGCCTCGTAGCCGATCACGCGGTTCAGCGGCGTCACGATCGACGGGCTCGACTCCGCGAACGCGCGGGCGCGGTCGAGGTTGGCCTCCAGGCCCGCGACCGTCTTGTCGGCGAGCACGCGGCTGGCCTGGGTGAGCAGGCGGATCGACTCCAGCAGCGCCGTGCCCATCACCGGGATGGCGACGTTCAGCTCGAACAGGCCGGACGCGCCGCTCCAGGCGATGGTGGCGTCGTTGCCGATGACCCGGGCGGCGACCATGAGCACGGCCTCCGGGATGACCGGGTTGACCTTGCCCGGCATGATCGAGGAACCCGGCTGCAGGTCGGGGATGTGCAGCTCACCGAGACCGGTGTTCGGGCCGGAGCCCATCCAGCGCAGGTCGTTGCAGATCTTGGTGAGGCTGACGGCGATGGTGCGGAGCGCGCCGGAGGCCTCCACGAGGCCGTCGCGGTTGGCCTGGGCCTCGAAGTGGTTGCGCGCCTCGGTGATCGGCAGCTCGGTCTCGGCGGTCAGCAGCTCGATCACGAGCTGCGGGAAGCCGAGCGGGGTGTTGATGCCGGTGCCGACGGCCGTGCCGCCGAGCGGGACCTCCGCGACGCGGGTCAGCGCGGCCTGGACGCGCTCGATGCCGTAGCGGATCTGCGCGGCGTAGCCGCCGAACTCCTGGCCGAGCGTGACCGGGGTGGCGTCCATGAGGTGCGTGCGGCCCGACTTGACGGCGGTCGCCCACAGCTCCGCCTTCTCCTCCAGCGCGACCGCGAGGTGGTCGAGCGCAGGGATGAGGTCGTCGATCAGCGCGCCCGTGACGGCGATGTGCACGGAGGTCGGGAAGACGTCGTTGGACGACTGCGACGCGTTGACGTGGTCGTTCGGGTGCACCGGACGGCCCAGTCGGCGCGAGGCGAGCGTCGCCAGCACCTCGTTCATGTTCATGTTCGAGGAGGTGCCGGAGCCGGTCTGGTAGACGTCGATCGGGAAGTCCCCGTTGTGCGCGCCGCTGACGACCTCGTCTGCGGCGGCGGCGATGGCCTCGGCCACGTCCGCGTCCAGGACGCCGAGGCGCGCGTTCGCGAGCGCCGCCGACTTCTTGATGCGCGCGAGCGCGGCGATCTGAGCCGGCTCGAGAACCGACCCCGAGATCGGGAAGTTCTCGACGGCGCGCTGCGTCTGCGCGCCGTACAGGGCGGCTGCGGGGACCCGCACCTCGCCCATCGTGTCGTGCTCGATGCGGTACTCGGTGCCCGCCTGCGTGTCCACCACGGTGTGTTCTTCCTTTCTGAGCCCTGGCGCGTCAGCGCGCGGGCGTTGGGTCGGCGGCCGGTTCGGCCAGTCCGACGACGGCGTCGGGGACGACCCGACCTTCCTGGAGCACATAGTTCGCTCCGACGATGGCGAGGAGATTGGCGGCGACGGCGTCGCTGATGATCTCCGATCGCGCGAGAAGCTCTGCGACGGTGTCGCGCAGGTGCAGGCGGCCGACCTCGGCCGCGTCGACCTTGGCGGGCACGACGGCCTCCCCTGGCGCGGTGCCGGCGACCCGGTGCACCGCTGGCACGATCGGCGCGATGAGCTGCGCGATGTGCGGCGGCAGCGGGGCGGCGCCGTCGGCCTGGGAGGAGATGGCGGACGCGACCGCGCCGCAGGCGTCGTGGCCGAGCACCAGGATGAGCGGCACGTTCAGCACGGCGACCGCGTACTCCAGCGAGGCGATCGCGGAGTCGGAGGCCACCTGCCCGGCGTTGCGGACGACGAACGCGTCGCCGAGCCCGAGGTCGAAGATGATCTCGGCCGCCAGCCGTGAGTCCGCGCAGCCGAAGATCGCGGCGACCGGGTTCTGGCCCTCGGCCACGGTCTGGCGTCGCTCGACGTCCTGCCGCGGGTGCTGCGGCGCTCCCGAGACGAAGCGCTCGTTTCCTGCCAGAAGGTCTCTCCAGATCCGGCCGGGACGGGTCGTGGGCATCTAGTTTCCTCCTGGGGTGGGTGAGCCGAGGGAGTGGAGCTGGTCGGTGAGCGAGGAGGCGGCAGCGGTGAACTCGGCGTCGTCGGCGGTGCCGAAGACGACGACCGTGCTCTTGCCGGCGGTCGTCACGAGCGCGTAGGCGACGTTGCCGGCGGACGATCCCGCCGCGCGGTTGTCGTAGACGTCCCACTTCACGCCGTCGATCTCCCGGGTGCCGGCGATGCGGGTGCGGTTCACCTGGTCGGCGACCCAGCTGTCGTTGGCGTTGAAGCCCTGCGTGACGCCGATGTACTGACCCTTGGGCGTGAGCAGCCCGATGTACCAGGCGTCGACGCCGTCGGCGGTCTTCGTGCGCAGCTCGGCGCTGTTGGAGCTCCAGCCGGACGGGAGCTTCGGGACCACGAGCCGGTCGGGCTCGCTGCCCTGCGCCTGCTGGGCGACCGCGGCGTAGTCGACCGGGGGAGCGGAGGAGATGGGGTTGCCGCGCGGCACGATCAGCACGATGACCGCCACGAGCGCGACCGTCGCGATCAGCGAGTAGACGAGGTTGTTGACGGTCTGCCGGTTGCGGTGGTTCGCGGAGTTCTGCGCCTTGCGCGCGGCGGTCTCCTCCGCGGTCTCCGGACGGCCGAGCTCGGCGACGACGGCGGGAGGCTTGATCGTGCTGTTACGGGTGCGCGGGCTCATTCGGTGTCTGACACGCTCCGTGCGCCCGCTGTCGCCCCGGCACTTGCTCCGGCGCGGGCGGCGTCGAGCCGTGCCTTCGCGCCGATCAGCCACTCCTCGCAGTGGCGGGCGAGCGCCTCGCCGCGCTCCCACAGCGCGATGGACTCCTCCAGCGTCGCGGAGCCCTGCTCGAGCTCGGTGACGACGCGGACGAGCTCGTCGCGCGCCTCCTCGTAGCTGAGCGCGCTGATCTCCGAGGTGGGCATGATGTCCATTCTATTTGTCTCGCTGGGCGGGCGCTGGATCGGGATGGGCGGCGCCGTCGGCAGCGGAGTCGCCCGCCGGGGAGGGCAGCCGGTCGCCGGCGGTGGCGGCGAACGCGCCCCCGGCCAGCGTCACCCGCACGGCCGCTCCTGCCGGCGCCTCCGCGGGCGAGGTGATGACGTGCCCCGCGTCGTTCTGCACGATCGCATAGCCGCGGTCGAGCGTCGCCTGCGGCGAGAGCGCCCGCAACTGGGCGCGCAGCTCCGCGATGCGCGTGCGCTCGCGGTCGGCCCGGCGCTCCACCAACTCGACGCCGCGGGCGACGTAGCGGGTGAGCTCCTGTGCGCGCGAGTCCACGATCCAGGTGGAGGAGGCCAGCACCGGGCGCGTGCGGAGGTGCCCGATCCGGTCGATCTCGTGCGTGATCATGTGCGTCAGGCGCGTGCCGAGGCGCGAGCGCGCCTGCTGCACCCGCGCCAGCTCCTCCGCGACGTCCGGGACGACGCGCTTGGCGGCGTCGGTCGGCGTCGAGGCGCGCAGGTCCGCGACGTCGTCCAGCAACGGCCGGTCGGCCTCGTGGCCGATGGCGCTCACGATCGGGGTCGCGGCCTCCGCGGCGGCGCGCACCACGCGCTCGTCGCTGAAGCCGAGCAGGTTCTGGAAGTCGCCGCCGCCGCGCGCCACGATGATGACCTCCACCTCGGGGTCGGCGTCAAGGGTGCGGATGGCGGAGACCACCTCCGGGACGGTCCGGTCACCCTGCACGGCCGCGTGGACGACACGGAAGCGCACCGCCGGCCAGCGCAGCTGCGCGTTGCGCAGCACGTCCTTCTCGGCGTCGGAGTCCTTGCCGGTCACCAGCCCGATCGTGTGCGGGAGGAACGGCAGCCGCTTCTTGCGCTCGGCCGCGAACAACCCCTCCGCCGTGAGCTGGGCGCGCAGCCGCTCCAGCCGCTCCAGGAGGTCGCCGAGGCCGACGTGCCGCATGTCGCTCACCTGCATGGTGAGGCTGCCGCCCTTGACCCAGTAGTTCGGCTTCACCGCGGCGATCACCCGGTCGCCCTGCTTGAGGTCGGCGGGGATGCGCGCCTTCACCGACGACCAGATGCTGAAGCTGATCGTGGCGTCCTCGCGGAGGTCCTTCAGCTTGCCGTAGACATTCCCGCCGGAGACGCCCCACTGCGTGATCTCGCCCTCGACCCACGCGGTGCCGAGCCGGTCGATCCAGCCCCGGATGCGGTCGGCGAGCAGCGCGACCGGCCACGGGGCGTCGAGGGTCGGCGGTCCCGGGGTCATCGTCGGCGTGCCCGTCGTACCGCCAGCGACCTGTGCCACCCGGCCTCCCATCCGTTGATCAGCGCCCACCGCGTACGATCGAGGGGTGAGCGATGCGACCATCAGCCTCCCCATGCCCCGGATCCCCGTCAAGCGGGAGTCCGGCGAGCGCGGGCGGCTTCAGGATATCCCGGTCCAGGGACACAAGCGCGTGCTGCTGGCGGCCCCGCGCGGCTACTGCGCCGGCGTCGACCGCGCCGTCGTGGCCGTCGAGAAGGCCCTGGAGCACTACGGCGCGCCGGTCTACGTGCGCAAGCAGATCGTCCACAACGTGCACGTGGTGTCCGAACTGGAGCAGCAGGGCGCGATCTTCGTGGACGAGGTCGACGAGGTCCCGCAGGGCGCGCACGTCGTGTTCTCGGCGCACGGCGTCTCGCCCGCGGTCGTGAACGCGGCGGCCGACCGCGGCCTCCTCGCCATCGACGCGACCTGCCCGCTGGTCACCAAGGTGCACCGCGAGGCCGTCCGCTTCGCTCGCGACGACTTCGAGATCCTGCTGATCGGCCACGAGGGCCACGAGGAGGTCGAGGGCACCGCAGGCGAGGCTCCCGAGCACGTCACGCTCGTGAACGGCCCGGAGGACGTCGACCGCCTCCAGGTCAAGGACCCGGACAAGGTGGTGTGGCTGTCGCAGACCACGCTGTCGGTGGACGAGACGATGGAGACGGTCCGCCGGCTCCGCGAGCGCTTCCCGAACCTCCAGGACCCGCCCAGCGACGACATCTGCTACGCGACGCAGAACCGCCAGGTCGCGATCAAGAAGGTGGCGGAGGACGCCGACCTGGTGATCGTGGTCGGCTCGGCAAACTCGTCCAACTCGGTGCGCCTCGTGGAGGTCGCCCTCGAGTACGGCGCGAGCGCGGCCTACCGCGTCGACTACGCCAGCGAGATCCGCCAGGAGTGGCTGGACGGCGTGGCGACCGTGGGCGTGACCAGCGGCGCGTCGGTGCCGGAGGTGCTGGTGCGGGAGGTGCTCGCCGAGCTCTCCGGGGCCGGCTACGCCGAGGTGCAGGAGGTCAAGACGGCGGAGGAGGACCTGATGTTCTCGCTGCCGAAGGAGCTCCGCAAGGACATCAGTGGCAAGCAGGACGCCCGCGCCCTCGGCGGCCGCGCCCAGTCCTGACCCGCCCCTTCCTTCCCCGCCCCTCACCCCTTCCGCCGAGGGGCACGTAGTTGTCACTTAGGGGTGCGAAAAGTGACAACAACGTGCCCCTCGGGGGATGGTGGCCGCGGCGCGTGGGGTCAGAGGGTGCGGGCGGACGCGGGGTCGGCGGCGGCCGAGCCGCCGAAGGCGGGGCGGTAAAGCGGGGCGTCCGCGAGCTCCACGACGTCTGCGACGACGACCGAGATGTTGTCGCGGGCGCGGTGCCGGAGCGCGAGCGCGACCAGCGCGTCCGCGGCGTCCTGCGGGGTCGCGGCCGCCGCAAGGGTCTCGGCGACATCCAGGATCGGGACGTAGTCGGTGAGCCCGTCGCTCGTGAGCAGCCAGCGGTCGCCGCGCCGCGCCGGCTCGGACGCGACGTGCAGCGCGGCGGCGTCCTCCGCGTCCCCGCCGAGGACGTGCGTGACGACCGACCGCAGCGGATGCTCGGCGATGTCGCCCTCGCCGATGGCGCCGGTGGCCAGCAGCTCGCGCACCAGCGAGTCGTCCTCGGTGATCTGCGCCAGCGCGCCGTCGCGCAGGCGGTAGGCCCGGGAGTCGCCGGTGTGCGCGACGGTGATCCGCTCGCCGTCCGCGAAGAGCCCGACGAGGGTCGTGGCCATGCCCGCCAGCGCGGGGTCGAGGCGCACGCGGAGCGCAAGGTCGGAGTTCGCGATCGCGACCAGCTCGCGCAGCCGCGCCTCGCCGGGGACGCGGCCCTCGGTGGCGTCGAGCATCGACGCCAGCCGGATCGCGACGGTCGCGGAGGCGATCTCGCCTGCCGCGTGCCCGCCGACCCCGTCGGCCACGAACGCCGACCAGGCCGACGCGTAGAGGGAGTCCTCGTTGCCGTCGCGGTAGTCCCCGCTCACCGAGCCCTGCCCGGTCTCGAAGCCGAGCGGCGCGGCCGGGGCGCCGGAGAGGATGTCGTCGGCGTTGTCGGCGATCCAGCCCATCAGCGGGAGCAGGTGCTCGGTGACCTCCCGGCCACGGGTGGTGAGGCTGTAGTCGACGCGCGGCGGGACGGTGGGCTGGGCGGTGCGGAGGACGAAACCGTCCCGCTCCAAAGTGCGGAGGGTCTGCGCGAGCATCTTCTCGCTGATGCCTTGCACGGTGCGGCGCAGCTCGCCCCAGCGCAGGTCGCTCCGCGCGAGCGCGACCAGCACGAGCACGCCCCAGGTGCTGGTCACGTGGTTGAGCACGATGCGTGACGGGCACTCCGAGGGGAGCACGCCGTCGGTGAAGCCGAGGGCCTCGAACGAGTCGAATCTGGTGTCCACGTCAGTAACTTACCGAAAAGTGGGTACCTCCGACAGGGAAGTTTTCCGGGAGGACGGCGGTTGCGAACGACGACCGACCGAAAGGAAACACTATGACCATCGTCGTCACCGGAGCCACCGGACACCTCGGACGCCTCACCGTGGACGCCCTCCTCGACCGCGGGGTGCCCGCCGCCGACATCCGCGCCCTCGGGCGCAGCGCGGAGCGGCTCGCCCCGCTGGCCACGCGCGGCGTGCAGACCGCCGTGATCGACTTCGGGAAGCCGGAGACCCTGGACGCGGCGTTCGCCGGAGCGGACGCCCTCCTGCTCGTCTCGGGCTCGGAGGTCGGCCAGCGCATCCCGCAGCACCGCAACGCCATCGACGCAGCCGTGCGCGCGGGCGTCGGCCGGATCGTCTACACGAGCGCGCCGCACGCCGACGACACCGACCTGGTGCTCGCGCCGGAGCACGCCGAGACCGAGAAGCTGCTCGCGGCCTCCGGACTCCCGGTGACGGTGCTCCGCAACAACTGGTATACGGAGAACTACGTCGGCCAGCTCGACGTTGCCTCCGCGACCGGCGAGCTCGTCGGCAGCGCGGCGACCGGACGCGTCGCCAGCGCCTCCCGCAAGGACTACGCGGAGGCCGCGGCCGTCGTGCTCACGACCGACGGCCATGACGGCGCGGTCTACGAACTGGCGGGCGACGTCGCGTGGACGTTCGACGACCTGGCCGCGGCCATCGGCGAGCTGCTCGGCCGTCCGGTCGCGTATCGCTCGGTGACGCCGGAGGAGCACGGCGCTGCGCTGCGCGAGGCGGGCGTGGACGAGGGGACGGCCGGTTTCGTGGTCGCGCTGGACGGCAACATCCGCGACGGCGCCCTCGCCGACGCCACCGGGACGCTCAGCGAGCTGATCGGACGCCCGACGACGCCGCTCGCCGCGGGGCTCGCGGAGTCGCGCGCAGCCTAAGCGGACGTCGACGCCCCGGGGGTGGCGGCCGGGCTCGTCGGAAGCGGCGAGCTCGGCGCCGGGGTGGTCGGGCCCGGCGTCGTCGGGCCCGGGGTCGCGGGCGCGATCCCGTTGTAGTAGTCGAGCAGCACCGGGTCGGTCGAGAAGATCAGGCCCAGGATGACGAAGAGGGTGATGAACGCCACGATCCCGGCGACGAGCGGGACATAGAACGCCAGGCGCTTCTGCACGAGCAGCCACACGGACAGGCCCAGCGAGACCGCCCAGATGCCGGCCATCGCGATCGTGCCCCCGGTGATCAGCGGAGCGACGGACGGGTCCTGCACGTACTTGCCGAGGTCGAGCGAGGAGTGCAGGAGCTGCATCGTCGCGGGCAGGCTCTGCAGGGTGCCGATCGTGTACGACATCCCGAAGAAGCCGACGACGAGCAGCACGATCGTGGTCGTGACGTTCCAGCGCGGCGCGTCGGCGCGGAGCTGAGGGCTGGGCGGGTACGGGCGGCCGAAGCCGTGCTGGGCGCCGCCGTGCGGCGGGACGTCATGCGGGGCGCCGTCGCGCTGCCCATATGGCCCGGGCTGGGGCGGCGCCGCGGGAGGCTGCTCGACCTCCGACGCCGCCGGGCTGTGGTGCGTGGTGTCCAGCTTGTCCGCGTCCTGCGGGGGCTTCCACACCCAGCCGGGAGGGGCGAGCTCGCCGAATTTCGGGCGCGGTCGTTCGTCCGGCGCCTTCTCCGGGTCGTGCTCGCTCATCCCCCCAGCCTACGTGCGCGCGCTACTTGCCGGAGTGACCGGCGCTGCCGAGCTGCTGCGTGGCCTCCACGACGCGGGCGGCCATGCCGGTCTCCGCGACCTTGCCCCAGGCGCGCGGGTCGTAGGCCTTCTTGTTGCCCACCTCGCCGTCGACCTTGAGCACGCCGTCGTAGTTTTCGAACATGTAGCCCGCGACGGAGCGGGTGAACGCGTACTGCGTGTCCGTGTCGATGTTCATCTTCACGACGCCGTTGCGGACCGCCTCGGCGATCTCGGCGTCGGTCGAGCCGGAGCCGCCGTGGAAGACGAGGTCCAGCGGCTTCGGGCCGGTGCCGTACTTCGCGGCCAGGCCGTCCTGGATCTCCTTGAGGAGCTCCGGACGCAGCTTGACGTTGCCCGGCTTGTAGACGCCGTGCACGTTGCCGAAGGTGAGGGCGGCCATGTAGCGGCCGTTCTCGCCGAGGCCCAGGGCCTCCACGGCCTTCTCGACGTCGGCGAGGGTCGTGTAGAGGGCCTCGTTGGAGCCCTCGTGCTGCACGCCGTCCTCCTCGCCGCCGACGACGCCGATCTCGACCTCGAGGATGGCGTTGATGGCCTTGGTGCGCTTGATCATCTCCTGCGCGATCTCGAGGTTCTCGTTCAGCGGGACCGCCGAGCCGTCCCACATGTGGGACTGGAAGATCGGGTTGCGGCCCGCGCGGACCTCCTCCTCGGAGGCGGCGATGAGCGGCAGCACGAAGTCGTCGAGCGCGCCCTTCGGGCAGTGGTCGGTGTGCAGCGCGACGGTGATCGGGTAGTTCTTGGCGACCTCGGTGGCGAACTTCGCGAACGCGAGGGCGCCGGTGGCGCGGGCCTTGACGGTCTGGCCGGCGAAGTAGTCGGCGCCGCCGGTGGTCACCTGGATGATGCCGTCGCTGCCCGCCTCGGTGAGGCCCTGGAGCACGGAGTTGATCGTCTGCGACGACGAGACGTTGAACGCGGGATACGCGAAGCCGCCCACCTTCGCCTTGTCGAGCATCTCTGCGTACTGGTCCGGCGTGGCGATGGGCATTGCGGCTCCTTGGGAATCGGGGTGTCGAACGGGACTCATCATACCGACGCGGGTCCGGTGCCTCCGGCTACCTCCCCTCGATACACTGGCTTCGCCGTCGCCTGGCGGCTGACACCGTCGTTTCGATTCGTCCGGGAGGACCCATCATGACCAGCACCGACACCGCGTCCCTCTTCCTTCACCCCGACCGGAACCTGGCGATGGAGCTGGTGCGTGCGACCGAGGCCGCGGCGATCCGGGCGACCCCGTGGATCGGCCGCGGCGACAAGAACGCGGCGGACGGCGCGGCCGTGGACGCGATGCGCAAGTTCCTCGGCACGGTGAACTTCGACGGGCTGATCGTGATCGGCGAGGGCGAGAAGGACAACGCCCCGATGCTGTTCAACGGCGAGCACGTCGGCAACGGGCGTGGTCCGGCCTGCGACATCGCGGTGGATCCGATCGACGGCACCTCGCTGACCGCCGCCGGGCGCCAGAACGCGCTGTCAGTGATCGCGGTATCGGACCGCGGCACGATGCTGGACGCCTCCAGCGTCTTCTACATGGACAAGATCGTCACCGGGCCGGAGGGGCGCGGCGTCGTGGACCTGTCGCAGTCGATCGGCGACAACATCCGCGAGCTGGCGAAGGCCAAGGGCAAGCCGGTGGGCGAGATCCGCGTGGCGGTGCTGGACCGGCCGCGCCACGAGGGCCTGATCGAGGAGATCCGTGCCGCCGGCGCGGGGACGCGCCTCATGCTCGACGGCGATGTGGCCGGCGGGATCAACGCGGCCCGCTACGAGTCGCGCATCGACCTGTGCGTCGGGATCGGCGGCAGCCCGGAGGGAATCACGACGGCGTGCGCCATCAAGGCGATCGGCGGGTTCATGCAGGGCCGGCTGGCGCCGAAGGACGACGCCGAGCGCGCGGGCGGGATCGCCGCAGGCCTCGACATGGACCGAATCTACGGCGCCGACGACCTGGTGAAGGGCGACAACACGTTCTTCGTCGCGACCGGCGTCACCGACGGCGGCCTGGTGGAGGGCGTCCGCCGCAAGGGCCCGATCATCCGCACGGAGTCGATCGTGCTGCGCTCGAAGTCGGGCACCATCCGCCGCGTGGTCGCGGACCACCTCGCGGAGAAGTGGCTCTCGGCCGACGAGTTGTAACCCGCCGAAGCGAAGTCGAAGGGCACGTAAACGCCCCTAAAACGCGGTTTTAGGGGCGTTTACGTGCCCCTCGGCGCGGTTTCGGCTCGGGTCAGGCGGCGCCGGAGGCCTCGTCGGCGTCGGTGACAGCGGCCGCAGCGGCGGCGCGGGCGCGCTCCTCGATGGCGAGCTTGTCGATGCCGTGCATGTCGCGGGCGTCGTCGTCGGCGGCCTCCACGCGGATGCGCGCCTCGGCCTGCGCCTCCAGCTCGTCGACGAGCTCGAACGCGGTGAGCTCGCGGGGAGCCTCCTCGATGCCCGCCATGACGCCGATGACCTTGGACTCGTCGATCGCTGCGAGCTTGCGGGCCGTGGGAAACACCTGGCGCTCGAAAGAGCCGACGAAGCCGTTGTAGTCCTTGACCGTGCGCTCGATCGAACGGCCGAGCTTCTCGATGTGGCCGGCTGTGGTGCCCAGCCGGGTGTAGAGCGTGCGGCTCAGGTCGAAGAGCTGCTTGGCGTCCTGGGTCAGGACGTCCTGCTGCCAGCTGAACGCCACCGTCTTCAGCACCGACCACAGCGTCACGGGGGAGGCCAGGGCCACCCGCTTGCCGAAGGCGAACTCCATGATCGACGGGTCCGCCTCCATCGCCGAGGAGACCAGCGACTCGCTCGGGATGAACGCGATGACCATCTCGGGGGAGGACTCCAGGCCCGTCCAGTAGGCCTTGCTGCCCAGCGTGGTGATGTGGTCGCGGACGGCCTTCACGTGCTGCTTGAGGAGGGCCTCGCGCTGCGCGCCCTCGGCGCCGGTCGCGGTCGCCGGGATCTGGCTGGCCTCGAGGTAGGCGTTGAACGGCACCTTGGCGTCGAGCGCGATGCTCTTGCCGCCGGGGAGCCGGATGATCATGTCGGGACGGCCGGCGCCGGACTCCGAGTGGATGCTGGACTGCACGTCGAAGTCCACCCGCTCGATCAGACCGGCGGCCTCCACGACGCTGCGGAGCTGGGTCTCACCCCAGACGCCGCGCGTGCTGTTGGAGCGCAGTGCGGACGCCAGCGACTCGGCGGTGCTGCGCAGCCGCTCCTCCGACTCGGCCGCCGACCGGAGCTGCTGGGCGAGCTGGCCGTGCTGCTGATTGCGCTGGGTCTCCAGCTCGATCACCTTGCGCTGCATGTCGCTGAGGCTCTCACGCACCGGCGCCAGCGCCTGGAGCACCTTGCTCTCGGCGCGCTCCCGCTCGGTCTGGGCGAGGGACTCGGCGCGGTGCCGGTCCGTGGTCTCCCGGAGCTGCTCGTGCGCCCCGCGAAGCTGCTCCTGCAGGGAGTCGACGCGGGTGTCGGCGGCGGCGAGCTCCGCGCGGAGCTCGGCCTGCTTCCCGGCCTCCTCAGCGCGCACCTCGAGGAGATCCTTCTCGTGGCGGGCCGCGACGATCGCCGGATCCTCCACCGTGGGCGCGGCGGCCTCGCGGCTCTTGAGCAGCCGCGCGACAGCGTAGCCCGCCCCCGCCGCGCCGACGAGGAGACCGAGCAGGAGGCCGAGGAGCAGTGCGGGGAAGTCCATGCGCTCAGTGTCGCAGGGGCCGCCGACAACCGCCGCGACGACGGAGGGCGGGGCGGGAAATCGTTCCCGCCCCGCCCGCCTGGCGTGGCCCTGCGCGCAGGCTCAGCGGGTGAAGCGGTCGCGCAGCTCGGCCTCCAGCGTCTCCAGGCTGCGCCCGCGCGTCTCGGGCAGGCTGCGCGCGACGAACACGACCGCGCCGACGCCCACGACGGCGAACAGGAAGAACGTGGGCGAGATCCCGAGCGCGTCCACGAGCTGCGGGAACAGGAAGCCGACCAGGAAGTTCGTCAGCCACAGGATGAGCGCGGCGAGCCCGAACGCGGCGCCGCGGATCCGGGCGGGGAAGATCTCCGCGAGCATCAGCCAGGTCACCGGCGAGACCGCGCCCTGCTGGAACGCGAGGAACGTCACCGTCAGCGACAGCACCACGAACGGCAGCGCGGGCGTTCCGGCGAGCAGCGCGGAGGCGCCGACCAGCAGCAGCGACGTCGTCGTGCCGATCAGGCCGACGATCAGCAGCGGGCGCCGGCCCACGCGGCCGAGCAGCGCGATGCCGACGAAGGTGGCGAGAACCGAGATGACGCCGTTGGCGATCTGGCCGATGAGCGCGCCCTGCTGGTCGAAGCCGGACTTCTGGAGGATCTGGACCCCGTAGTACATGATCGAGTTCACGCCGGTGAGCTGCTGCACCATCGCGATCCCGAGCCCGATGACGAAGACCCGGCGGACCCACGGCACGGCGAGCTCCTTCAGCAGGGGCGTGCGCACGGCGCGCTCCTCGTGGCGGCGGATCTCCTCGGCCTCCCGCTCGGCCTGCTGCTCGGCGCGGATGCGGCGCAGGACCGCGAGCCCCTCGGCGAAGCGCCCGTGCAGGATGAGCCAGCGCGGGCTCTCCGGCACCACGAGCATCCCGAAGAACAGCACGACGGCCGGCAGCGACGCGACGACGAGCATCCAGCGCCAGACGGCGGCGTGCTCGGGGACGACGGAGGCGAGCACGGCGTTGACGACGAACGCGGCGAGCTGGCCGGAGACGATCATCAGCTCGTTCTGCGTGACGATGCGGCCGCGGCGGGCCGCGGGGGAGAGCTCCGCGAGGTACATCGGGACCACGACGGACGCGCCGCCGACCGCGAGGCCGAGGACGAAGCGGGCGGCGATCATGACGCCGATCGTCGGCGCGAACGCGCACGCGATGGCGGCGATGAAGAACACGACCGCGAGCGCGCCGATGAGCCCGCGACGCCCGCGGCGGTCGGCGATGCGGCCGCCCAGGAACGACCCGAGCGCCGCGCCGAAGAGGAGCGACGACACGATGGTGCCCTCCTCCAGCGGGGTGAGCGGCCGCTGGTCGAACTGCATGAACGGCAGGGCGCCGCTGATGACGCCGGTGTCGTAGCCGAAGAGGAGGCCGCCGAACGTGGCGAGCACGGCGATCCGCCGGAGGATGCGGCGCGCGCGGGGGTCGTCGGCATTCGGTGGTGCGGAGCCTTCTGAGGCGGTGGTGCCGAGGGCCGTCTCGGCGGCCTCCGGGTGAGGGGATGCGGTCATGGTCGCTCCTTCGCGTCTTGTTGCTATGTCTGGACATTAGAACGTGACGAAGGAAGTTGCAATGCTTTCATTACTGAGGTGTTTATGCCTGATGGCCGCGTGGTGGCGCCCACGCGGGAGAGGGCACGCAGGAGAGCTGCGGGGCGCGCGGAAGCGCCCGAGCATGGGACGCCGAGCGTCTGGAAGCTACGCCGCGGCGGCCATGCCGATGCGCCCGACGCGGGCGCCGGTCAGGGCGGCGAGGTCGTCGATCGTGGCCGCATCGTGGCGGCGCGCTGCGTGCACGACGATCGCCGCGCAGGCCTCCGCGTCGGCGAGGGCGTCGTGGTGGTTGAAGTCCTCGAATCCTGCAGCCATCGCCGCGACCGGCAGACGGTAGGACTCCAGGTGGTAGGTGCGCCGGGCGACCTGGAGGCTGCACAGGTAGCGGTACTCGGGGCAGGCGACAAGGGTGGCGGCGCAGGCGGCGCGGATGACGCCCATGTCGAAGCCGGCGTTGTGGGCGACCAGGTGGTCGTCCTCCGCGAACTCCACCAGGTCGGCGAGCTGGTCGACCCAGCCCGCGGCGCCGGCGACGTCCTGCGGCTGGATGCCGTGGATGCGGACGTTCCACTCCTGGAAGACGTCGTGCCCGAGCGGCGGCCGGATGAACCAGCTCGCGCGGTCGACCACGCGGCCGTCGCGCACCTTCACCAGCCCGACAGAACAGGCGGACGCCGCAGAGGAGTTCGCGGTCTCGAAGTCGATGGCGGTGAAGTCCAGTGGCACGCTCGAACTCTTGCACGCCCCACCGACGTCGCCTGGTCGCCCACGCCGCGGAGCTCTGAAAATCGCCGGAGTAGGGTCGCAGATATGCGGGAGAGAGTGGATCGTGAGGCGCACGCGCGGGCGTTCGACCGGGCGGCGGAACTGTACGACCTGGCCCGGCCGGACTATCCGGCCGACGCGGTCGCCTGGCTCACGGAGGGCGTGACCGGCCCGGTCGTGGACCTCGGCGCCGGCACAGGCAAGCTGACGCGCGCGCTCGTCGACGCCGGCTTCGCCGTGATCGCGGTGGACCCGTCGCCGCAGATGCTCGGGGTGCTGGCGGAGCGCATCCCGGAGGCGGAGACGAGGAGCGGGGCGGGCGAGAGCATCCCCGTCCCGGACGCGGGCGCCGGACTGGTCGTCGCCGCGCAGGCGTGGCACTGGGTGGACCGGGGGCGCGCCGTCCCGGAGGTCGCGCGCGTGCTGCGGCCGGCCGGCAGGATCGGGCTGGTCTGGAACGACCGGGACGAGAGCGTCGACTGGGTGCGCGAGCTGGGCGAGCTGATGGGCGCCGGGGAGGCGACCTTCGGCGAGGAGGAGGAGCCGGGCGTCGGTGCGCCGTTCGGCGAGCTGGAGCGGCACGACGTGCACTGGGTGCAGACGCTGACGCTGGACGGCCTCCTGGATCTGGCGCGCTCGCGCAGCTACTTCATCACGAAGGACCCGGACGCGCAGGCGGCGGTGATCGCGTCGCTGCGCCGCCTCCACGCCGAGCATCCGGAGCTGGCGGGGGCGGAGTGGATCGAGCTGCCGTACGTCACGCGGTGCTACCGGGCGACGCTGGGCTGACGTCGGCGGCCTGAGGGCGGCCGGGCGCTCCTCACGCCCGTAGAATGGACGACCGTGGCTCTCACTATCGGTATCGTCGGACTCCCGAACGTCGGCAAGTCGACCCTCTTCAACGCGCTGACCAAGAACGACGCCCTCGCGGCGAACTATCCGTTCGCGACCATCGAGCCGAACGTGGGGGTCGTGAACCTCCCCGACCCGCGCCTCGACACGCTGGCCGAGCTGTTCGGCAGCGAGCGCATCCTCCCGGCCCCCGTGTCGTTCCTCGACATCGCCGGCATCGTGAAGGGCGCGAGCGAGGGCGAGGGCCTGGGCAACAAGTTCCTCGCCAACATCCGCGAGGCCGACGCCATCGCGCAGGTCGTGCGCGGCTTCTCCGACCCCGACGTGGTGCACGTCGCCGGCAAGGTGGACGCCGCCGGGGACATGGAGACCATCAACACCGAGCTCATCCTCGCCGACCTGCAGACCCTCGAGAAGGCGGAGCAGCGCTACGAGAAGGAGGTCAAGGGCCGCAAGCTGGAGCCGGTCGTGCTCGAGACGGCCCGCGAGGCGACGGCGTTCCTGAACGACGGCAAGCCGCTGTCGGCCTCCACGATCGACCTGGAGCCGATCCGCGAGCTGGGCCTGCTCACCGCGAAGCCGTTCATCTACGTGTTCAACGTGGACGAGGACGTGCTGACCGACGACGCCCGCCGGGCCGCGCTCGCCGCCCTGGTGGCTCCCGCGCAGGCGGTCTTCCTGGACGCCAAGCTGGAGTCCGAGCTCATCGACCTCGACGCCGCCGACGCCGCCGAGCTCCTGGCCTCCACCGGCCAGACGGAGAGCGGCCTCGACCAGCTCGCCCGCATCGGCTTCGACACCCTCGGCCTGCAGACCTACCTGACCGCGGGCCCGAAAGAGTCCCGCGCCTGGACGATCCACAAGGGCTGGAAGGCCCCCCAGGCGGCCGGCGTCATCCACACCGACTTCGAGAAGGGCTTCATCAAGGCCGAAGTCATCTCCTTCGACGACCTCGTCGACGCGGGCAGCGTCGCGGAGGCGCGGGCGCGCGGGAAGGCGCGCATGGAGGGGAAAGAGTATGTGATGCAGGACGGGGATGTGGTGGAGTTCAGGTTCAACGTTTAGTCGCTCCATCCGGCGGCGTGTCGGGACGGATCTCCTCCTCGATGAGCGACACGCCGGAATCGCCGAGTTCAGGCAGCGTCGAGTATCCGCTCGCCGGCCCGCTCGGGCTCGTGCGCACCTGCGATCGTCCCGCGCGACTCGGCTTCATCCAGTGCCACGGTCGCCACTCGCCGCCCCTCGGCGATGAGACGCGGCACATCGGACATCCCCCACTGCGCCATCCCGCCCATCTCGGGCTGGATGAGCACGACTGAGGGGTCGCGCTTGAGGTCGGCGGTGCGCGTGACCATCCGCATCATCCGGACGTTCTCCCACTTCGCGTGCAGGCGCACCACGATGACGCGGTTCGCCCCGAGAGCGCGGGTGGCCTGGACCGGAACGTTGTCGACGATGCCGCCGTCGGCCAGCAGCCTCCCGTCGCGGCGCACCGGAGGGAGGAGTCCTGGCACCGCGATCGTCGACCGCAGGGCGACGCTCAGCGGTCCTTCGTCTATCGTCACGGCCTGGCGGGTGCGGAGGTCGGTGGCGACGGCGGCGAACCGGCGCGGGAGATGCTCGATGAGCGGATCCGAGCCCAGGTGGCGGTGGAGAGAATGCCTGACCGCATGCGTGTCGAGCAGTCCCCAGCGCGGTGTGAGCGACCACCGGGCGATCGCGCTCCAGCGAAACCTCCGCGCGGCGCGCTCGATCGCCGGCGGCTCGAAGCCCGCAGCATATGCTGCGCCGACCAGGGCGCCGGAACTCGTGCCGGTGATGATCCCCGGGCGGATGCCGCGCTCCGCGAGCACCTGAAGGACCCCCACGTGCGCAGCGCCGAACGCGCCTCCACCGCCCAGGGTGAGACCCAGGGTGCGATCATCGCTCACGTCGTTCTCCGTCATTTCGATGCGCGCGACCCTACCAGCGAGCAGGTGGGAGACCGCTGTGCGGGTATCCCCGGCGTTCACCAGCCCAGTGACCCTGGCGACCCCTTGAAGGGCCCGACGACGGCTCTCGTGATCCAGCCGCCGTAGAAGCCTCCGGGCTGCGGCGTGACGACCTCGCCGTCGACTGTGCACTCGTCCATCTGCTGCGCGTAGACGGCGACGCGGTCTCGGAGCGGCTCGAACCCGGGCGACGGATGCGGGTAGTTCCACGCGCACGCGGACCGCGCCTCGCCTCCGCCGCGCACGTCGAGATATCGTGCGGTGCCCTTGAACTCGCAGAACGACGAACCGTCGGCGTCGACCAGCGCGCCGGCTGCGAAGTCCGCTATCGGGATGTAGTAGACCGGGGGATGGCTGGTCTCGAGCACCCGGACGACGTCTCGGGTTTCAACGATGAGCTGCCCGCCCAGACGGATCGTGACAGGCGCGGTGACGCGCTCGATGCGCGGCGGCCTCGGATAGTCCCAGACAGACTCCTGCCCCGTTCCTGGGATCTCCGGGCGCGGTCGGGGCACCTTTTCACTCTATGCCCCCGGTGCTTCACTGGAGTATGGCCGCCTCACCGATGTTCCCACTCGGATCAGTGCTGTTCCCCTGCGTGGCCATCCCGCTGCGGGTGTTCGAGCCGCGGTATCTCACGATGGTCGGGCGATTGCTCGACGAGGACGAACCGGGGTTCGAGTTCGGCGTCGTGCTCATCGAACGCGGATCCGAAGCCGGGGGTGGCGACCAGCGCGCCTCGGTCGGGACGATGGCGCGTCTGGTGAGCGCCGCCGCAGGCGCCGAGGACCTGCTCATCGTCGGCGTGGGGACCCGGAGGTTCACGGTCGAGCGCTGGGTCGACGAGGACCCGTATCCCCGGGCCGAGCTCTCGATGCTGCCGGATCTGGAATGGTCCGAGGCGCTCGCACCCCTGCGGGCCGAAGCCGAAGCGGTTGTCCGCCGCTTGATCGCCCGCGTCGCGGAGCCACACGCGGATGCCGGCATCGAGCTGTCGGACGATCCCGTCGCAGCCGTGTGGCAACTGGCGGCGATCGCCCCGCTGGGCGAGTACGACAGGTACACCCTGTTGAGGTCGACGTCGATGGGGGGTCTCCTGCGTCAGGTGGTCGATCTGACTCTCGAGGCCGAGGAGCTCTGGTCCGCCGAGTGAGGCAGCTGACCACCGTTCACAACCTCTGGTCCGTTTGTCGGCACGGGGGCCGGACGCCGGCGCGCAGGCTCGGATGGATCGGACGCGAATTCGATGCCACAGCGTCACCTCGTGGAGTTCCGGTTCAACGTGTAATCGGTACCCTCCTGGTATGGACACCCATCCTCCGGCACGTCGTGTGATCCGCCTCTTCCCGGACTACGGGCGTGACTGGCCTCTGTGGGAGAACTCGACTCCGACGTGGGATGTCGGGTACACGACGACCCCAGCCATGTATTCGCTGTCGGAGGATTTGACGCGGGACCTGGCCGAGTGGAACGCGTTGTGGGACTCGAACTTCGACCCGTTCGACGGTTGGAAGAGCGATGCCGCGCGCGAGCAGTGGCGAGTAACCGGCAGAGGCATCGCGGCACGCTTGCAAAGAGAAGTCGCTGACTTCGCCGACGTCCAGTACGAGCCGTGGCCACTAGAAGTAGGTAGCGCCTAACGCCGCCCGAAGGAGATTCCAGCACGACACGGCGCACTCGTCCTGCCGAATGCCGTCGGGAAGGAGATTGCGACGGTGTTTCCTTCCCGCGTCGGCTACGGCTCCGTCGTCAGCGGCGGATCGCCGACCACCGTGTGCAGCCAGATCCAGCTCCCGGTCCCGCTGCCCCGCACCAGGTCCACATGCACCGTCTCGTCCGGCCCGATGGGTCCGACGCCCACATGCAGGGTCCGCACCTGGAACGCGTCCAGCGTCCAGGTCGCCGCCCCGACGCCCGCGTTCGCCGACGCCTCCACGGTCAGCACCGCCCCCAGGTCGAGGATGAACGGGACCACCGCCCACGCGAGGTCGTACGACCGCGTCTCCGTGATGCCGAAGTCGGACGGCGTGAAGCGCACCGAGACACGGAACCAGTCCGGCTGCTGGGTGGGGTGCACGTCCCACGAGTAGAAGAACGCGGGGTTCAGGTCGGGTGCGAAGAGGACGTCGCCGGTCGCGACCGCCGACGGGAGGGTGAGGTCGGCGCCCGTGCCGAGGGTGTGGGCGAGGTGGCCGGCGTCGAGGGTGGCGATCGTTCCGGGGTACTGGCCGAAGCCGGGGAGGCCGCCGAGCTGGCCGCGGAGGCGGTCGGCGAAGTCGGCCAGCTCCGCGCGGGCGGGGCGCCGGGGAGTGTCAGCCGGCGAGGTAGGGATGCTGTTCATGGTGCCGCACCCTACGCCGCCGAAACGCCCGTGGGGATAGGCGATCGAAGCCGCACGCCAGAATCAGAACTCCCGCAGCACCGTCGCCTTCGGCCCCGCCACCAGCGTCCCCGCCGGCACGTCCTCCGCGACGACGGCCCCGGCCGCGATCACCGCGTCGCGCCCGATGCTGACGCCCGGAAGGATGGTCGCCCCCGCCCCGATCCTGGCGTTCTCGCCCACGTCGATCGGGCCTCCGGTCAGCCAGATGCGGCGGTCCTCCACGTCGACGGGGTGGCCGACCGTGATGAAGGTGACCCGCGGGGCGACCATGACGCGCGGGGCGAGGCGGATGCCGGCGTAGTCCAGGAACGTGCAGTTCTGGTTGATGAACACGCGCTCCGAAAGCTCCAGGTTCAGGCCGTGGTCGGTGAAGAACGGCGGGTAGATCGTCACCCGCTCGGGCAGCGGGCGGCCCAGGATCTCCTCGAAGAGCGCCGCCTTGCCTGCCTCGTCGTCGAACGGCAGCACGTTCAGGCGGGAGGTCAGCTCGGTCGCGCGCAGCACGCGCTCGGACATGGCCTGGAACTCGGGGGAGTGGATGCGCATGAGGAGGTCGCTGGACACCCCACGATCCTCCCGCAGCCGCCCCGCGACATTCGGCACGAATCGCGGTATCGGATGGCGCGACATTCGGCACGAATCGCGGGAATGGACGTCGCAATCGCGACATTCGGCACGAAGCGCAGCAGGGACAGCGGCGTCGGAGGTGACCGGTACGCTTCGGGCTTGGCCATCGAGGTGCTTCCCGCGACGGGGCGCTGGGACGATTTCGCGACGTTCATGGTGCCGCGGAAGGCCGGCGCCGGCGGGTGCGTGTGCATGTCCTACCGCGACGCGCGCCTCCCGATGCCGGAGCGCGTCGAGTACATGCACCACCAGTGCGAGACCGAGCCGGGGCCTGGCGTTCTCGTCTACACCGACGGGGAGGTCGCGGGCTGGTGCTCTGTCGCGCCGAAGTCCACGTACCGGCGGCTGATGAACTCCCGCACCATCCCGCACCTCGACGACGAGCTCGACCCGTGGTCGATCGTCTGCTTCGTCGTGCGTGGCGGGTTCCGCGGGCGCGGGCTGATGCACGACCTCCTCGACGGGGCGGTGGAGCACGCGCGGGCGGCAGGGGCGCGGCTCGTGGAGGGCTACCCGGTCGACACCCGGGGCGAGCGGGTGGATGGGATCAGCGGCTACGTCGGCACGGTCGGGCTGTTCGAGAAGCACGGGTTCACGCGGCTGCGGGAGACGGACGCGCACTCGGGCGGGTCGGTGCGGTGGGTGATGCGGCGGGAGCTGGGCTGAGCCCCCACACGCAGAACGGCCGCCGACCCGAACCGGGCCGGCGGCCGTCCCACACCGAGGGAGGGCGGAGGACTCACCCCCGGCTGATCCGCCGCCGGTAGATCGCGGTGGCGAAACCGTAGGCGACCACCAGGGTGCCGACGCACCAGGCGAGGGCGATCCAGATGTCACCGGTGACCGGCTGTTCGGCGAACAGGGCCCGGATGGTGTCCACGATCGGTGTCACCGGCTGGTGCTCGGCGAACCATGCGACCGGGGCCGGCATCGTGTTGGTGGGGACGAACGCCGAGCTGATGAACGGGAGGAAGATCAGCGGGTAGGCGAAGGCGCCCGCGCCGTCCACGCTCTTCGCCGACAGCCCCGCGATCACGGCCACCCAGGTCAGCGCCAGGGTGAACAGCACCAGGATGCCCGCGACCCCCAGCCAGGCGAGCACGCTCGCTCCGGTGCGGAAGCCGATCAGCAGTGCCACCAGGACCACCAGCACGACCGAGATCATGTTGGCGACCAGCGAGGTGAGCACGTGGGCCCAGAGGACGCTCGACCGGGCGATCGGCATGGACTGGAACCGCTCGAAGATGCCGCCCTGGAGGTCCATGAACAGCCGGTACGAGGTGTACGAGATGCCCGACGCGATCGTGATCAGCATGATCCCGGGGAGCAGGTAGTTCACATACGAGCCGGAGTCGGGGCCGGTGTTGATGGCCCCGCCGAGGACGAACACGAACAGCAGCATGAGGGCGATCGGCACGATGGTGACGGTGATGATCGTGTCCAGGCTGCGCGTGATGTGCTTCATGGACCGTCCGGTGAGGACGGTGGTGTCTGCGACGAAGTTCGCGGTGGACATCAGGACTCCTTCGAGGGTTCGGGAGCCGCGGCTTCGGCGGATGCCGGGGCCGGGGGTCCGACGATGGCGAGGAACACGTCCTCCAGGCTGGGCTGCTTCTCCACGTACTCGACCTTCGCCGGCGGGAGGAGCGCCTTGAGTTCGGCGAGGGTGCCGTTCGCGATGATGCGGCCCTCGTGCAGGATCGCGATGCGGTCGGCGAGCTGCTCGGCCTCGTCCAGGTACTGCGTGGTGAGCAGCACCGTGGTGCCGCGGCCGGCGAGGCGCTTGACCGTCTCCCAGACCTCGATGCGGGCCTGCGGGTCGAGGCCGGTGGTCGGCTCGTCGAGGAACACCACCGGCGGCTGGCCGATGAGGCTCATCGCGATGTCCAGCCGGCGGCGCATGCCGCCCGAGTACGTGCCGACCTTGCGGCCGCCCGCGTCGGTGAGCGCGAAGCGCGCCAGCAGCTCGTCCGCGATCCCCGCCGGGTTCTTCAGGTGGCGGAGCCGGGCGACCAGGATGAGGTTCTCCCGGCCGCTGAGCACCTCGTCCACCGCGGCGAACTGGCCGGTGAGGCTGATCGAGTCACGCACCTCGTCCGGGTTGCGGGCCACGTCGAACCCGTTGACGGTGGCGGTGCCGTCGTCGCTCTTCAACAGGGTGGAGAGGATCTTCACCGCCGTGGTCTTGCCTGCCCCGTTGGAACCGAGGAGGGCGAAGATGCTGCCGGGCTGGACGTCGAAGTCGACGCCGCGCAGCACGTGCAGGTCTTTGTAGGACTTCTGGAGGCCGCGCACCTGGATGGCGGGGCCGGGGGCCGTGGGGCTCATGAGTTCTTCTCCTGCTCGCGTTCGGCCGCGTCGACCGCCTCGGTGAGGCGGGCGCGCTCCTTGTCGATCCAGCGGGTGCCGACGTACGCCGCGGCGAAGGCCTCGGCGAACTCGACCGGGTCGTCCCCGACGATGTCGCGGACCGGGGTGCCGTCGGTCGCGGCGCGCTCCCACAGCTCCACGAAGTCGGTCATCATCGTGAGGATGGTGTCGCCGTCGACGATCCCGCCGTTGTACATGAGGTAGCGGTTGAGCGCCTTCGCGACGCCGTTGTACGGCTCGGGGAGGGCGTCCAGCCGGCTCTTGATCTGCCGGTACTGCTTCTTCTGCTCGAGCGAGCCGGTGACCAGCTCGATCCACTTCGCTGCCATTTCAGTTTCCTCCGTCTCGGA
Source organism: Leifsonia sp. NPDC056665 (assembly GCF_042791795.1). Taxonomy (NCBI): domain Bacteria; kingdom Bacillati; phylum Actinomycetota; class Actinomycetes; order Micrococcales; family Microbacteriaceae; genus Leifsonia; species Leifsonia sp. NPDC056665. The sequence continues at coordinate 199,747 of NZ_JBHTXK010000005.1, forward strand.
GCTGTTCCAGTCGTTCCGTGAGGAAGCTCCACGTCCTCCAGAACTCGTCCAGGTATTCGCGTCCCGCTGCGTTGAGCGAGTACACCTTGCGAGGCGGCCCCTTCTCGGACGGGACCTTCTCGACATCCACGAGGCCTCGCTGCTCCACCCTGACCAACAGGGCGTACACGGTGCCCTCGGCGATGTCCTCGAAGCCCTGGTCGCGCAGCCACGAGGTGATCTCGTACCCGTATGCGGCCCGGCCCGACAGGATGGCGAGGACGATGCCCTCGAGCGTGCCCTTGAGCATCTCGGTGGTCTGCTTGCCCATGACGCCCCTTTCCAACTACTCAGTGCTGTTGACTACCACTAGATAGTAACGCCGAGTACCGGTAGATAGCAACACTGAATACCGACTTTTTCTGGAGAAGGAGAAACGGCGGCGACGCGCGCGAAAAACACCTTCCCGACGCCGTTGGGAAGGAGTCCTGGAGCGAAACTCCTGCGGGCGCTCAGCGCACCGCGGAGCCGAGCACGTCCTCCACGAAGGCCGCCGTCGTAGCCACCACGAGCTCACGCACATCCCGCGCCGTGAGCGGGGAGGCCTTCAGCGTCTTCATCCCGTGGTCGGCGCCCGCGACGGTCACGATCCGCACGTTCGCGTGGTCGCCGGGCGCGGCCGCCACCTCGCTGCACAGGAGGTCGGACCCGCCGAAGGTGTCCCGGTCGCCCTGGAGGACCAGCACGGGGACGGCCGGCGTGAGGAGTTCCTCCAGGCGGGTGACGTCGGGACGGCCAGGGGGATGCAGCGGGAACGCCAGGCACACGACCGCGACGGCGTCCGTCTCGGCGGCGGTGCGACACGCCACCCGCGCTCCCGCGCTGCGGCCCCCGGCGATGATGGGGACGCCGCCGGCGAGCTCCGCGACCACGGGGGCGGTCTCCAGCCAGGAGGCGTCGAGCGCGGGCGGCCGGGAGGCGACCTTCTTGCCGGCAACTCGCCACGGCTGCTCGTAGCGCGCGACGGTGACGCCGAGCGCGGGCAGCTCGGCCGCGAGCGCGGTCAGGTCGGCGGCACCGATGCCGCCGCCCGCGCCGTGGCCGAGCCAGAGCAGGGCGCGGGGACGCTCCGCGGGCGCGACGACCAGCCGGCCGGGCCCGGCAGCGGTCGGAACGTCAACATCCACGCCCCTCAGGCTAGCGGGTGGGGGGCTAGCGGGTGTCGCCGCTAGCGGGTCTCGGGTCGCGCGCCGATAGAATCAGTGTCACGCCAACAGTTGCGGATACGCAATTGTATTCGACGGCGTCATCGCTTCTGAGGCTGGAGTCCTGCGGATGAGTCTGTGCACCATGCTGGGGATCGACACGCCAGTCGTCCTCGGCCCGTTCGGCGGGCTGTCGTCCGTCGCCCTGACCGCGGCCGTGAGCGAGGCGGGAGGCCTCGGCTCGTACGGGCTGTACGGCTACGACGGGGCGCGCATCCGCTCGGTCGTCGCCGAGCTGCGGGAGGCCACCGGCCGTCCCGTCGCCCTCAACCTGTGGCTCCCGTACCGGGAGGCGGGCGAGCCGGAGGCGCTCCTCCGCGCCGAGTTCGACCGGGCCGTCGCCGGGATGGCCGGGCTCTTCGCGCAGGCCGGCGTGCTGCCTCCCGAGTGGCCGGTCGCGCCGCTCCCCGACTTCGACGAGCAGCTGGAGGCCGCGCTCGACGCGCGCCCTGCCGCCCTGAGCTTCGTGTTCGGCGTGCCTGCGCCGGATGTGATCGAGGCGGCGCACACGCGCGGCATCCTCGTGATCGGCGCGGCGACGACCGTCGCCGAGGCACGCGTGCTGGAGGCCGCAGGCGTCGACGCGATCGTCGCGTCCGGCTCCGAGGCCGCAGGGCACAGGCCGTCCTTCCTGATCGAGTCCGAGCACAGCCTGGTCGGCGGCCTGTCGCTGATCCCGCAGGTGGCGGACGCGGTGGACGTGCCCGTCATCGCGGCCGGCGGCATGGCCGAACGGCGCGGCGTCGCGGCGGCCTTCGCGCTGGGCGCGTCGGGCGTGCAGGCGGGCACCGCCTTCCTGGCGACGACCCAGTCCGCGGCCCCGGCCATCCACCGCCAGCGGATCCGCAAGGCGCTCGCCAGCGACACCGTGCTGACGCGGGCGATGAGCGGCCGGCTCGCGCGCGGCCTCCCGAACCACGCCGTCCGGGCGATCGAGAGCAGTGGAGCCGGAGCGTCCTTCCCGCTGCAGAACATCCTCACCGGCGTGTTCCGCCGTGCCGCGTCGGCCGCGGGGCAACCCGAGCTGCTCTCGCTGTGGATGGGGCAGAGCGCCGGGCTCTCCCGGTTCGAGGACGCGTCCGACGTGTTCGCCGAGCTCGCCGCGGGGGTGCCGGATGACGCCCGCTGAGCCAGCGGGCGTGCACCGCGTCGTGCGCCCGCCCATCCTCTACGCGGGCACCCCGGTCATCCTGCTCTCCTCGCTGAACGCCGACGGCAGCCCGAACCTCGCGGCCGCCTCGTCGTACTGGGCGCTCGGCCAGATGCTCGCGCTCGGCCTGGAGACCGAGGGGCAGACGCTCGCGAACCTGCAGGAGCGGCCCCAGGTGACCGTCAGCTTCCCGCCGCCGCCGCTCTGGGCCGCGGTGGAGCGCATCGCGGAGCTGACCGGACGTGCGGAGGTCCCCGCCGCGAAGGCGGGGCGGTACACGCATCACGCCGACAAGTTCGCCGCCGCGGGCCTCACGCCGCAGGCGTCCGACCTGGTCGGCCCGCCGCGGGTGGCCGAGTGCCTGCTCCAGCTCGAGGCGGAGGTGCGCCGGATCACGCCGGGCGTCACGGGGGAGTACGCGATCGCCGAGGCGGAGGTCGTGCGTGTGCACGCCGACCGGCGGATCATCGCGGACGGCGACCACATCGACCCTCTGGCGTGGCAGCCGATCGTGTACAGCTTCCGGCACTACTTCGGGATCGGGGAGCCGCTGGGAGCGCGCGGGGGTGCTCCCGCGCCCGTCGACGCCCTCGCCGATTCCGGCTCGGACTTCGACGTCGACGCCTGGGAGCTCTGGGGGGTCGGCGGCGACTCCGCCTGCTGGCTGGCCTCCGTTTGTCCCGAGTGCGGGGCGATGCGCGACGGCGACGGCCCGTGCCCGCGGTGCGACGCCGATCCGCCCGACTGATCGGGGGAGCGCGAACGATCCGCTAGATGCCCGCCGCGGCCCCAGGGAGCAGCAGCGTGAAACGGCCGTCCGAGTTCGGGAGGTCGCCCGCCGCGTTCGCGAACGCACGGAACGACGCAGCGGCCGCGTTCCGCTCGTCGGGCTCCATCACCGCCAGCACCTCGGCGAGAGCCGACCGCCGGTGGCCGATCACACGCTCCACGAGCGAGCGGCCCTCCGGCGTGAGGGCCACCCGGACGAAGCGGCGGTCGTTCGGATCCTCGGTCCGCTCGACCAGTCCCAGCCGCACGAGCTTCTCGCAGGTGCGGGTGGCGTTGGACGCGTGCACGCCGAGCTCGGCGGCCACGCCGCCGAGGGTCTGCGGTCCGCGGGTGGCGACCATCACGAGCACCCGGAGCTGCGGCGAGGTGACGATGTCCTCGACTTCGGACACCGAGCGGGCGGCGACCCGCATCATCACGTCGGCGGCCTGGAGGGCGGCGTCGACGTCGCCGGCGTGCTGTTCTTCGTGGTCCACCCTCCAGTTGTACCGTGCATCACCGGGCTCGCGCATCAGTGTGACCCCGGAGGCGGGGCCGCGCGTGTCCTGAACCGGACGTGCGAACACCCTCCGAGTGCTCGGCGACCACTACCGGACGGGGCGTGAACGCGGGATAATTGCGTTATCGCAACCAAGGAGGCGATCGTCATGGTCGAACCACAGGACCGCGACGTGGTCGAGGGCCGGTACACACAGGCCGAGCCCGAGACAGCCGAAGAGCGCGTCGTTCACGGTCAGTACACCGAAGGGGAGGGGCACCTCGGCCCCGACTCGGAAGTCGTCGGAGCCTACGTCGGCTCCGAGCGCGAGGGCAGGCCGCCCCTCGTGCGCAGCACCCACCAGAGGAGTGGGAACTATCCGAAGGCGCAGCACGAGGAGGCCCAGTCGGCCGCTGCACCCGAAGAGGTGGGCTAGCCCTCCCGGCGGAGCGCCCCGTCACCTTCCACGGGGTGCTCCGTCACTCTGGCTTCGCGCCCCGCGTCCCGCGTCTCACTCCGCGATCGCGGCGGCCAGGCGCGGCGGACGCCCGGGCGGAGCGCTAACCCCGCAACGGCCCCGCCTTGACGCTCACCACGCCGTCGATCCGGCCCAGGTCGGTGAGGAGGCGGTCGGCCTCCGTCTGCTTGCCGCGGATGTGCACGGCCAGTTCGAGGTCCCGATCGGTGCGCCGGCGGAGGTCGTCGACGCTCGTGTGCAGGCCGTCCGCGGTCAGCCGGTCGAGCACGGCGCCGAGGGGTGCGCCGGACGGCTCGATGCGCACCACCAGGCTGCTCTCCGAGCGGTGCCGGATCAGCCGCTCGGCGGTGGGCAGCGACCCGAGCGCGATGAGGTGGAGGGCCGCGCCGGCCAGCGCGAGCAGGGGGAGCCCGGCGCCGCACGCCATGCCGACGGCCGCGGTCATCCAGATGGACGCCGCGGTGGTGAGGCCGACCACGTTGCCGCGGTTCACGAAGATCACGCCGGCGCCGACGAAGCCGATCCCGGTCACCACCTGCGCGGCGATCCGGCCCGGGTCGGTCGCCGGGAGGCCGAACGACGTGAAGCCGAACGCCGATACCAGCGTGAACAACGCAGAGCCCAGCCCCACGAGGATGTGCGTGCGCAGCCCGGCGCTCTTGAACTGGCGCTCGCGCTCGACGCCGATGACCGCCGACAGCACGAACGCGAGCAGCAGCGCGAGGAGCTGCGGCACGAGCGCGAGCGAGGGCAGCCAGCCGCTCATGCTGCGCTCCCGGTCATGGGGCGCTTCCGCTCAGGGACCCTCCCGCTCATGGCGCGGAGTCTAGGAGGGTGCGGCCTCCGTGGCACCCCCCGGCGCCCCGCCCGGCTGCGACCGCCGCCGCACGAACACCAGCAGGCAGAGGTGCACCACCGCCAGCGCGCTCGCCACCCCCACCGCCGCCAGCCAGCTCGCCGGGGTCGTCCCCGTACTGAACAGCAGCCCGAGCACCGTCGTCGCCACGATCGCGCCCACGTAGCGCGAGGTCTGGAAGATGCCCGCTGCGACGCCCGCGTCCTGCGGGCGGGCGGCCGCGTAGAGAGCCTGGTTCATCCCGATGCTCACCACGCAGTACGGGATGCCGAGCGCCGCCGTGATCAGCAGCACCACCCACGGCGCGGTCGTGGCGGCCGCGAATCCGAGCAGGACAGCTCCGACGATCAGCGCCGCCGCTCCCGTGAGCAGCGTGGGCCGTAGTCCGACGCCTTCGATCGCACGTGCGGCCAGCGGCGTGACCGCGATCGTCACCGCCGCCAGCGGGAACATCAGCAGCCCGGTCACGCCCGCCGAGTAGCCGCCGTGCTCCTGCAGGTACTGGGGGAGGCCGAAGAACGCCGAGTAGTAGACCGTGTTGAACACCGCGAAGCACAGGTAGACCATCAGCAGCCGGTGGTTCGCGCCGAGCAGCCTCAGATCGAGGAACGGGTGCGCGGTGCGCAACTCGCGCCAGACGAACAGCGCGCCGGCGATCGGCACGAGCGGCAGCAGCCACCACAGCGGCTGCGGCCGGAGGTCGAGCAGGAACACCAGCAGCGCCGTCAGGGTCGCGATGAAGAGGAGGATGCCCGGCACGTCCGACTCCGCCACCACCCGTCGCAGCGGCACCGGCTCGCGCTGCGCGTCCCTCGGTGCGAAGAACCGGACCCCCAGGAACGCCAGCACGGCGAGCGGCACGTTGACCCAGAAGATCGCCTGCCAGCCGAGGAACGTGACCAGCGCGCCGCCCAGCACCGGGCCGATCGCCGCCCCCGACGTGTTGGCGATCTGGATGCGGCCGAGCAGCCGGGGCGTCCCGACGCGCGTGTGCGCCGAGACCGTCCGCAGCATCGCGATCGCCGAGGGGAAGGCCGTCGCCGTCCCGACCGCGAGCGCGACCCGGCCGGCGCAGACGGCGGCGAACGACGACGAGAGCGGGGTGAGCGCGCACGCCAGCACCACCACGAGCATCCCGAACAGGAACAGCCGCCGCGGCCCGAACCGGTCGGCGAACCGCCCCATCAGCGGCTGCCCGGCGGCGGAGGCCAGGTAGAAGGACGTGATCACCCACGTCACCGTCGTCACGCTCACCTGGAAGTCGCGCTGCAGCGGCACCAGCGCCACGGCGATCATCGAGGAGTTCAGCGGGTTGAGCAGGGTGCCGAGGCTGAGGGCGGCCACCGCCCGGCCCGTGCGGGCATTGTCGGGCGGTGCGTCGGTCACCCGTCCACCCTACGCGGCGGGCCGGCGGTCTCCCGGGTCCCGGTCCGCCCGTCAGTCGGCGAGGTCGGCCGTGGTCAGCGGGATCGTCGAACGGTAGGGATACGCGGGCATGGACGAGAACTCCTCGTCGTCGTCCAGCTCGTAGACGTCGTAGGCGAGGGCGCCGGCGAACAGGGTCGCGACGCGGATCTCGCCGGGCGGACACCCTCCGATCAGGGGCACGACCACGACGCTGTCCAGGGTGCAGCCGTCCTCGTAGAGGAGCGCCGCTTTGATGGTTCGCGTGAGAGCGTCCATGACCAGACGCTACGCCGCGCCGGGGCGACATCTTGACGGCGCGCGGGCGGACGGCGAAAGTGAGATATCGGAGAGGACACCAATGGGAACGCTGATCTACGACGGGGCCGACGGCTTCACCTTCGACGACCGGGTGCTCGCTCATCTTCAGGCGGTGATCGCCACGAAGCTGCGCCGCCGCGAAGGCTTCCTGCTCATCTGGTCCGACCGCACGGGAGGCACGGAGCCCACGCTGCGCTCGATCTGGCTCGACCCGTCGATCAGCCTCCAGTTCGCCTTCACCCACAACACCCTCCCCGAGCTCAACCGGGAGTGGCTGGGCATCCTCACTGAGAAGGCCAACGGCAATTCGGGACTGATGCTGGACGAGCTCCGCGCCGAGATGCGCCAGGAGGTCCCCGAGGGCAGCTTCCGCGAGTCGCGCGGGAAGAAGCAGGCCGACTGAGATGGGCAGACTGATCTACGGGGTCGGACGCGAGTACGAGTTCGACGACCGGACGCTCTCGCACGTGAAGATCGCCCTCGTCACCAAGCTGCGCCGCCACGAGAGCTTCCTGCTCAACTGGGAGATCCCCGTCGAGCAGGGCGGCGGCCGGATGAGCCTCTGGATCAGCCGCGAGATCCCGCTGGCGTTCGTGTTCGCCGGCTCCCGGCCCCCGGCGCTCAACGAGCATTGGATGGACGCGCTGCTGCAGACCAGCCAGCGCACCGGCGGCATGGTGATCATGCCGGAGGACTCGGTGGAGGGCGGGGGCCCGGTCTAGCGTGAGGGGCGGCTGGGCGCGCGCTGCGAGGCACTCGCGCCGGCCGGTAACCGGCCTACCATCGAAGCATGGACAAGGTGGAGGGCCGCCTCGGCTCTCGCGCCGAGCGCGCGGCCGAATGGCTGGACGCCAAGCTGCTCCCGGTCCTCGGTCCGCCTCCGCTCGGCCCCTACGGCCAGGAGACACCGAGGACGGAAGCCGCGACGTGCCCGCTCTGCAGCCGCCGCATCGACGAGCACGAGATCGAACGCGACCACGGTCATGCGTTCCTGATCTGCCCGTCGCCGGCGCGGACGCAGCTGCAGGTCGAATAGGCGACCGGTGTTGAGCGCTCGCGGCCGGGCCGTGAGCGTCAGGGGGAGGTGTGCGCCGGGCGCGGTGGCGGCGCCAGCAGGAGCGGGAGGACGCCGTAGGCGAAGGCCGCGAACGGGATGAGGATCCACGCGCCGAGGACTGCCTGACGGGGGTCGCCGGCCTGGGCTGTCAACCCGGCCGATACCAGCCATTGCGTTGCCGCGATCGCGGATGTGCTGCCCGTGGCAAGCAGAACCAATCGTCTGGCGAGCGGATGGATTTTGGGGACAAGCGCCGAGATGACGCCGATGACGGCGGCGCTCCCCGAGACGGCGAAGGTCCCAGCAAAGAACTCCTGCGTGGGAGTGGTGCGATCGGCCGGCCCTGGCCCGGACCAATGGGTGCCGACCGCGTCCGGGAGCTCATCCCTCCACATAAGCCAAGCGCACAGCGCTGCGGCTGAGGGGAGAAGCACGGCGATCGCGGCGGCAACGTTGCGAAGACCATCGGGTGAGTTATCTGTTCGCATCAATGGCTTTCACGGCGTGCCGGATGGCGATCGCTACGGCGACCAGCATCACGACGATGAGTGGAATCAGGAGGAAAGGGAAGCTCACGGGCACGACGAAGAGCCCGAAAACTACCGGAATCGCGGCGAAGGAGAGGTACAACTGTTTGACCAGAAGAGGAAGGAGCGAGCGGTGTACCGCGCTCCATACACGCTCGTCCTTCATGGTGATCGAGATCCGGAACCCCACGATCGGATTCGGCCCTACCTTGATCGCTACAAGCGTCAGGAGGTACGTCACGGCGGGGATGGCTGTCACGAGCATCGTGAGCACGAGTTCAGGCAACATGCGCGTCCTCCAAGGTCGGTTTTCGGCTGCCCCGCCGTGAACTGGAACGGCGCAGACGTCGGAACAACCAGAGTGGGTAGGCATCGCGCGGTCGCCAGCAACTGACGACGAGCGCGCCGGTCATGGCGACGAAAAATGTCACGAGTCCCATGAGGACGGCTATAACCAGGTGGAAAGAGACTCCCAGAACGAGTCCAGCGATGCGGATACGTCTACTGCGCCATCCGAACGCCAAGAATCCCGCTATCGCCAGCTCGAGGATCATGGTGCCCCATGTGGCAGCGGCGCTTATCGCCGGGACCGCCAGAAGATCTAAGAGAAGGTTCTCGCCGTCTTTACTGACACCGAATCCCGAGTTCTGCACCCAGTACCACAGTGCGGTTCCTTCGGCCCAGATTGGATGACCGAGCTTGACGAGGGCTGCTTCGACATAGACGTATGCAACCTGAAATACGCAAGCCCAGAGCAAAACGCCGGAGAAGACGAATCGGGCATGGGTGCGGGGTCGTCGGTTTTCAGTGAAGGCCAATAACCGGCCATCCGTGATGCTGGCGGCGGAGAGAAGAATGGCCAGGTTGACGGTGAGCTGATCGCCGCCTTCGATCCCGATGGCGTTGCTCGAGAGGCTGAACGCGGCGTACGCGTGAAGCCAGCCGCTCACAGCAGGGATCAAGCCGAGAATCGTCGGAACGCACATGGCTGCCAGAACCAGCCGAGCGGTATCGAGATTGGTCTCCGCAGCGAGGCAGAAGCCACCTGTTGCGCCGATGTCGGTGCAGGCTATGCTCCGGGCCGCCGAGGGGTCGCCCGAGTGGAAGAGCACCGCAGATGGATTGCACGCCAGGGTCAGAAAGGTGCCGAGCGCCAAGACCGCCCGGGCCACGTAAAGCTGCAACCCGAACGGATCGTGCCCGAGGCGTGCAAGGGCCCAGGTTCCGAGCACGTCGATCCGTGTACTAGCCATCGCAGTCAACCCTGAGCGCAACCGCCCGCGTCTGCTTCGTTCGCGTGAGTTCCCGATACCCGTATGGAATCGGCGTCTGCCGTACTAGCGCCACGTCGCTGGAGCAAAGCGGTTCCGGCGTAGCCGGCGAGAGCGCGACGCTGGTGACGGGTCTCGACTGATCAATGCACGCGGCTAGGTCGCGGCCAGACGGGCACTCGGCCCACTCCGCGTCCTCGTCGATCGCCGAGTGCAAAACGTTGATGTCGACGGACTCAGCCCTGGAAATACGTGAAAGACCGAACAGGTACTTCGGTTGGACGATGGCGTCTTGGTCCAGAATCTTCCAAGCCACGTCATCGCGTTCCTTGATCGCGATGCTGACGCGGTCCTCCCGAGCGTCGCGCGTAAAGAATCCCCAACCCTGGAGGAAGACCATGGACATCGTTCTCGTCGGGCCTTCCGGTCCCGACGGGGTGAACACATTCGAGGGAAACTTGTTTCCGAGAATGGACATCGTCGCGACGAATCCAGCGAGAGCGGTCGTCGCCATGAATGTGAGCGCGGAACGTCGCGTCTTGCGCACCGCTATTGCTCACGCAGCGCGAAGCGCAACGGTGATGCGACGGACTTCCTCACTCTCGGAGAGCGTCGGATAGTTCTGGATCAGTTCCGTGGGGCTCGTTGCGTGCGGTGCCTTCTTCCCGTTGAAGACCCCGTTCTTGTCCCACAAGCCGTTCTGGTTGTAGATCATGTTCACGGCTCCCGCGACGTTGAACGCGACAACTGCGATTGCCGCCCCGAGCGCGATTGCGGCCACCGACACCGCGGCGCAAACCGCTACGACACCGCAGCGGGCTGAGCGAATGGCGGTGTTGCTGGCTTCTGGATACTCGCGGTCGAGCGCCGCTGTGAAGGACGTTCCGAAGATCTCGAGGGCAGAACGGACTTGATACGGGTCTCCCGACGAGATTCTCGGAAAGGCAGCCACAAGAGAATCGCCGTCCGCCGCGATCATCGATTCCGTGAGTCGGCTCTCCACATCCTGGACGACGGAGAGGTCTTCCCTCGTGAGATTGGCCGGATAGGAGACCACTCGATCGAGCGCCTCTGCGACGGGTCCTTTGGCGAAAACGATGCCGTGGATCATCTCCTCCAAGCTGAAATCCAAGTCCGACTCGACGCGGATCTGTGCGGAAGCCGAGGATGAGCCGGACTCGTGGGCTAGACGCTCCGCGCTCTGAGCCGGGGCGGCCGCGATGACGACGAGAAGCGCTGCGGCGGCCAGAGAAATTGACGGACGGAAGCCCTTGTGGTGCATGGGAACCTCATTGTTGCTAGACAGAAATAGAAATCTAGAATTTACACCTAGAAGCTAGCATGCAAGAGGCGAGCGAGCAAGATCCGTCCGCGTCATCGCGAACAATCCACGCCCCCAGGCATAGGCTCGCCCCATGCGTCACGGTTACGAGTCCCCCGAGGAGCCCGTCGGTCTGAACCCTGTCTTCTCGCGGGCCGGAGAGGCCACCGAGTTCGCGCGGTTCACCCTCCCGGACGGCGAGTCGCTCCCGGACACCGCCTTCCAGGTGGTGCACGACGAGGCGATGCTCGACGGGAACGCGCGGCTGAACCTCGCGACGTTCGTCGGCACCTGGATGGAGGATCAGGCCGGGCGGCTGTACTCGGAGGCGGTGGACAAGAACATCGTCGACAAGGACGAGTACCCGCAGACCGCCGCCATCGAGACCCGGTGCTGGCGGATGCTCGCCGGGCTGTGGAACGCGCCGAACCCGGAGCGCTCGATCGGGACCTCCACCATCGGGTCCTCGGAGGCGTGCATGCTGGGCGGCCTCGCGCTCAAGCGGCGCTGGCAGCAGCGGCGGCGCGCGGCCGGGCAGTCCACCGAGAAGCCCAACCTCGTGATGAGCGCGGCCGTGCAGGTGTGCTGGGAGAAGTTCTGCAACTACTTCGAGGTCGAGCCGCGATTCGTGCCCATCTCGCTCGACCACAAGACGCTCGACGGCGACGGGCTCGAGCGGTACGTGGACGAGAACACCATCGGCGTCGTCGCCATCATGGGCGTCACCTACACCGGGATGTACGAGCCGGTGAAGGCCATTAGCGACGCACTCGACGCGATCCAGCGGACGACCGGGCTCGACATCCCGATCCACGTCGACGGCGCGTCCGGGGCGATGGTCGCACCGTTCATCCAGCCCGAGATCGTCTGGGACTTCCGCCTGGAGCGGGTCGCCTCCATCAACACGTCCGGGCACAAGTACGGGCTCGTCTATCCCGGGATCGGCTGGGTGGTGTGGCGGGAGGCCGACCTGCTGCCGGAGGAGCTCATCTTCAAGGTCAGCTACCTCGGCGGCGAGATGCCGACCTTCGGGATCAACTTCTCCCGGCCGGGCGCCCAGGTGCTGCTGCAGTACTACCAGTTCCTGCGCCTCGGGTTCGACGGCTACAAGCGCGTGCAGAGCGCCTCACGGGACGTCGCCCGCTACCTGGCCGACCAGGTGCAGGCGCTGGGGCGCTTCGACATCTGGACGGACGGCAGCGACATCCCGGTCGCGGCGTGGCAGGTGAAGGCCGGCCACGACGCGCCCTGGACGCTCTACGACCTGTCGATGCGGCTGCGCACGCGCGGCTGGCTGGTGCCCGCCTACCCGATGCCGGAGGCGCTCACCGACGTGACGGTGCAGCGTGCGGTGGTCAGGAACGGGCTCAGCCGCGACCTCGCGGGCGGGCTGGTGGATGCGATCCGGACGAGCGTGCAGGAGCTGGACGAGCTGAAGGCGCCGATGCCGGGGCCGGAGCGGGTGGCGTTCCACCACTGAACGCCGGCGCGTGCCGGCGTGCGGATCACGGCAACAGGGTGATCTTCCCTCCCGGATGCCCCTCGGCGAGGAAGCGCAGCGCCTCCGGGGCCTCGGCCAGCGGATACGTGCGCGCGATCGGGACCTGCAACCGACCCTCCGCCGCCAGCGCCAGCAGCCTCGGCCGCACCGCGTCGCGGAAGGCGGCGCTCTCCGGCTGCGCGCCGAAGATCGAGTGGAAGCCGTCCGTCCCGGCGCGTCCGGACGCGACGATCGTGACGATGCGGTCGCGGTCCTCGACCAGCTCCAGCGAGACGTCCACCGCCTCGTCGGTGCCGACGGTGTCGAGCGCGGCGGCGATCGGGCCCTGTGCGGCCTCCCGAACCCGGTCGGCGAGACCGGGACCGTAAGCGACAGGAACGCCGCCGAACCGCCGCACGCGGGCGAAGCCGCCCTCGCTCGCGGTCCCGATCACGTGCGCGCCGAGCTCGGCGGCCTGCTGCAGCACGCTCACGCCGACCGCGCCGGACGCGCCGTGCACCAGGATCGTGTCCCCGGCGCCCACGTCCGTGACGTCGAGCATCTGCGCCGCCGTCGTGCCGGCCAGCAGCAGGTTGGCGGCCTCCTCGTCGGACAGCGCCGCCGGCTTGGCGAAGACGTCGGCCGCCGGAACCGTGACCTCGGTGGCGTACCCGCCCTGGATGCGGAACGCCACGACAGCGTCACCCGGCGCGCCTCCGCCCGAGGCCAGTTCGGTGCCCGGACCGAGCTCGACCAGCTCGCCCGCCACCTCGTAGCCGATCGGCACCGGGAGGTCGAGGCCGGGACGGGGACCGGCGACGTGCTTGAAGTCAGCCGGGTTGACGCCCGCGGCGCGCACCCGGATCGTCGCCTCGCCCGGTCCCGGACGCGGGACCTCCCGCTCGGCGAACGTCCACGTGTCGGGGGAACCCCACTGCTCTGCCAACCACACTCGTGCCATGCCGCCCAGTCAACGCGGTCCGGCTGGGTGGGCGCTCAGTGTGCGTGCGCGCTCAGGACGCGGCCGCACCCGTGCGGCCGTGGCCGAACCAGGTAGCGCCGCGCCCGACCCACAGCGGCAGCGCGATCGCGACCGCGAGCCCCATCGAGAGGATGCCGGCGACCGGCTGCGTGGTGAGCGCCGTGTAGAGCCCGACGCCGAGGTGCACCACGCTCGCGAGAAGCACGACCACGCGCGCGAGGTCCACGCCGCGGAAGACTCCGAACCCGACGGCAAGGTAGGCGACCGCGACGATCAGGTACCCGATCGTGGAGACGAGGATGTTCCCGGTCTCGCTCGCGGGGAGGACGCCGCGGATCGCCGCGAGGACGATCAGCAGCACGCTGAGGATGAGCTCGACCGTCCCGACCAGCCAGCAGAGGATGGCGACAGCGGTCACGACGCCGGGGCGGTCGGCATTGCCGGGACGGTCCGCGCTGCCGGGCTGGTCCGCGTCGCCGGTGGTCATTGCGCCGACACCGTATCCGAGGCTTTGCCGCTGTGCCGGACCCGCCGCGATCGGGCGGGCGCGAGCCGGAGCACCTGGGCTGTGGAGCTGTCGTCGAGCTCCACGAGCTCGTTGCGGGACTTGATGAAGTCGCTGAACGACCGGTAGCCGAGGGCCTTCTCGCTGAACGAGGGGTCCATGCGTTTCATCTGGCCCTTCACCGTCGAGGAGTGCAGCCACTCCGAGTCGTCCTTCTCGTGGCCGAGCTGCATCGCCCGGGCGAGGAGGCGCGTGGCGACGACCTGGGGGTCCTCCGCGGTCTCCTCCTCCTCGTCGGCCTCCGGCTCGGGCGTCGCGGCCTTGCGCTTGCGGGTGGGACGCTTCGCGGGCTCGGCGGCCTCCACGAGCTCGTCGGGCTCGTCGGGCTGGTCGGTGGCGGCGTCGGTGGAGGCCGCCTTCGAGCGGGTCGAGCGGCGGCGGGACGCGCCGGCGGGGACGGCCTCAGGAGCCGCGTCGGTCTCGGCGGCGGCCGTCGCCGCCACGACGGCGTCCGCCTCTGCCGCCTCGTCGCGGGCGATGCCCGGGAGGTCGTCGTAGCTGACGAACTCGTCGCACGCGGCCGCGAGCGAGCGCGCCGTCGATCCGGCGACGCCGATGCCGATCACGTACCGGCCGAGGCGCTTGATCCGCTGGGCCAGCGGGATGTAGTCGGAGTCGCCTGCCACGATCACGACGTGCGTGAGCTCGGGGAGCCGGAACAGGTCCTCCACGGCGTCGACCGCCAGGCGGATGTCGGCGCCGTTCTTCGCGTAGGCGGCGGCCGGGAAGAGCTGCACCAGGTCGACCGCGCGGCCGACGAGCTGGCCGCGGTACTCGGCGTTCACGGCGGCGGACCAGTCGGCGTACGCGCGTGTGAGAACGAGGGTGCCGAAGGAGGACGCGAAGTCGATGACCGCCCCGAGGTCGACGCGCGCCTCGGCGAGCTTCGCGACGAAGGCGGGCTTGGGCTGCGTGCCGGACTTCTGCCGGTCGCGCATGAACGACCCCCGGCCGTGCACCTGGTCGTAGCGGGAGATGACGATGTTGTCGAAGTCGATATAGACAGCGACGCGGCCGTCTCCAGGTTCACTCATGCTGTCACGATATCCCGGGGATGCTCCGCCGTCTCCGCCCCATTCCGCAGTGGACGCACGCAGGGGACACGACACGCCGCCCCGCGCGTGGCGGAGCGGCGTGTCGCGTCCCCTCACTGCTGTGGGTCGGCCGGAGCGAGAGGCGGCTCAGACCGCGTAGCGGTCGGCGACGGTGAGGGCGGCGTCGATCGCGGCGAGGCCGCGGCGCAGCTCGTCCTCGGCGATCACCAGGGGCGGGGCGATGTGGACGCGGTTGAAGTGCGTGAACGGCCAGACGCCCGCGGCCTTGCACGCCGCGGCGACCTCGGCCATCGGAGCCGCGTCGGCTCCTGCCGCGTTGAACGGCACCAGCGGCTCGCGCGTCTCGCGGTCGCGGACCAGCTCCAGAGCCCAGAACAGCCCGCGGCCGCGGACCTCGCCGAGCGACGGGTGCCGGTCGAGCCAGGCGGTGATCTCGGGCTCCACGACGCGCTCGCCGAGGTCGCGCACGCGCTCCAGGATGCCGTCGCGCTCGAACACGTCGAACGTCGCGACACCCGCCGCGCACGCCAGCGGGTGACCGGAGTAGGTGAGGCCGCCCTGGAAGGAGACATCGTCGAAGAAGTCCGCGATCGCGTCCGAGATGACCACGCCGCCGAGCGGGACGTAGCCGGAGTTGACGCCCTTCGCGAAGGTGATCAGGTCGGGCACCACGTCGAACGCGTCCACCGCGAACCACTCGCCGACCCGGCCGAACCCGACCATCACCTCGTCGGCGATGTAGACGATCCTGTATTTGTCGCAGAGCGCGCGCACGCCGGCGAGGTAGCCGGGCGGCGGCATCAGCACGCCGTTCGTGCCGACGATCGTCTCGATGATGATCGCGGCGACGGTGGCGGCGCCCTCCAGGACGATGACGCTCTCCAGGTGCTCCAGCGCGCGCTGCGTCTCCTCCTCCGGGGTGGTGGAGTGGAACGCCGAGCGGTAGAGGTACGGGCCGAAGAAGTGCGCGACGGACGGGTCGCTCGGCTCGTTCGCCCAGCGGCGGGGGTCGCCGGTCAGCGAGACGGCCGTCGCGGTGCCGCCGTGGTACGAGCGGTACATGGACAGCACCTTGCGCCGCCCGGTCACCCGGCGGGCCATCCGCACGGCGTACTCGTTGGCGTCGGCGCCGCCGTTGGTGAAGAACACCCGGTTCAGCGTGCCCGGCGCGACGCGGGCGATCAGGCGCGCCAGCTCGCCGCGCACGTCGTTCGCCATCGACGGCTGGATGGTCGCGAGGCGGCCGGCCTGCTGCTGGATGGCGGCGACGAGGTCGGGGTGCTGGTGGCCGAGGTTGAGGTTGACCAGCTGCGAGCTGAAGTCGAGGTACGCGTTGCCCTGGTAGTCCCAGAACGTGGAGCCGTCGCCCGCGGCGATCGGCAGCGGGGCGATCTGCGCCTGGGCGCTCCAGGAGTGGAAGACGTGGCTGCGGTCGTCGCTGCGGACCTGGGTCTCCGCGTCGGCGTCCCCGAAGGGGTGCTCGACTCCGCGGCGGTCGGTGAAGCCCGTGCGGAGGGCGGTGTCGATGGTGTCGGTCATGTCAGTGACTTCTTTCGGGAGGCTTCAGGAGTTGCCGGGGAACGCGAGCTCGATCTTCGAGTGCACCGGGTCGGGCCAGCGGGTCGTGACGACCTTGCTGCGAGTGTAGAAGTGGAACGACTCGGGGCCGTAGATGTGCGAGTCGCCGAACAGCGAGTTCTTCCAGCCGCCGAACGAGTACGCGCCGATCGGCACCGGGATCGGGACGTTGATGCCGACCATGCCGACCTCCACGTCGAACTCGAACTGCCGGGCGGCGCCGCCGTCGCGGGTGAACAGGGCGACGCCGTTGCCGTACTGGTTGGCGTTGATGAGCGCGACGGCCTCGTCGAGGGTGTCGACGCGGACGACCGACAGCACGGGGCCGAAGATCTCGTCGTCGTAGACCGCGGTGCCCGGCTTCACATGGTCGACCAGGCTGACGCCGACGAAGAACCCGTCGGTGTCGAACTCCTGGGCGGTGCCGTCCACGACGACGGTGGCTCCCTCGGCCGCGGCCTTCGCCACGTAGGAGGCGACCTTGTCGCGGTGCTCGCGCGTGATGAGCGGGCCCATCTCGCTGGCCGGGTCGGTGCCGGGGCCGATCGCGAGGCCACCCAGGCGGCGCTGGATGGCGGGGACGAGCCGGTCGCCGGCCTCGCCGACCGCAACGAGCACGCTGACCGCCATGCAGCGCTCGCCGGCCGAGCCGTAGGCTGCCGAGACGGCGGCGTCGGCCGCGGCCTCGATGTCCGCGTCCTCCAGGACGACCATGTGGTTCTTCGCGCCGCCGAGGGCCTGGACGCGCTTGCCGTTGGCGGCGGCGCGCTGGTAGATCGAGCGGGCGATCGGGGTGGAGCCGACGAAGGAGACGGCCGCGATGTCGGGGGAGTCGAGCAGGGTGTCGACGGCCTCCTTGTCGCCGTGCACGACGTTGAGCACGCCGGCCGGCAGGCCCGCCTCGGCGAACAGCTTCGCCAGGAAGACGGAGGCCGACGGGTCCTTCTCGCTGGGCTTCAGGACAACCGTGTTGCCGCAGGCGATCGCGCTCGCGATCATCCACAGCGGCACCATGACCGGGAAGTTGAAGGGGGTGATGCAGGCGACGACGCCGACCGGCTGCTTGACGCTGTGGACGTCGATGCCGGTGGAGACCTGCTCGCTGTACTCGCCCTTGAGCTTGTCGATGAGACCGGAGGCGAACTCGACGTTCTCGAGCCCGCGCGCGATCTCGCCCGCGGCGTCGGACAGCACCTTGCCGTGCTCGCTCGTCACGATCGCGGCCAGCTCGGAGCGGCGCTCGGTGAGGAGGTGGCGGAGCCGGAACATCACGTCGGCGCGCTTCGTCAGGCTGATGGCGCGCCAGCCCGGGAGGGCGGCCTTCGCAGCGGCGATCGCCGCCACGGTCTCGGCGGCGCTGGCGAGCACGACGTCGTGCTGCCGGACGCCGGTGGCGGGGTCGAAGACGGGGCCGAGGCGGGCCGGGTCGCCGGACTCCTCGCCGTTCACGAAATGGCGGATGAGGGCCACGGGATCCTCCTGGAGGTGCTGCGCCGGACGGAATGCCCGGCGGGGAAGTAGGCTTGCAATCCCCATGATCACAGAGCGGAGGGGCGAACGATGAGGCCAGATCGTCGGACGTTCGGGCAAGACGAAACAGTTCGTCCGGCGCCGGACCGGATGCTCCTGCCGACCGTCCGCGAGGTGCTGCGGATGGACCCGATGGCCGACGCGCTGCCGGAGGTCCTGACGGGCGAGGGCGCGCTCGACACTCTGGTGCGCTGGGTCCACGTGGCCGAGACGGCGGACGTGGCGCGGCTGGTCTCCGGGGGCGAGCTTCTGCTGGCGACCGGCCTCGGCTGGCCCCGCGACGCCCGCGCGCTGCGGGCGCTCGGCCGCGATCTGGCCGAGGCCGAGATCGCCGGCCTCGTGCTGGAGCTGGGCGACCGCACGCCCGAGGCGCCGGCGCCGCTGCTGGAGGAGTTCCGCGCGGCCGGGTTGCCGTTCGTCGTCCTGCACCGCGAGGCGCGCTTCGTGGCGGTCACCGAGGCGGTGCACGCGCGGATCATCGACGACCAGACCGTCGCGCTGCGGGCGAGGGACGAGATCCGCGAGCTGTTCACCGGGCTGAGCCTGCGCGGCAGCCCCGCCGACTTCATCGTGGCGCAGGCCGCGCGCGTGCTGGGCTGCCCTGTTGTGCTGGAGGACACCGGCCACCAGGTGCTCGTCGCCGAGAACGTCGGCGACGGCGAGGCCGAGCTGGAGCGCTGGGAGCAGCGCTCCCGGGCCGCGCATCGCGGTGGGGAGCCGGGCTGGACGCTGACCCCCGTGGAGGCGCGCGGGATGCGCTGGGGTCACCTCGTCGCGCTGCCGGGCGAGCCGCATCCCGCCGGCCGGTCGAGCGTGCTGGAGCAGGCGGCCGTCGCGCTGGCGCTCAGCCGCCTGGCCGACCGCGACGAGGAGGAGTGGACGCGCCGCAGCCACGACGCGCTGCTCGGCGCGCTGCTGGGCCGGCGCTTCGCCGGCGACGGCGGCATGGCCGCGCGGTTCGAGGCGTCCGGGTTCCCGGTCGCCGGGCGGCTGCTCGCCGGGGTCGCCGTCCGCACACGGTCGGGGCGCGTGGAGGCCACTGCCGCGGCGCGGGCGCTGGAGGCCGCGCGCGCGGCGGGGTCGGAGGCCATCGCCGCGCCGCATCCCGCCTCTCCCGGGCTCCTCGTGGTCGCCGTGTCGTCCCGGGCAGGGCGCCCCGGCGCGGACGCGGTGGCCGACGCGCTCGCGGGAGGCGACGCTGCGGTCGTCGGGGTCGGCTCGGACGCCCACGGCATCCCTGGGCTGCTCTCGTCGGTGGAGGAGGCCGTGGAGCTGACCGGCCGCGGGGGCGGCGGTCGCGGCAGGCACGCCGTCGTGCAGCGCGCCGAGAGCCGTCCGCTGCTGCGGCTGGTCACGGCCTTCGGCGACGACCCGCGGCTGCAGGAGTACGCCGAGCGGATGCTGCGGCCGCTGATCGAGTACGACATCGCCAACGACGGCGACCTGATCGAGGTGCTGCGCGCCTACCTGAGCCACCCGGGCAACCGCACGCGGGCGGCCGTGGCGAGCCACTTGTCCCGGTCGGTGTTCTACCAGCGGATCGCCCTCATCGAGGACCTGCTCGGACTGGACCTGGACGACGGGGAGACGATCGGGGCGCTGCACGCCGCGGTGCTCGCGCGGCGGATCCGGAGCTGAGTCGGCCACTTTCGGCACGAATGTCGCGAATCACCGCCACATTCGGGACATTCGGCACGAATTCGTCGGCGTGCGCCTTACGAGTCGAACCCCAGCCCGACGGCGTCGAGCGTGCGGAGGAACGCGTTGCGCCGTCCTTCGCGATGGTCCGCCCGGTCGAGCGACCACCTGGTCAGGTTGATGCCGAGGGAGGCCGCCGGTTCCGGCGGGAACGGCAGCGGCCGGCTCCGTACCATCTCCAGGCCCGTCCGCTCGGTCTCCCGGCCGGCCAGCAGGTCGAGCATCACCTGCGCGCCGAAGTGCGTCGCAGCGACGCCGAGCCCGGTGTAGCCGGTGGCGTAGGCGACCGTCCCGCCGCGGGCGGCGCCGAAGAAGGCGCAGAACCGGCTGCAGGTGTCGATCGCGCCGGCCCAGCGGTGCGTGAAGGTGAGGCCCTCGAGCTGGGGGAAGGTCGTGAAGAAGTGCGCGGCAAGCTTACGGAAGGTCGCCGGCCGGTCCTCGTACCGCTCCCGGACCCGGCCGCCGTAGTGGTACACGGCGTCGTAGCCGCCGAACAGGATGCGGTCGTCGCGGGTGAGCCGGTAGTAGTGGAACTGGTTGGCCGAGTCGCCGAGGCCCTGGCGCCCCGACCAGCCGATGGAGGCGAGTTGCTCGGTGCTGAGCGGCTCGGTCATCAGCACGTAGTCGTAGACCGGCACGGTCGCGAGCCGGTTGCGCTTGAGCAGGCTCGGGAACACGTTCGTGGCGAGCGCCGTGCGCTTCGACCGCACGACGCCCTCCGGTGTGTAGAGGGTGGTCCCGTCGCCGATGCCCTCCACCGGCGAGTGCTCGAACAGCTCGACCCCGGCCGCCTCGCAGGCCCTGGCGAGCGCGCGGGCGAGCTTGGCGGGGTGGACCAGCGCCGAGTCGCGGGTGCGGAGCAGGCCGCCGAGGTAGGTGGGGGAGTGCACCTGCGCCTGCACGGCCCCCGCATCGAGGAAGCGCGCGTGCTCACCGTCGGCGGCCTCCCGCAGCCACTCGATCTGGTGCGGCTCGGTCGCGAGGTCGATCGCGCCGTTGCGCTCGAAGTCGGCGTCGAGGCCCAGCTCGGCGACGGTCGCCTCGATCTCGTCCAGGTTCGCCATCCCGAGCCGCTGGAGCTGGTCGAACTCCCGGCCGAAGCGGGTGCGGCCGTTCTCGTCGCCGTGCGTGAGGCTCGCCTCGCAGAAGCCGCCGTTGCGGCCGGAGGCAGCCCAGCCGATCCGGCGGCCCTCCAGCAGCACCACGCGCGCGGACGGGTTCTCGCGCTTGGCGAGCAGGGCCGTCCACAGGCCGGTGTAGCCGCCGCCGACGACGGCGAGGTCGCACACGATGTCGCCGCGGAACCGGGGGTACGCGTCGCCGGGGGCGTCCTCGATCCAGAACACGGCCTGCCGGGTCGGGGCGAGCGCGTGGCTCACCACGGCCGCCGGGGGTGCCTGTCGTTCGAACACGGTGGTGGCCACGGCGATGCCCTCCTGGTGCGGTCGTCGGTGCTGTCGGTGCTGTCGGTGCTGTCGGTGCTGTCGATGCTGTCGATGCTGGTGAGGTGACTGCCGCCCATTCTGCCGGGTGGCGCCCGGGATGTCCGTCGCGAATCCGGCCCGACTCCGGGCAGACCGTCCGGCGCGCGGGTGCGCGGGCCCTCGCGGACGACACGAGCGCTGAACCGCTTCAGTTCGATGTACTCTTTCCCCGATCGACCGCACGGAGCGGCCGGCGCGAGAGGAGCACGACGTGGGGACAGCGACCCGGGTGACGATCGGCGGCCTCGCCGACCGGCTGGGGCTGTCCAAGGCGTCGGTGTCGTACGCGCTCAACGGCCAGCCCGGTGTGAGCGACGAGACGCGGCGGCGCGTGCTCGACCTCGCCGACGAGCTCGGCTGGCATCCCAGCTCCAGCGCCCGCGCCCTCTCCCGCGCCCGGTCCGACGCGATCGGGATCGTGCTGCGCCGCGATCCCGGGCTGCTCGGCACCGAGCCGTACTACATGAGCCTGCTCGCCGGGGTGGAGGCCGAACTCGCCGAGAGCGGGCAGTCGCTGCTGCTGCGCATGGTCGGCACCTCCAACGGGCAGGACCTCGCGGCCTACCGCCGCTGGAGCGCCGAGCAGCGCGTCGACGGCGTGATGCTCTTCGACATCACCGTCGGCGACCCGCGGCCGGCCCTCCTCGACGAGCTCGGCCTGGCGTTCGTGCTGCACGGCAACGACGAGAGCGTCGCGCCGGGGCGCGTGCTGCTCTACGACGCGTGGGGCGACGCGCACCTTCTGGTCGACCACCTGCACGGGCTCGGCCACCGCCGCATCCTGCACGTGCAGGGCCCTGCCGAGTTCGAGCACGAGCGCGAGCGCGCCGACGCGATCGCGCGGTTCGCGGCCGAGCTCGGGATGCAGGCGACCTCCGAGCCGTCCGACTACTCGATGGAGGCCGGCGAGCGGATCGCCGCCGCGCACGCGAGCGACCCGGAGCTGTCCGCCCTTGTCACCTCAAACGACCTCCTCGCGCTCGGCGCGCAGGCCGCCCTCAGCCGCGCCGGCCGCGACGACGTTGCCCTGGTGAGCTGGGACGACTCCCTGGTCTGCCGCCTCGGCTCGCGGCCGCTGACCGCGCTGGCGCGGTTCCCGGAGGAGCAGGGTCGGCGCGCCACCCGGATGCTGCTGGACGAGCTCGCCGGGGTCGAGACGGCGACGCGCACCGCGCGCCCTTCGGAGCTGGTGGTGCGGTCGACCAGCGTCCCGGCGTCCGTGTGACCAGCAAACGGGGAGACCGCGTTGTATACCCTTGATGCCTGAGGTGTCAACGCTGGAATTACTGAACCGGTTCAGTTATAGTCGCCGTGGCGTCAGGTGCGCTCCCCGGGGACGGGGGCGGCGGGCGCCCATCAAGAGACGAAGGAGTCACAATGAGGAAACGCGTCATCGCCGCCGCGGCACTGGCGGCCACGATCTCGCTCGTGGCGGCGGGTTGCAGCAGCACCGGTTCGACCTCCTCGGCCAGCGGGTCGACCATCACCTACTGGGCGAGCAACCAGGGCACCAGCCTCGACAACGACAAGCAGGTCCTGACGCCCGTGCTGAACGACTTCACCAAGCAGACCGGGGTGAAGGTCAATCTCGAGGTGATCGGCTGGAACGACCTGCAGACGCGCATCCAGACCGCCGTCACGTCCGGGCAGGGGCCCGACGTCCTGAACATCGGGAACACCTGGGCCGCCTCCCTGCAGGCGACCGGCGCGTTCCTGCCGTTCGGCGACAGCGAGATGAAGGCGATCGGAGGCAGCGACAAGTTCGTGAAGACCGCGCTGGAGACCGGCGGCGCACCGGGCAAGACGGTGACGAGCGTCCCGCTCTACGGTCTCGCCTACGGCCTGTACTACAACAAGAAGATGTTCACCGACGCCGGCGTTCAGCCGCCCACCAACTGGGAGGAGCTGGTCACCGACGCCAAGAAGCTGACCTCCGGCACGCAGTACGGCTTCTCGCTCGCGGCCGGCAGCTACACCGAGAACGCCCACTTCGCGTTCATCAACTCCGCGCAGAACGGCGGCTCCTGGTTCGACAGCAAGGGCAACCCGACGTTCACCAGCCAGGCGAACATCGACGGCGTCAAGCGCTACCTCGACCTGATGCAGACCGACAAGGTCGTCAACACCTCCAACGCCCAGTACGACAACGGCGTGCAGGCGGTGAACGACTTCGCCACCGGCAAGGTCGCGATGATCCTCAGCCAGAACAACGCGGACTCCTCGATCAACGCCAACGGGATGAAGGCCGACCAGTACGGCGTCGTGCCGTTCCCGGCCCCGGACGGCGGCAAGGCCGTCGCCAGCCACGTCGCCGGCATCAACCTGTCGATCTTCAAGAACACCAAGAACAAGGACGCCGCCCTCGAGTTCGTCAAGTACATGACCAGCTCGTCGGTGCAGACCACCCTCGGCAAGCCCTACTCCACGCTGCCGGTGCTGAACGGCGCCAAGCCGAACTTCACCGACAACGCGGACGAGGCCGCCACGTTCCAGAAGATCTACAACACGATGTCCAAGCCGCTGCCGCTGGTGCCGGCCGAGGACCAGTTCGAGAACACCGTCGGCAAGGCCATGAACGACATGTTCGCCAAGATCGCCACCGGAGGCACCGTCTCCGACTCCGACATCAAGTCGGCACTGAGCACTGCTCAGGACCAGGTGAAGCAGTCGATCGGCGGCTAGCCCGCCACCGCGACGGCCGGGCGTGAGGCGACTCGCGCCCGGCCGCCGCACCCACTGAAGGAGTTCCATGTCGACGACGACATCCGTCCGGACCAGCCCCGCCGAGACGCCGGCCCCGGCCAAGACCCGCCGCAATCGGCCCAAGGGCTGGTGGCTTCCGCTGGTGCTGCTGGCGCCGGCCATCCTCTTCGAGCTGCTCATCCACGTCATCCCGATGCTCACCGGGATCTGGATCAGCTTCCTGCAGCTCACCAAGTTCTTCATCGCCAACTGGAGCGAGGCGCCGTTCGTCGGCCTCAAGAACTACCAGGTCGCGCTCGACTTCAACACGTCGATCGGCGCCGGCCTGCTGACCTCGTTCCTGATCACCTGCGGGTTCACGATCCTCGTGGTCGGGCTCTCCTGGGCGCTCGGGATGGCCGCGGCCGTGGCGATGCAGGGCCGGTTCCGCGGGCGCGGGTTCTTCCGCACCCTCTTCCTCGTGCCGTACGCGCTGCCGCTCTACGCCGGCATCATCACGTGGAAGTTCATGCTTCAGAAGGACACCGGAGCGGTCAACCACTTCCTGTACGACAACCTCGGCCTGCCCGGTCAGAAGCCGTTCTGGCTGATCGGCGACAACGCGTTCTGGTCGATCGTCATCGTCGCGATCTGGCGGCTCTGGCCGTTCGCCTTCCTGATGCTGATGGCCGGCCTCCAGTCCATCCCGGACGAGGTCTACGAGGCGTCCGCGGTGGACGGCGCCAAGCCGTTCCGGCAGTGGAGGTCGATCACCCTCCCGATGCTGCGGCCGGTCAACGCCGTGCTGCTGCTGGTGATGTTCCTCTGGACGTTCAACGACTTCAACACCCCGTATGTCCTGTTCGGCAATGCGCAACCCGCGGCGGGCGACCTGATCTCGTTCCACATCTACAACGCGTCGTTCCTGACCTGGAACTTCGGCTCCGGCGCCGCGATGAGCGTGCTGCTGCTGATCTTCCTGCTCATCGTGTCCGGCATCTATCTGACCGTGCTCAACCGGAGGAACCGCAATGCGTGAGACCGTCTCGTCCAAAGTCTTCCGCTGGGTGGTCGTCGTCTTCCTGACCCTGTTCACGGCGGTGCCGCTCTACGTGATGATCACCTCGTCCGTGAAGCCGCTGGCGGATGTCCAGGGCGCCTTCACCTGGTGGCCGACGAACATCACCTTCCAGCCGTTCATCGACATGTGGACGACCGTGCCGCTGGCGTCGTACTTCATCAACAGCGTCATCGTCGCCAGCGCCGCGACCATCCTCAGCCTGATCATCGCCGTGTTCGCCGCCTACGCGGTGTCGCGGTACCGGTTCAAGGGCCGCGGCGTCTTCACCACGACGGTGCTGTCCACGCAGATGTTCCCCGGCGTGCTGTTCCTGCTGCCGCTGTTCCTCATCTTCGTCAACATCAACCAGGCCGTCGGCATCCAGCTCGTCGGCACGCGCTGGGGCCTGGTGATCACCTACCTGACGTTCGCGCTGCCCTTCGCGATCTGGATGCTCGCCGGCTACTTCGACGGCATCCCGCGCGACCTGGACGAGGCCGCGATGGTCGACGGCTCCGGACCGATGGGCGCGCTCTGGCACGTCGTGCTGCCCGCGGCCAAGCCCGGCCTGATCGCGGTCGCCATCTACTCGTTCATGACGAGCTGGGGCGAAGTGCTGTTCGCGTCCGTGATGACGACGGACGAGAACCGGACGCTCGCGGTCGGCCTGCAGCTCTACTCGACGCAGACGAACGTGTACTGGAACCAGATCATGGCGGCCTCGCTCGTCGTGTCGATCCCGATCGTGGTCGCGTTCCTCATCCTGCAGCGGAGCTTCGTCGCCGGCCTCACCGCCGGCGCCGTCAAGTAGGCTGCGCACCCCTCGAAAGGAATCATGGACCGCCCGTCCCCCCTTCTCACCGTCGACGGAACGCCTGTGGTCTGGCTCGGAGCGAACTTCTGGTCGCGCACCGGCGGCCCGCTCATGTGGACGCGCTACGACCCCGCGGTGATCCGTCAGGAGCTGCGCGTGCTGGCCGACCACGGCCTCAACATGACCCGGTCGTTCTTCTACTGGCCGGACTTCCACCCGACCCCGGACACGCTGGACGAGCAGTGCCTGGCGAACTTCGCCGACTTCCTGGACGCGCACACCGAGACCGGGATGACGACCGTGCCGACCTTCCTGGTCGGGCACATGTCGGGGGAGAACTGGGACCCGGTGTGGCGGGAGGGGCGCGACCTCTACCGCGACGTCTGGTTCGTCGGCCGCCAGGCCTGGTACGTGCGGGAGCTCACCGCGCGGTTCGCCGCGCACCCGGCCGTGGCGGGCTGGCTGCTGACCAACGAGGTGCCGATCTACGGCGGGGAGGCGCCGCGACCGATCGTGGACGCCTGGGCCTCCCTCCTGGTGAACGCGGTCCGCGCCGGCGGCGGCACGCAGCCGGTCGCGGTCGGCGACGGGGCGTGGGGCATCGAGACCACCGGGCACGACAACGGCTTCTCGGTGCGCGACCTCGCGACGTTCACCGACTTCGTCGGCCCGCACGTGTACCGGATGGAGACCGACCAGACCCGGCAGCACCTCAAGGCGGCGTACATCGCCGAGCTGTCCGGGGTCGGCCTCCCGGTCATCATGGAGGAGTTCGGCCTCACCAGCGACTTCGTCTCCGACGAGGGCGCGGCCTCCTACTACCGGCAACTGCTCTACACGACGCTGCTCGCCGGGGCGACCGGCTGGATCGCCTGGAACAACACCGACTACGACGACCTCGCCGACCAGCGGCCCTACTCGCACCACCCGTTCGAGATGCACTTCGGCATCACCGACCGGCACGGCGCGCCCAAGCCGCCGCTGCGCGAGCTCGCCCGGTTCGCCGCCGACCTCGCCGCGATCGACCTCCCGAACGTGCGGCGAACCCCGGTGGACGCCGCGATCGTCGTGCCGTCGCACCTGGAGGCGGACTACCCGTTCACCACCGAGGCCGAGCGCGCCCACATCGTCGCGACCGGCGAGCAGGCGTACCTGGCGGCGCACGAGGCGCACATCCCTGTCGCGGTGGTCCGCGAGCGGGAGGACGGCGGCCTCCCGGTCGGCTACGGCCTGTACCTGCTGCCGTCGGTCAAGCAGCTCTGCGCGACCTCGTGGCTGCAGTTGGAGGAGCTGGCGCGGGACGGGGCGACCGTGTACGCGTCGTACTCGCACGGCGACAGCGGCGTGCAGCGCGGGCCGTGGTGGACGAACACGGAGGCGCTGTTCGGCGTCCGCCCGCAGAGCGCGTACGGGCTCGCCGAGCCGGTGACCGACGAGGCGGCGACGATCCGGTTCGTCGCGGACTTCGGGTCGCTCGCGGCCGGGACCGTGCTGACCTTCCCCGCGGCAGGCACCGAGAACGGCCGGACCTTCCTGCCGGTGCGGGCGACCTCCGGGACCGTCGTCGCCGTGGACGCGCACGGCCGTCCGGCGATCGTGGTCAAGGAGCACGGCGCGGGCCGCGCGGTCCTGTCGACCTACCCGCTGGAGTTCTTCGCGTCCGCCCGGGCCCGCAGCAACCCCGAGGAGACCTGGCGGCTGTACGACGCGCTGGCCTCGGCGGCCGACGTGGAGCGCGACGTGCGCCTCGACGACCCGCGGGTCTTCGTGGACACGCTCGTGCACGACGACGGGCGGCGCTTCGCGGTGTTCGTGTCGCAGCACGCGACGGCCGTCACGGTGCGCCCGGAGGTCGCGGGCGAGCTGCGCACGCTCGCCGGCGAGCCGGCGGCCGAGCTGGCGCTCGCCCCCTACGGCGTCGCCATCCGCGAACTCGTCCTCGACTGAGCCTCCACTAACGCCGAAGGGCACGTAGACGCCCCTAAAACGCGGTTTTAGGGGCGTTTACGTGCCCTTCGGCGCGAGGGGTCAGCGGCAGGTGGTGAGTGTGTCGAGGGGCGTGGAGAGTGCGGCCGTCCCGCCGATGAGGACGGCCGTCGTGACGCCGAGGTACTCCGCAGCCGACAGCGCGTCCGGGGGCAGGCAGCCCTGGCCGGCGATCAGCAGAGGGGCTCCCATCCGCCCGGCGAGGGCTGCGCCCGCCAGGGCGTCCGGGAAGTTCGCTCCCGACGCGATCACGGCCGTGTCGTGCACGTGGAGGCCTCCGACAGCGTTCGACTGCACCGAGTTGAGGCCGGGGAAGGCGTCCGCCGTGATCGCGACGGAGGTCGCGAAGCGATCCGCGCCGGACACGCGCGTGACGGTCAGGCCGGGGATGGCCGACAGCCCCGCCTCGAAGCCGGAGGAGATCGCAGCGGGGCCGCCGACGATCTCCACGTTCGTGACCCCCGAGCGCTGCAGCTCGGCGAGCGTGGCGGCGTCGGGGGAGGAACCGCGCCCGTCCACCAGGAGCACGCCCGCGTGCTTCGAGGCGGCGGCGGCGCCGGCCGAGAGCGCGTCGGGGAACGTCCATCCGGACGCGAGGAGGAGCGTCTTCGACCCGGTCGGGAAGCCGAACTCCGTGAGCGCGCGCGAGGTGGCGAAGCGGTCGGCGCCGGCCACTCTGACGACGTCGGCGGGGGACGCGACGAATTGCGTCAGACTCTGCGCGACGCTGTCCGAGACGGTTGCGGTTCCTCCGACGATCACGATCCGACCGGGTCGGAGCCGGGTGAGCTCGGCGCTGATCGTGTCCGGCACGAAGCCCTGGGGCACGAGGAGGAGCGGTGCGCCGAGCGACCCGGCCACCGGGACAGCGGAGAGCGCGTCGGGGAAGTTCTGGCCGCTCGCGATGAAGACCGTTCCGACTCCCGGGTCGTAGCGCGAGGACGACGACAGGGTGTTCGCCGAGATCGTCGCGGACGTCGCGTAACGGTCGGCGCCGGCCAGCCGCGTGGTGGCGGGAAGGCTCAGTGTGGTCGTGGGGGAGACGGAGTCGTACTCGCCCACCGTGATCGGATCGGACCAGAAGACCCCGGCCTCGGGCTGGCCGCCGATGTACTCCATGACGCGGTAGGTGCCGGGGAAGGCGGGGAAGCTGTAGCTGCCTGAGGCGCCAGAGACGCCAGAGACGCCGAGGTACTGGGGCATCCGCAGCACCACGGTCTCCGAGCCATCCGGTTCGACCTGGATCAACTGGGAGTCGCCGACGCTCGGTCCCGCGGTGTTGGAGCATCGTGGGCACTGGAATCCTGCAGAGATCTGAGCAAGTCCGTAGGCGACCTGATCCGCGGCGGCCGCAGAGCCTCCGGCGGTGTTGACCGCGAACGGCCGGGTGGCCGTGTCCCGATACGCCCACGCCGTCCCGTTCCAGTACGACCCCGAACTGTCGTACGACACGCTGTACGTCCCCGGGAGGAGGCCGCTGATCGTGTACGTGCCGTCGGCGAGGGTCGTCACCGCGGGCGCCTGGTCGTTGTGCGCGGAGAACCACTGATACGTGTCCGAGCGTGCCGCGACCACCGATCCGGCGGGTGCGGCGGCGTTCGCCGTCGTCACGATCCGGCCGGTGATCGTGGTCGGGAGCGGGAGGGTCTGGTCGAACGTGATATCCGCGCCGGGAAGGAGCGACAGGTTCTCGCCCTCGCCGGGAAGCCCGACGAACTTCGCACGATTGCCGTACACGGATTGGTAGCCTCCCGTGCCGAGGTACTCGACGTGCAACTCGATGTGCTCGTTCGGGTTGGGGATCGGGGCCGTCAGCGAGTAGGCACCGGACGCGTCGGTGAGCACCGGGCCGCCGACGGTCACGACGCTCGTGTCGAGATTGGTGCCCACGAGGCTCACGCGCGCCTCGCCCGCGGCGGCGGGGTGGGAGGCGTCGCCGAGGCTGATCGTCCCGTGAACCACCTGTCCCGAGGCGGCGGCCGCCGGCGGGGCCACGGCGAGACCCGCAGCGAGCGCGAGCACGGCGGCAGCGAGCGTGATTCGGTGCGGCGTCTTCACCCGGTCCTCCTGTCGTGGGTGAACTCCGTCACGCACACCGCGATCCTAGTGAATCCCGCGCGTGTGACTCAGCCGGCGGCCGGCGCGTGGCGCTCCAGGAAGTCGTAGACCTCGGTCGAGTCCACGCCGGGGAACGTGCCGGTCGGCAGCGCGGCCAGTAGGGACGTGGGGGTGCGCGCCGCCGGCCACGCCATCCCCTCCCAGCGGTCGGCCAGCGCTCCGGACGGCCGGCGGCAGCACGACTCGTCCGGGCAGCGCGACACCGCGCGGTGCGTCGTCTCCCGGCCGCGGAACCACTTCACGTGCGCGAACGGCACGCCGACGCTCACCGAGTAGTCGCCCTCCTTGGCCTTCTCGATGCGGGAGGTGCACCAGAACGTCCCGCGCGGGGTGTCCGTGTACTGGTAGTAGGGGCTGAACCGGTCGGCGACGTCGAAGACGGTGCGGGCCGTCCAGCTCCGGCAGACCGGCGTCCCCTCGATCGCGCCCAGCGCGTCGGACGGGAAGGCGACCGAGTCGTTCTCGTAGGCCTTGATGATGGTGCCCGACTCGTGCACCTTCATGAAGTGCACCGGGATGCCGAGCCGCGCGGTCGCCAGGTTGGTGAACCGGTGGCAGGCGGTCTCGTACGACACTGCGAAGGCGTCGCGGAGGTCCTCCATCGAGATGCGGCGGAAGTTCTTGGCCTCGGTCAGGAACGCCACCGCATCCTTCTCCGGCAGCAGGAGCGCGGCGGTCAGGTAGTTGGTCTCCACCCGCTGGCGCAGAAAGTCGGCGTAATTTCCGGGCTCGTCATGACCGAGGAGCTGGGAGGCGAAGGCCTGCAGGATGGGGGAGCGGGAGTCCCGGGAGGCCGACTGCTCGGTCGGCAGGTAGATGCGGCCGTTGCGCTTGTCGGTCACCGACCGGGTTGAGTGCGGGAGGTCGCCGACGTAGTGCAGCGAGAACCCGAGCCGGTCGGCCATGTCCGCAACGGTCTGGTGCGAGACCGGGCCACCGGTGTGCCCGACGGCGCCGAGCAGGTCGGCGGCGATGGCCTCCAGGTCGGCGAAGTAGTTGTCGCGGGCGCGCATCGTCGCCCGCAGCTCGGCGTTGGCGCGGCGGGCCTCCTCGGGGGTCGCCGCCCGCTCCTTGTGCAGCCGTGCGACCTCCTGGTGCAGGGCCAGGATCGCCCGCAACGTCGCGTCGGGGACCGACTTGGACACCCGCACCTGGTCGATCCCGAGGGCGCCGAACACCGGTCCGCGCTGGGCCCGCTCGACCGCGATCTCCAGGGCCGCGCGCTCGTCCGGCGCGTCCGGGGCGAGGAGTTCGTCCACCGTCACGCCGAGGGCGGCGGCGATGGCGCGCAGCTGGGCGAGGCGCGGCTCCCGGTTGCCGTTCTCGATCGCGGACACCTGGGAGGGGGCCCGGTCGATCGCGGTGGCGAGCGCCTCCAGGGTCATTGCCCTCCGGAGGCGGAACGCGCGCACGCGCCGGCCGAGGGTGAGCGCGTCGGCTCCGGTCGGCTCGTCGTCGATCCTGACAGCGGTGTCGGTCATGCAGGCCATGCTGACACTCCGGCGAAGTTCTAGCAAACAGAAGAACCCGCGAATTTCTGTCGGCGGATCTTCTCCAGACCTGTTGCGACCGGGCCACGATCGTGTCAAACGATCCGACCGATGGAGGTCACCATGAACCCCGAAGCCCGCCCCGGCGACACCACGCAGACCGCCGCCGAGCTCCGCCTCGAGTGGGACGCCGACCCGCGCTGGTCCGGCATCCGCCGCGACTTCACGGCCGAGGACGTGGTGGCGCTCCGAGGCCCGGTGCGCGAGGAGCAGACCCTCGCCCGCCGCGGCGCCGAGAAGCTCTGGGAGCTCATCCAGCGCGACGGCGCGGGGGAGGACCCGAAGTGGGTCGCCGCGCTCGGCGCCCTCACCGGCAACCAGGCCGTCCAGCAGGTCCGCGCGGGCCTGGAGGCCATCTACCTCTCCGGCTGGCAGGTCGCGGCCGACGCCAACCTGTCCGGCCAGACCTACCCCGACCAGAGCCTGTACCCGGCCAACTCCGTCCCGGCGGTCGTGCGCCGCATCAACAACGCGCTGCTGCGGGCGGGTCAGGTCGAGGGGACCGACGGCCCGGTGGCCGACTGGATGGCGCCGATCGTCGCCGACGCGGAGGCCGGCTTCGGCGGCCCGCTCAACGCCTACGAGCTCATGCACGGGATGATCCAGGCCGGCGCCGCGGGCGTGCACTGGGAGGACCAGCTGGCCAGCGAGAAGAAGTGCGGCCACATGGGCGGCAAGGTGCTCATCCCCACCGGCCAGCACATCCGCACCCTGAACGCGGCGCGCCTCGCGGCCGATGTCGCCGGTGTCCCCAGCATCGTGATCGCCCGCACCGACTCGCTCGCGGCCACCCTGCTGACCAGCGACCACGACGAGCGCGACCGGCCGTTCCTCACCGGCACGCGCACGGCGGAGGGCTTCTACGAGGTGAGCAACGGCATCGAGCCGGTCATCGCGCGCGGCCTCGCCTACGCGCCGTACGCCGACCTGCTCTGGGTGGAGTCCGCCGAGCCCGACCTGGAGCTCGCCCGCCGGTTCGCCGAGGCCGTGCACGCGCAGTTCCCCGGCAAGAAGCTGGCCTACAACTGCTCGCCGTCGTTCAACTGGCGCAAGCACCTGGACGACGAGACCATCGCCCGGTTCCAGCGCGAGCTGGCGGCGATGGGCTACGCGTTCCAGTTCATCACCCTCGCGGGCTTCCACGCCCTCAACTACTCCATGTTCACGCTCGCCAAGGACTACGCCGACCGGCAGATGAGCGCGTACGTGGACCTCCAGGAGGCCGAATTCGCCTCCGAGAGCTCCGGCTACACCGCCACCCGCCACCAGCGGGAGGTCGGCACCGGCTACTTCGACCGCATCGCGACCGCGCTCAACCCCACCAGCGCCACCCTCGCCCTCGTCGGTTCCACCGAACAGCACCAGTTCTGATCCGCCCCGCGGACATGACGAAAGGACAACGACCATGATCGAGATCACCGGTCCCCGCGTCGACGGGACCGACGACATCCTGACCCCGGAGGCGCTCGCCTTCGTCGACCACCTGCACCAGGCCTTCGCCGCGCGCCGCCAGGAGCTCCTGCTGGAGCGCCAGCGCCGCCGCGGGGAGGCTGGCAACGGCCGCGACCCGCGCTTCCTCTCTGCCACCGAGGCCATCCGCGACGACCCGCACTGGCGCGTCGTCGGCGCCGGCCCCGGCCTGGAGGACCGCCGCGTGGAGATCACCGGCCCGACCGACCCGAAGATGGCGATCAACGCCCTCAACTCGGGCGCCCGGGTCTGGCTCGCCGACCAGGAGGACGCCACCAGCCCCACCTGGGCGAACGTCGTCGGCGGCCAGCGCACCCTGCACGACGCGGTCCGCGGGCAGCTCGCCTTCACCAGCCCGGAGGGCAAGGACTACCGGGTCACCACCCCGCACGAGCACACGCCCACGATCGTGATGCGGCCGCGCGGCTGGCACCTGGTCGAGAAGCACCTCGCCTTCACCGACCGGGCCGGGCGCACCGCCCCGGCCAGCGCCTCCCTCACCGACTTCGGCCTGTACTTCTGGCACAACGCCGAGGAGCTGGTCGCGTCGGGCCGCGGGCCGTACTTCTACCTGCCCAAGCTGGAGTCGCACCTGGAGGCGCGGCTCTGGAACGACATCTTCGTCTTCGCCCAGCAGCGGATCGGGATGCCGGTCGGCACGGTGCGGGCGACGGTCCTGATCGAGACCATCCCGGCCGCGTTCGAGATGGAGGAGATCCTCTACGAGCTGCGCGACCACTGCGCCGGGCTCAACGCCGGCCGTTGGGACTACATCTTCTCGATCATCAAGACGTTCCTCGGCCGCGGCAAGCGCTTCGCGTTCGGCGACCGCAGCGGCATCACGATGACCGTCCCGTTCATGCGTGCCTACACCGAGCTGCTGGTCGCGACGTGCCACAAGCGCGGCGCGCACGCGATCGGCGGAATGAGCGCCTTCATCCCGAACCGCCGCGACGCCGAGGCGACCGAGCGCGCGCTCGGGCAGGTCGCGGACGACAAGCGCCGGGAGGCCGGCGACGGCTTCGACGGCACCTGGGTCGCCCATCCCGACCTCATCCCGACGGCGCTCGCCGAGTTCGACGCAGTGCTCGGCGATCGGCCGAACCAGGTCGGCCGGCTGCGCGAGGACGTCCACGTCACCGCCGCCGACCTGCTGGATGTCACGACGGCGGGCGGCACGGTCACCGACGCGGGCGTGCGCTCGAACGTCTCCGTCGCCCTCCGTTACATCGAGGCGTGGCTGCGCGGCACCGGCGCCGTCGCGATCGACGGGCTGATGGAGGACGCCGCGACCGCGGAGATCTCCCGGTCGCTGCTGCGGCAGTGGATCGAGAACCGCGTCGTCACCGCCGAGGGAACGCCGGTCGACCGGGCGCTGGTCGCCGGGATCCTGGCGGAGGAGTGCATGCGGCTCCGCTCCGCAGCGCGCACCGGGGGAGTGGCCGACCGCTTCGACGACGCGGCCGAGCTGCTGGCCGAGGTGTCGCTCGCGGAGGAGTTCCCGACCTTCCTCACCATCCCGGCGTACACCTGGTTCCTCGTGGACGAGGCGGAGGATGCTCGGGAGACCGAGGAGGAGCTGGCGCCGGCCGTCTGAACCGGGCGTGGCCGGCGTCGAACCGGGCGATCCTGGCGCCCTCCTCCTCGTAGAACGTGTCGCCGGCCGCCAGGGTGACCACGGCCCCGCCCTCGACCTGGTAG
>NZ_JBHTXK010000006.1:0-65047 GCF_042791795.1 Leifsonia sp. NPDC056665
AACTCAACACTCGACCCCGACAGACCCTCAACTGGCAGAATCCAACCGAAAGACTCAACGAACTCCTCGTTGCATCCACCGACTGAAACCGCCGCTGTTTCCGGCTGATTTATCGCGTACTCGGCGGGCGGTCAGCGGGTGGGGGAGAGGGCGGGGATCGCGGCGACGGCGCGGGTGCGCACCGACTCGTAGGCGCCGAGGATGATGCCGAGCACCTCGATGCCCTCCTTCTGCGTGTGCAGGGGGCGGGTGCCGTCGAGGATGCTGCGCGCGAAGTGGCCCAGCTCCTCGCCGAACTCGTGCACCGGCTCCAGCTCGACCACGGTCGGCTCGGCCTCCCCGCGCTTCCTGAGGGTGAGCGTCGTGCCGTCGGAGGTCAGGCTGCCGAGCTCGCCGACCGCCGAGAACTTCTCGGTGCCCGGCGCCGCCTCGTACGCCCAGCTCGTGACCACGGTGCCGATCACGCCGTTGTCGAAGCGGACCAGTACGGTCGCGGAGTCCTCGCCCTCCATGAACGACAGGCGGTGCGTTGCCAGCATCGCCGTGACCTCCACCGGGGCGCCGCCGGCGAGGTGCAGCAGCAGGTAGGTGGGGTGGTAGCCGGTGTCGATCAGCTCGCCGCCGCCCGAGGTCGACGCGTGCGCGCGCCAGCCCATGTTCGCCGGGTCGAAGTCGTTGAAGAACGAGTCCGTGGTGCGCACCTCGTAGACGCGCCCGATCGCGCCGGACTCGATCAGCTCCTTCGCCCGGGCGACGGCCGGCAGGAAGAGCTGGTTGTGCGCGCACATCAGGGTGACGCCGGCCTCCTCGACTGCGGCGGAGACCTCGGCGGCCTCCTCCGGGGTCAGGCAGAGCGGCTTCTCGCACAGGATGTGCTTGCCGGCGCGGGCCGCGGCGACGATGGCGTCCTTGTGCAGGTGGTGCGGGAGGCAGATGTCGACGGCGTCGATGTCCGCCTCGGCGAGCATGACGCGGTAGTCGGCGTAGACGGCCGCGCCGGACGCCGCGGCGCGGTTCTCCGCGCTCTCACGCACCGGGTCGGCCACGGCCGCGAAGGTGATGAGGTCGGGGTTGCGGAGGTAGCCCTCCACGTGCGCGCCGGCGATGCCGCCTGCGCCGATGAGTCCGATACGGACGGTGGTGCTGGACATAGAAGTCTCCAAAAGCTGATTCGAGGGGCACGTAAACGCCCCAAAAGGTGCCGTTTAGGGGCGTTTACGTGCCCCTCGGCGGTGAATGGTTTGGCGAGGGGGGAGTTAGCGCGTGGGCGTCAGGAGGGGCGCGACGGGGCGGCCCTCGGCGGCGGAGGCGTTCGCGGCGACCACGACGCGGGTGAGCGCGAGTGCGTGGTCGAGGTTCGCGTCGGCCCTGCTGCCGTCGTGGATGCGCCGCACCCACTCGTCGAACGCGCCTGCGCCGTCGTCGGGCACCGTCAGCTCCTGCCAGCCGTCTCCGGTGTTCAGGAAGAGCCCGCCTGCTGCTCCGCCGTACGAGAGCGCGCCCTGGGTGCCGCGCAGCTCGATGGTGAAGTCGCCGGGGGTCTGCACGAGGCTCGCCTCGATCACGCCGATGCGGCCGCCGTCGAACTCGGCCGTGACCACGGCGTTGTCGTCGACCTCCCGGCCGGTGAGGCTCGCGTACGTCGCGGTGATCCGCTGCGGCTCGCTGCGGTGGAAGAGGCGGGTCAGGTAGATCGGGTGGCAGCCGAGGTCGGTGAGGGCGCCGCCGTAGGCCTCCGCCGGGTTCCCGAACCGGTCGGGCAGCCAGCCGGCGATCCAGCCGTCGTGTGCGAGGCGCACCCGGCTGTAGGCCAGCTCGCCGAGCGTGCCCGCGTCCAGGGCCTCCTCGATCGCGGCGGTGTAGCCGTGGTGGAGGCGCGGGAGCGAGACCACGAGCGAGACGCCCGCGGCGTCGGCGGCGGTCACCAGTGCGTCCGCGTCCGCGACGGTCGCGGCGAGCACCTTCTCGGTGAAGACGTGCTTGCCCGCGGCGATGGCGCGCGAGATCACGTCGACGTGCTGGTCGGTGGAGGTGGTGACCGTGACGCCGTCGAGGGTGTCACGGGCGAGCAGCTCGTCCAGGTCGGCGACGAACTCGACTCCGAACCTCTCGGCGGCCTCGCGGCCGCGTTCGGGGTCGTCGTCCCAGATGGCGACGAGCGTGGTGCCGGGATGCTCCTGGGCGTCGCGGGCGTAATCCTTGCCGTGGACGTGCCAGAAGCCGAGCGCAGCGACAGCGAGTGGATTGGACATGCCTGTGAAGGCCTCCTTGCCTGGTATTCGATGCGCGCGAACCCGACCAGCCTAATCACTTCTCCTCGTCCGCCGCACGTCTTTTGCCGGATTGCCAGCAGAAGTAGTGCGCAGCGGGCGCGAGCGGTAGCGTCTGGCACTGTGACGCGCATCCCTCTGCATCGCGAATGGCACGGCGACGAGGACTCGCCGCATCCGCCGCTGCTGCTGATCCATGGCGGCGGCTCCACGATCGAGTCGAACTGGGGGATGCTGCTCCCGCTGCTGGAGCGCAGCCGCTCGGTGCTCGCGGTCGAGCTGCAGGGGCACGGCCGTACGCCGGCAGGCGACCGCGAGCCGTCGTTCGAGGAGTCGGCCGACGATGTCGCCGCCGTGCTTGCGGACCTGCGCGTCGGCCCGGTCGACGTGCTCGGCTTCAGCAACGGAGGTCAGGTCGCGTTCCAGCTCGCCGCGCGGCATCCCGCGCTGGTGCGCAAGCTGGTCCTGGCGTCCGCCCCGCTGCGACGCGACGCGATGGTCGACGGATTCTGGGAGGGACTGGAGGCGGGCCGCTTCGAGGACCTCCCCGCCGTGTACGCGGAGGCTGACGCGGCGGTGAGCCGCGACCCGGAGCACGCCAGGCGGATGTTCGAGCTCGACCGCGCGCTGATGCTCGGCTTCGCGGACTTCCCGGACGAACTCGTGGGCTCGGTCACCGCGCCGACCCTGGTCGTGGGCGCCGACCGCGACGTCGTCCGTGCCGGCCACTTCGTGGCGGTCGCGGCCCGGTTGCCCGACGCCCGGCTGCTGATCGTGCCGGGCACGCACGGCGACTACCTGGGGGAGGTGCTGGCGGCGGCGGGCGACGACCGAGCGCTTCGGGCCTTCCTCCCGCACCTGCTGGCGTTCCTCGACGCACCGCTGACCTGACGCGTGCCTGACACCGGCGCCAGGCCGCTCGAGCCGCCGAGTTAGGGCGCGCGAAACGCTGGCAATCCGCCCGCCGGGGCCACGCTCGACTGCGCGCGCTGACAGGCTGGACGGGTCGAAGGGGAGTAGCTCCCCGCGGCACGTCGACATACTGGCCGGCCACGAAGCCCGGCCCGGCGTGCCACCTCGCGGGCAGCGTCCGCGGGGCGAGCGAGACCTTCGGCCACCCGTCAGCGGTGGCCGGTCTCCTCGCGCGCCCGGTCGCCGCGCGAGCGAGAGGACCGTCCGATGCCCGGACCCGCCCCCACCGTCAGCCCCGCCCCTGCCCCCGCCGTCACCGCACCGCGCCGGCCCGCCGTGCGCCTCCTGCTCCCGCTCGGCATCGTGGTCGCCGTCGCGGCCCAGGGCGTCGCGCTGCGCCTGACCGGCGTGGACATCCCGCCGCTCGTCGGGATGCTCTCCTTCGGCCTCGCCATCGTCGCGGCGGCGTTCGCGCTCGCCTGGGCCGGGGAGGCCGCCGAGCTGGACATCTCCGGCGGCCTCGCTGTCGGCCTCCTCGCGGTCGTCGCGATCCTGCCCGAGTACGCGATCGACCTCTACTTCGCGTTCTCCGCCGGGTCCGACCCGTCGCTGGCCCCGTATGCGGCCGCCAACATGACGGGGTCCAACCGGCTCCTGCTCGGGTTCGGCTGGCCGTTCCTCGTGCTCGTCGCGTTCCTGGCGCTCCGCGCGCTGCGCGCCCGTCGTTCGCCCGACGCGGACGTGCGGCGCCGACCGTTCGCCATCGCGCTGCCGCGGGAGAACCGCACCGAGCTCGGCCTGCTGCTGATCGCGTCCGCACTGACGATGGTCATCCCATTGACCGGCCGGATCGACGTCGCGCTCGGCGTCGTCCTCCTGGCGCTGTTCGTCTACTACCTGGTCCGCGTGGCGCGCACCGAGACCGAGGAGCCAGAGCTCGTCGGCGTCGCCCGCGACCTGGGCGCGCTGCCGACGCGCGCGCGACGGGCGACCGTCGTCGCGATCTTCGTGGTCGCGGCCCTCGTCATCCTGGCGCTCGCCGAGCCGTTCGCGCACAGCCTGATCTCGGGCGGCCGCGCGCTCGGGATCGACGACTTCCTGCTCGTGCAGTGGCTCGCCGCGCTCGCCTCCGAGGCGCCGGAGTTCGTGATCGCGGTGCTCTTCGTCGTGCGCGGCCGGGCGGCGGCCGGCCTCGGCATCCTGCTCGCCAGCAAGGTCAACCAGTGGACGGCGCTCGTCGGCACCCTCCCGCTGGCGCACGCGATCGGCGGCGGAGGCTGGGCGCTGCCGCTCGACGGCCGGCAGACCGAGGAGTTCGTGCTCACCGTGACGCAGACCCTCCTCGGCGTCGCCATGCTGCTGTCGCTGCGGTTCGACTGGCGGTGGGCGGTCGCCCTGTTCGCGCTGTTCGCGGCCACCTTCGTGTTCCCGTCGACGGAGGCGCGCTGGATCGTCTCGGCCGGCTACGCGCTGCTGGCGGTCGTGCTGTTCGCCGTCCGGGGTCGCGGATTGGCGAGGGCGCTGGCCGCACCCTTCCGGAGGTCGGAGCCTCGCCTTTAACGGGATAGGGAGGGTGTGTCAATCCCCTTTATTCGAGCCGCAGTTCGGAGTCGATCTAAGGCACTATTGCAGCTATGGGAAAACTGCTCTACGGCGCAGGTCAGGAATATGACCTCGACGACCGCGTGCTGAGCCACGTCAAGCTCGCGGTCGTCGCCAAACTGCGCCGCCACGAGAGCTTCCTCCTCAACTGGGACATCCCCGTCGACCAGGGTTCGGGGCGTGTGTCGCTCTGGATCAGCCGTGAGATCCCGCTCGCCTTCCAGTTCGCCGGCAGCCGGCCCCCCGCGATCAACCCGCACTGGCTGGAGGCCCTCATGCACACCTCGCAGCGCACCGGCGGCATGGTCGTGATGGCCGAGGACGAACTCGAACAGCACCTTCCTTCCTGACCGGACCGCTCAGTCGCCGCGGGCGTCGTCCAGGGCGCGTTCGGCGTCCCGCACCGCGCGCTGCAGCTCCGGGATGCGCCGCCGGAGCGCGCGCTCGGCGGCCTTCGACTCGCTGAGCTCGGCCTCGGTGCGCTGGAGGCGGCGTTCGATCGCGTCGCGCTCGGCCTGCAGGTCGGAGCGGCGCTCGACCTCCGCGTCCAGTTCGTCGTCGAGCGACTCGGCGTCGGCCCGCGCGCGTTCGAGAGCGCGCTCGGCCGCGCGGATCGTGCGCTCCCGCTCGCGGCGCTCGCTGGCGGACTCGGTCCCCGTGTCGGGTGCGTGTTCGCCGTCGTCCTGCGGCGGGGCGGCCTTCCGGGCCTTCGCGGGCCCCGGGGCGGCCAGCGGCTCGGCGCTCCGCTCGACGGCGGCGGCCAGCGACTCCTCGTCCAACGGCAGCGCGACCGCGTCGGCCACGTCCACCGACTCCACCCCGGTCGACTCGAGCGCGCGCAGCAGCATCCCACTGCGCACCGCGGCCGCCGCGACCGGGTCCACGACGGCGGCCTGGAGGGTCTCCTCGACTTCGCGGCCGACCGCCGCGCTCGTCCCCAGGTCGCGGAGGGCACGCTGCAGCAGCCGCTGCCGCTCCCGGGTCAGGTCGCGGATGGCGTCCCGGTCGCGCGCGGCGAACGCGTCCCGCATCCGGTCGCCGAGCTGGAGGATGCGGTCGACCAGTTCGGGATCGCGGCGCGTCAGCGCGTTGACCGCCGCGGCGGACGCCGTCGGCTTCCTCAGCGCCTTGATGCTCTTGGCGAGCTCGCGGTCGGCTCCCGCGGCGGCCGAGGCCCGCGCGGCGACGAACTCCGCGGGCTCGACCCCGTACAGGTCCGCGGCCACGTCGCGCAGGTTCATGGCGCGAGTGTACGCGTGACCGTGACTACGCGCGCGGAGCCTTCGACGCCTTGATCGCCGCGAACCACGCCGAGGACGGCCGCAGCCAGATCAGGATGACGGCGACGATCGAGGCGATCACCTGGATGAGGCCGAACGGGAAACCCGGCCGGATGTTGAGCAGGGACACCGCGGTGAGCACCGTGAGGACGATCCGCGCCCAGTTGGCGCCGCGCCGCATGAAGAAGGCGAACAGCACGAATACGATGGCCCAGAAGATCAGCGTGACGACCGACAGGCCGATCGCGACGCCGACCGCCGCGTTGGCCAGTGTGTCGATGTTCTGCCCGTGCAGGTTCACGTTCGAGCTCTGGAGCTGGCGGATGATCGCCGCCCGGCCGGTGCTCGCGGTCGCGATGGTGACGATGCCGCCGATCACGCTGAGCACGGCGCTCGCGATGTACAGCCAGAACGCCGTGTTGACGGTCGTCGGGATGCGGGTCGGCGCGGCGACGGGCGGCGGGGGAACGGCCGCGTACGACGGGAAGGCGCCGGGCGGCGACGGCACGGCGCCGGCCTGCGGCGCGGGAGGGGCGGGCGGGTAAGCGCCGGCGGGAGCGGCGGCCGGCGGCGTCACCGGCGGTACGGGAGGCACGTCGGAGGCGGGGGGCGCAGGCTGAGCGGGCTCGGCGGCCGGCTCGGTGGGCTCGGGGACCGGCGGGACGGCGCCGGCAGTGTTGCCGCCCTCGGGAGGCTGCGGCTTGTTCTCGTCCTCAGGAATGGTCATGCTCGCGACGATACTGGAAGACCGGAACTCGGGCTATAGTCCGCGCGCGCGCCGCGAATCCGGCTCGACCGGCGGTCGCGTCCTGCGTGGCCCAGCGGCCGTCAGGTCAGCGAGTCGAAGTCGAACCAGAACGAGTCGTCCTCCTCGTGGTCGCTGGCCGTGGCCGGCTCGCGGGGGATGCTGGCCGTCTCGATGCGCACGCGGGTCTGGCTGGTCACGAAGATCTCGCTCGGCGGACGGCTCGACTGCGTGATGGCCACGAAGTCGCCGTCGCTGCGGCTCGCCTGGATCACCCGCCGTTTCAGCTCTTCGACAGGCTCGCGATCGACGAACGTGAACCTCAGTTCATCGATATAGACGTGGAACACCTGCATGTCCTACTCCCCGAAGTTGCTCTTCCCGCCAGATAGTACGCGCCCATCCCCTTTCTACCAGTGCAGTCCTGTATCGAGAGCGGCTCGCCCCCGGTCGTTTCGTCGGTTCCAGCACTCACAGCATGTCGACGTCGAGGTCGTCGTATCCCTCCGTGCCGAGCTTGACGAACGTCGCTCTGCGCGGACCGAGCGCGGCGACCCGGTCCTCGAGCCCGTTGACGAAGTCGTCGTCGCGCAACTCGGGCCCGTCGAAGTGCTCCGTCTCCCCCATGATCTGGCTGGCCGGCCCGAGCAGCATGACGACCTCACCCACCTCGCCGGTCTCGAGGATCGCCGGAGCGTGCACTTCGGCGGCAGCCGTATTGGTCGCCAGCGCCGCCGCGTACTTCACCAGCACGTCCGCGATCGCGTCGCCGGTGAGCAGGGAGCCGCTCGCGTAGTGGATCCGCTTCATGACCCATCAATACGTGCGGAACGGCAAGCGGTCAAGGTTCCGGCCGGGGGGTTGACCTCTCCCGACTAGCATGGGCCGGTGAGCGCGATCGAGGAGGATGAGATCGTCCGCCGGCTGCGGGCCGCGGGCTGCGTCTTCGCCGAGGAGGAGGCCGCGCTGCTGCTCGAGGCGGCCGCATCGCCGGACGAGCTGGAGGCCCTGGTCGCCCGCCGCGTGGCGGGCGAGCCGCTGGAGCCGCTGCTGGGCTTCGCCGAGTTCGGCGGCCTCCGCATCCACGTGGACGCGGGTGTCTTCGTCCCGCGCCGCCGCACCGAGCTGCTCGCGCGCGAGGCGGCGGCGCTGACCCGGCCGGGCGACACGGTGCTCGATCTGTGCTGCGGGGCGGGTGCGATCGGCGCCGTCATCGCCGCGCGGGTGCCAGAGGCGCTGGTGTACGCGGCCGACGTCGAGCCGGCCGCCGTGCGTGCGGCCCGCGCGAACCTCGACCCGGCCCGCGTGTTCGAGGGCGACCTGTTCGCCCCGCTGCCGACGGAGCTGCACGGAGCGCTCGCCGTGATCGCGGTGAACGCGCCGTACGTCCCGACGGACGCCATCGGGCTGATGCCGCCGGAGGCGCGCCTCTACGAGCCGGCGGTGGCGCTGGACGGCGGCGCGGACGGCCTCGACCTCCACCGCCGGATCGCCGCCGAGGGTCCGGACTGGCTGGCGCCGGGAGGCTCGATCGTCATCGAGACCAGCGACGAACAGGCGGCGCGCACTGCGGGCCTGTTCGAGGCGGCGGGGCTCGCCGCGCGCGTGGTGACCGACGACGACCTCGACGGGACGGTCGTGATCGCGTCCCTGCGGCCTCCGAAGCCCTAGAACCCGCGGCGGCGCAAGGGATACCCTTT
This sequence comes from Leifsonia sp. NPDC056665, assembly GCF_042791795.1. Taxonomy (NCBI): domain Bacteria; kingdom Bacillati; phylum Actinomycetota; class Actinomycetes; order Micrococcales; family Microbacteriaceae; genus Leifsonia; species Leifsonia sp. NPDC056665. The sequence goes on from NZ_JBHTXK010000006.1 coordinate 8,510, forward strand.
TTCCTGTTTTCGGTCTAAGTTCCACGCCATGACCAGCCTTACCCGAAGGCTGCCGCTCGGTGTGACCCACCCGACCGTCTTCGACCGCATCCGGCAGAGCGGAGTGATCGCCGCGACCGTCGTCGCGCTGTGCGGCGCGGTGTACGGATCCGGGCTCGCCGGAGGCCACCCCATCCCGCGCGTCGCGGGCGGCGCCCTCGGACCCGACGCCACGCTCCTCGCGCCGGCCGGCCCGGCGTTCGCCATCTGGTCCGTGATCTACCTGGGACTGGCCGGCTACGCGATCTGGCAGGCGCTGCCGTCGCAGGCCGCACGCCACCGGCAGCGTGCCGTGGGCTACTGGATGATCGCCTCGCTCCTCCTCAACGCGGCCTGGATCCTGGCGGTGCAGGCGGGGCTGCTCGCGCTGAGCGTGCCGGTCATCGTCCTCCTGCTCGTCGTCCTCGTCGTCGCGTTCGCCCGGCTGCGGCACGAGCCGGGCGGAACGACCGCCGACGCCGTCCTCCTCGACGGGACCGTCGGCCTCTACCTCGGCTGGGTCATGGTGGCGACGGCCGCGGACCTGGCGGCGTGGCTGCAGGCGGCCGGCTTCACCGGATCCGGGTTCCCGCCGGAGGTCTGGGCGATGGTGGTCCTCGCGGCGGTCGCCGTGGTGGCCTGTGCGCTCGCGGTGTGGGACCGCGGCCGGCTGGCCCCCGCGGTCGCGTCGGCGTGGGGACTCGTCTGGATCGCCGTCTCGCGCGTGGTGGGAGGCCTCCCGAGCGCGGTCGTGGCGGTCACGGCGCTCGCCGCGGGGATCCTCGTGATCATGGTCGCTGTGGCGGTGCGCGTGGCTCGTGGCGGGCGGCCGAGGCGGAGCTGACCTCGGTGGAACCTGAGGTCTGACACACAGGATTTCCCGATGCGCGGCGCCTACGCTCAGTGGATGCCCGCCCGCCGCACCCGCCGTCGCGCGACCGCCGGACTCCTGGCGTACACCGCGTTCGTCGCCGCCGTCGGACTCTGGCCGGCGCCGGTCGACCGACCGTTCGATCCGCTGCTGTTCCGCCTCCTCGGCGCAGGGGAGGTCGTCGGGATCCGGCCGCTCGACGCCTACGACGTTATCGAGTTCACGGCCAACGTGGCGTTCTTCGTGCCGCCCGCTCTGCTCATCGTGCTGATCGCCGGTCTCCGCCGCTGGTGGGTGGCCCCGCTCGCCGGCCTGCTCTGCAGCGTCGCGATCGAGCTCACCCAGCACTTCCTGCTGCCCTCCCGGTTCGGCACCGTGAACGACGTGATTGCGAACACCATCGGGGCGCTGATCGGATCGGGGATCGGGGTGCTGGTGGTGGCGCGGCGGCGCGCGGATGCACGCGATCCGCGAACTTCCTGACACGATCGTCCAGGGGGGACGAGAGGAGACGCCGACGCGATGGCTGGAGTGCTGACCGGGTTCGGGATCATCGCGTTCGTCATCCTGGTCGGCTACCTCGCCGGGCGGTTCCGGGTCGGCGGACCCACCGCTCCGTACGTGCTCAACCGGATCGCGTTCTTCGTCACCAACCCGGCGCTCCTGTTCGTGACCCTCGCGCACGCCGACCTGAAGGTCGTGTTCTCGACCCAGCTCGTCGTCGCCGCCATCGCCGCGGTAGCCGCGGCGGGCCTCTTCCTGCTGCTGTCGCGGCTGTTCTTCCGGCGGCCGGCCGCGGAGACGACCATCGGAACGCTCGGCTCCGGCTACGTCAACGCCAACAACATCGGCCTCCCGGTCGCGGTCTACGTACTCGGCAGCGCGTCGTACGTGGCGCCGGTGCTGCTGCTGCAGCTCATCGTGTTCGCGCCGATCGCGCTCACGGTGCTCGACATCACCAGTCGAGGGACGGTGTCGCTGTGGTCGATCCTGACGCAGCCGGTGCGCAACCCGATGATCATCGCCTCCCTGCTCGGCATCCTCGTGGACGTGCTGCACATCCCGATCCCGGCCGCGGTCTACCAGCCGTTCGAGCTGCTCGGCGGCGCCGCGGTGCCGCTCGTGTTGATGGCGTTCGGGATGTCGCTGCACGGGTCGCGGCCGCTCCAGGCGGGGCACGGGCGGGCGGAGATCGCGACCGCGGTGCTCCTCAAGTCGGTCGGGATGCCGCTGGTCGCCTTCGCCGTGGCACGGTTCGCGTTCGGCCTGGAGGGTCACGCGCTGTTCGCGGCGGTCGCGCTCGCCGCCCTCCCGACCGCGCAGAACGTCTACAACTTCGCCGCCCGCTACGAGCGCGGGATGCCGGTGGCACGCGACATCGTGCTGCTGACCACGCTCTTCGCGGTGCCGGTGCTGCTGGTCATCGCGGCACTCCTGGCCTGACTCACTCGCGATTCGTGCCGAATGTCGCCTTTGGCGCGCTCAGAGGCGCGATTCGTGCCGAATGTTCGCGTCGAGCTCGCGCAGGTACTCGGCGTTGCCGCGGAGGCCGGCCTCGTAGCGCAGCAGGTCGGGGGTGCGGATGCGGTCGGCCGCGAGCTCCATCAGCTCCGCGACCGCGGCGTCGCTGCGTCCGGCGGCGTGCAGCGAGAGCGCGTGCCAGACCCGCACCGACTCGGACTCCGGGAAGGCGTCCCGTGCTCGGGCCAGCACCGCCAGCGACTTGTCGAAGCGATCCAGGTTGCGCAGCGTGCTCCCGTACTGCAGCAGGCACTTGCGGCGGGTGTCGCCCTCCAGCCCCACCTCGAGCGCGCGCTCGTAGTAGCCGGCCGCCGTCTCCTCCTCGCCCGCGGTGTCGTAGGAGCCACCCACCTCGTACAGCACGTGCGGGTCGTCGGGATGCTCGGCGAGCACCGCCAGGAACGCGTCGATGGTCGGCCCCATGTTCTCGCGGTCGCGCGCGGCGAACAGCAGGGCGAGACGGTCGAGCAGCTCGGGGGAGGTGGCGGGCATGCGAACCAGCCTAGGGGCGCAGCACGCTCTCGACGGCCTCCCGCAGCGGCGTGGGCAGCTCGGACGGCGCCAGCTCCTCGGTGAGGACGCGCCCGTACTGCTCCTTGCGGCCGGAGGTCGTGCCCAGGAACCGGTGCAACTGGGCGAGCACCGGCCGCTCGCGCTGCGCCGGCTGCCGCTGGAACGTGCGGAACAGTCCCAGGTCGCCCTCCCGCGCGAGCGCGGCCTCCGCCCGCTCGGTGCCGAGCGCCCGCAGCAGCTCGCCCTCCAGGTCGGGCCGGCACACCGACACGGAGGCCTCGTCCAGCCCGGCCCGCTCGAAGAAGGCCGCCTCGCCGGCGTCGCACAATCCGTGCAGCCTCAGGTGCGCCGGGCGCAGCATCCCGACGAACCGGCGCACGCTCATCGCGCCGCCCATCGGCAGGATCGCCACCCCCGCGGCGGCCGGGTCGACCCCGAGCAGGCGGGAGGCCTCCCGGCACGCGGCGCGGTCGCTCGCGCCCTCCACGAGCAGCGCCGCGGCGAGCTCGGGCGGCACGGGGACGGGCACGGCGCCGGCGCGCTCGGACCACACGGCCGCTGCGCGCTCGAAGCGTGCCACCGCGTCGTCGGTGTCCTGCATCGGTTCCGTCACCCGGCCATTCTGCTCCTGGTGCCGTCGTCGCGGCGCGCGTACGGTGCAGCCCATGAAGGTCATCATCTTTGTGGCAGGTGTCGCCGTCGGGTTCATGATCGGCTCCCGGGCCGGGCGGGGCACGTACGAGAACATGCGGAACAAGTGGCAGGGCTTCTCCGGCTCGGATCAGGTGCAGCAGGTGAAGGACGGCGTCCGCGACTTCGCGGGTCAGGCCGCCTCCGACCTCAGCGACAAGGTCACCGAAGCTGTGGGCAAGGCGTCGGACAAGCTCGACGAGGTCACGGGCAAGAAGGCGGACACCACGCCGACCGAGGCGTGAGGGCGGACCCGCCTCGGGCCACTGGGCCGGCTCAGGCCCCCTGACCGGCTCAGGCCCCCTGGGGCGGGTGCGCCAGCAGGTCGACGCGCTCCGCCAGGTAGGCGGGGAAGCCGACCGTCTGCTCCGACGACGCGCTCCACCGCACGAGCGCCTCGCCGTCCCGCAGCAGCAGCGGGCCCGTGGCGGCCCGCAACGCCTCCACGGTCAGCTCGATCTCCGGCGCGTCGAAGTCCACCGTCTCGCCGTCGCGGAAATGCCCGCGCTCGGCCGCCGCGCGGTACGCGCGCCGGGTCTGCGCCGACACCGACACGTACTGGGTCCGCCCGGGCGGTGTCGCCCGCACGAGCCGACCGGTCGCGAACAGCGTTCCGTCGCGGCCGAGCAGGAGCACGCCCAGCCGCCAGACCCGCCCCTCCGGTCGCAGCACCGGCTCGCGCGGGATGCCGAACGTGCGGCGCCGCGGCACCAGGACCGCGAGCGCTTCGTCCCGGGCGCCAGCCTCCGTCAAACGCCGCACGGCCTCCGTGAGCGCGTCGCGGATGCCGGCGACGGCCTCCCGGTCGCGGGAGTCCTCGTCGCTCAGCTCATCCACGCATCCGAGGATAGGCCGCCAGGGTGGCGCTCCGGTCGGCCGTCGTCCCCGGGCGGATCGAGAAGGAGCTCGCATCCGTGATCATCAGCAGCTCGACGCCCTGCGCGTGGCGCAGGATCACGAGGGCCGACGCATCGGACTCCGCGACGCGCTCCACCTGGTTGAGGAAGATGCGCGCCATCTCGTCGCTGACGTGGAAGTCGCGTCCGAGCGCGTGCACGATATACCCGGGACCGTGGGACTGGGGGGATTCGAGCCGTGTCTCCTGCCGGAACCCCTCGACCGCCGTCCTCGCCGCTGGCGTCATCGTCATCGGTCCCCTCCTCCGCTCGGCGGAGCCCCGACTCCCCGCATCTCGACGGTAAGTGTGTCGCGCGAATCTGGCCAGGGGGTTGACGGGGGGTTAGATGGAATTATGAAAACCCTGAGTCTTCCGAACATCGCTGTGCCCGCCTCCAACGTCATCCTCGGCCTCATGCGGATCAGCCCGCTGTCGGACGAGGAGATCCGCACCCTCGTGGGCACCGCCAGGGACGCGGGCGTCACCGTGTTCGACCACGCCGACATCTACGGCGGGGAGCGCCACGGCTGCGAGACCCGGTTCGGCGAGGCGGGCGCGATTCCCGCCGCCGAGCGCGACCAGGTCGTCATCCAGTCGAAGGTCGGCATCCGCAATGGGTACTTCGACTTCTCGCGTGAGCACATCCTCACCACCGTGGACGAGTCGCTCGCCGCGCTGCGCACCGACTACCTCGACCTGCTGCTCCTGCACCGTCCGGACACCCTGGTCGAGCCGGAGGAGGTCGCGGCGGCGTTCGACGAGCTGGAGGCCGCAGGCAAGGTCCGCGCGTTCGGCGTGTCCAACCACACGCCGGGCCAGATCGAGCTGCTGCGCCGCTGGGTCAAGCAGCCGCTGAAGGTGAACCAGCTCCAGCTCAGCATCACGCACTCGCCGATCATCGCGCAGGGGGTCGCCGCCAACATGGGCGGGCTGGAACAGTCCGTCGTCCGCGACCTCGGCATCCTCGACTACGCCCGGCTGAACGACATCACGCTGCAGGCGTGGTCGCCGTTCCAGAAGGGCTTCTTCGACGGCGTCTTCCTCGGCGACCGCGAAGAGTACGCGGAGCTGAACGAGGCGCTCGACGAGCTCGCCGCGAAGTACGGCGTCACGCCGACCGGCGTCGCGACCGCCTGGATCACCCGGCACCCCGCGAACATGCAGGTCGTCCTCGGCACCACCAACCCGGGCCGGGTGCAGGAGGCCGCCGCCGGCTCCGACCTGCCGCTGACCCGCGAGGAGTGGTACCGCCTCTTCCGCCTCGCCGGCCACACCCTCCCGTAAACCGTCGACTGGGCGCAAAGTCCGCTCGAAACCGCCGAGTGGGCGGATAATGCGCCCACTCGAGGGCGTCCGGCGAGCCGTGGGTGCCGCTCAGCGCGCGGGCGGGATACCGTCACCCAAGTGGAAGACGTCCGGCTCGGCGCCTCGCGGCGGCTCGCGGCGAGGCTGAGGCTCCTGCGCGTCGGCGGGGTCAGGCAGACGCTGGTGCGCCCGGCGGACTCCCCGCAGGCCTTCGTCGCGGGCCGGCAGAGCCTCCGCGTGCTCCTGGCCGGCTCCGGCCCGGTCTCCGGCTGGGGCGTCGGCAGCCACGACCTCGCGCTGCCCGGCGCGCTCGCGCGGGCGATCGCGGCGACCACCGGACGCGGCGTCGTGGTGGACGTCGTGACGCACGAGACCGCGGGCGTGCACAGGGTGGCCGGGATGGTCCGCGGCGCTGGCGCCGGCCGGTACGACCTCGTCATCCTGAGCGCCACCGTCGCGGACACGGTCCGCATGGTCGAACCCCGGCGGTGGGGCGCCCACGTCGCCGCGCTGCTGCGGGAGGTGCGCGGCAGCGGTGCGGGGCTGGTCGCCTGGCTCGGAGCGCAGCCGATCCGGTCGCTGCCGCCGTTCGACGACGACTTCCGCGACTTCGTGCGCCAGCACGCCGAGCGGCTGAACCGCGTGGCGGAGCGCGCCTGTGCGGACACGGGCGCGATCTTCCTCCCGCTGCCCGAGTCGCCGAAGCCCGAGGGCGGGCGGCACAGGAGCCCGGCGGACTACCTCTTCTGGGCGCGCTGGATCACCGACGAGCTCGCCCCGTCCCTGATCGGCCATCCCGTCGAGGCCGGGCATCACACCTCCACCGCGGAGGACCGGGTGGCGGCGATCAGCCGGCTGCGGCTCGGCGAGCACAGGCAGGACGGCCGGTTGGAGGGGCTGGTCGGCACCGCGCAGCGCACGCTGGGCGCCGAGATCGCGATGTTCACCGTGCTCGACGACCGCACGGAGTGGCCGATCGCGGCGGTCGGGGCGTCGCCGCGCGAGATCCCCATCGAGCAGTCGGCGTGCCTGCACACGCTCCAGTCGCCGGACGGGATGGTCGTGCCCGACGCCGAGAACGACCCGCGGTTCGCGGCGAGCGAGCTCGTCACCGGCCCTGCCCACCTCCGCTTCTACGCCGGGTACCCGGTGGAGGCGCCGGACGGCACCCGCATCGGCGCGATGTGCGTCTTCGGCCGCGCGCCGCGGGAGCCGGCGGAGTCGGACAGCGACCTCGACGTGCTCCGCGAGCTGGCGCTGCTCGCCCAGCGCGAGCTCTGGCGCTTCGACCCCGCCGCACCCTGACCCCGCTCGCCCGCTCCGCCGAAGGGCACGTTGTTGTCACTTTTGCGCGCGAAAAGTGACAACAACGTGCCCCTCGGCGCTTCTGTAGGAGGGGGTGGGGCTAGGAGCGAGCGGCGGCGGCGGTGAGCGCGGCGAGGCAGCGGTCGAGGGAGCCGCCGAGGGCCCAGCGCTCTCCGAGGGACTCCAGGGTCGCGCGCTGCGCGTCGTCCGGGCCGCGCAAGCGGGCGTCGACGTCGCCGAGCGGGAGGTCGCGGACGACCTCCACGACGGTCGGCGCGACGGAGAGGTAGTCGACGGCGGCGGCGAACCGGGTCCGCAGCGCGGGCTTCATCGCGCTCGCCGGGTCGGCCGCCGCCGCCTCGATCCCGCTCAGGTCGCCGTACTCGGCGAGCAGCGCACCCGCCGTCTTCTCGCCGACGCCGGCGACGCCGGGCAGTCCGTCCGAGGAGTCGCCGCGCATGACCGCGAAGTCCGCGTACTGGTTCGCGTGGATGCCGTACTTGGCCACGATCGCCGCGTCCGTCAGCACCTCGAGGTTGCTCATCCCGCGCGCCGTGTAGACCACCCGCACGTCCCGGTCGTCGTCGACGAGCTGGAACAGGTCGCGGTCGCCGGTCACGACATCCACCGGCCCCGGCGTGACCGTGGCGAGCGTGCCGATCACGTCGTCCGCCTCGTGCTGCGCCGCGCCGACGATCGCGATGCCGAGGGCGTCCAGCACCTCCCGGATCACCGGCACCTGCACCACGAGCTCGGCGGGCACCTCCTCCACGTCGACGCCGCCGGGGACCTCCCGCGCCACGCGGTGCGCCTTGTAGCTCGGGATGAGGTCGACCCGCCAGCGCGGCCGCCAGTCGTCGTCCCAGCAGGCCACCAGCGACTCCGGCCCGTAGTCGGTCACGAGCTTCGCGATGATGTCGAGGAAGCCGCGGATCGCGTTCACCGGGGTCCCGTCCGGCGCGCGCACCGTGTCGGGGACGCCGTAGAACCCGCGGAAGTAGAGGGATGCGCTGTCGAGGAGCATCGTTCGCCCGGTCACAGCCCGATCATGCCATGCCGCTAAGGTGTGCGCATGGCCGGAACCATCGTCGTGGAACGCACCGACACCATCCAGACCACGCCCGAGGCGCTGCTGCCCCACATCGCGGAGCTGCCGCGCTGGGTGGACTGGTCGCCGTGGGAGGGCATGGACCCCGCCATGAAGCGCGAGTACACCGGCGAGCCCGGCGCGGTCGGCTCGACCTACGAGTGGAGCGGCAACCGCAAGGCCGGGGCGGGGAAGATGCGGATCGAGTCCGTGCAGCCCGACGGCGTCGGTGTCGCGCTCGACTTCACGCGGCCGTTCAAGTCGAGCAGCCACGTGCGCTTCCTGCTCACGCAGGAGGGCGACCGGACGCGCGTGATCTGGCGGATGGAGAGCGCGCGGACGTTCTTCAGCCGGTTCTTCAACCTCGACAAGCTGGTCGGCCCGGACTTCGAGAAGGGACTCCGCCGGCTCAAGATGCTGGTCGAGTCATGACGCTGGCCCCGCTGCTGGTGTCGGCCGTCGCGGTGGTGCGCGACCGCCGTGTGCTCATGGTGACCTCCCGCGGGCGCGACGTCTACTACATGCCGGGCGGCAAGGTGGACCCGGGCGAGACCGCGGCCGAGGCGGCGGCGCGGGAGGCCGAGGAGGAGGTCGCGCTCGCGCTCGACGTCGACGCCCTGGCCGAGCTGTTCGAGGTGCGGACGCAGGCCCACGGGGAGCCGGACGGCCGGCAGGTGCAGATGCGGGTGTTCCGTGCCGAGACGGACGCCGAGCCGGCGCCCTCCGGTGAGGTGGACGCGGTGCACTGGGTGACGACGGCCGACGCCGACCGCTGCCCGCCCGCCGGTCACGCGGTCCTGGAGCGCCTCGCCGCCCTCGACCTCATCGACTGAGGTCCCACCTTCGTCGAGGGGCACGTAAACGCCCCTAAAACGCCGGAATAAGGGCCACAATGTGCCCTTCGGCGGAGTGGCGGCGGGCGCATCCGACGGCCAGTAGGGTGTGGATGTGAGTGAGAGCGGGCGCGCGCCGGGCGTGCGGGAGGTCGCGGCCGCGGCGGGCGTCTCGCGGCAGACCGTGTCGCGCGTGCTCAACGACCACCCGAGCATCCGGCCGGAGACGCGCGAGCGGGTGCTGGCGGCGATGGCCGACCTCAACTTCCGCCCGAACCGCGCCGCGCGCATGCTCACCACCGCGCGCTCGCGCACCATCGGCGTGCTGGCGTCGTCGGCGTCCTCGCTGTTCGGGCCGGCCTCCAGCATCGACGCCGTCGAGCGGGCGGCGCGCGACGCGGGATACTTCGTGACCGTCGCGCACGCGGCCTCCCTCGACCCGGCGGACCTCGGCGCGGCCGTCGACCACCTCGGCGCGCAGTCGGTGGAGGGCGTCATCGTCATCGCCCCGCAGCGGGCCGTACAGGAGGCCATGACCGCGCTCTCGCTGGCGGTCCCGTCCGTCACCCTGCACGGAGCCGGGGTCGCGGGCGACGACGGCGTGTTCGTCGACCAGGTGGAGGGCGCCCGGCTGGCCACCCGGCACCTCCTCGCGCGCGGCCACACCCGGATCGCGCACCTCAGCGGCCCCGGCGACTGGTCCGAGGCGCGGGCGCGCCGCGACGGCTACCTGGCCGAGCTGGCCGCCGCCGGGCGGGATCCGGTGGTCTCGCGGGAGGGCGACTGGACCGCTGCGTCCGGTGCGGCGATCGGGGCGGAGCTCCTCGACGACCCCGAGCTGACCGCGGTGTTCTCGTCGAACGACCAGATGGCGCTCGGGCTGCTGCACGCGGCGCGCGAGCGCGGCCGCCGGGTCCCGGAGGACCTCGCGGTCGTCGGATTCGACGACATCCCCGAGGCCGCGTACTTCGCGCCGCCGCTGACGACGGTGCGGCAGGACTTCGCCGAGCTCGGCCGCCGCGGCGTCGCGCGCCTGGTGGCGCTGATCGAAGGACGCGAGCTGGCGTTCGACGCGCCGGTGGCGCCGGTGCTGGTGGTGCGCGACTCGGCTTGACACCTCCCGCAGGGGATCGTCTACACTCGTTCCATCACATGTGACCGGTCACAACGGAGTGAGAGAACCATGAACACCCAGCGCGACGCCCTCGTCGCCGGACGCACCGCGCTCGGCATCGAGCTCGGCTCCACCCGGATCAAGGCCTGCCTGGTCGACGCCGACGACCCGGCGACCGTCCTGGCCGTCGGCTCCCACGACTGGGAGAACGAGTTCGCCGACCGCGTGTGGACCTACTCGCTCGACGCCGTCTGGTCCGGCCTCCAGGCCGCGTACGCCGCGCTCGTCGCCGACGCGGAGACGCGCCACGGCGTCCGGCCGCGGACCTTCGGCGCCATCGGCGTCTCCGCGATGATGCACGGCTACCTCGCCTTCGACGCCGCGGGGGAGCTGCTGGCGCCGTTCCGCACCTGGCGCAACACGACGACCGGCCCCGCGAGCGCCGAGCTCAGCGCGCTGTTCGGCGTCAACATCCCGCTGCGCTGGTCGATCGCGCACCTCCACCAGGCCGTCCTCGACGCCGAGCCCCACCTCGCGCGCCTGCACTCGATCACCACGCTCGCCGGCCACGTGCACGAACGCCTCACCGGTCGCCGCGTGCTCGGAGTCGGGGACGCGTCGGGGATGTTCCCGATCGACTCCGCCACGAAGACCTACGACGCCGAGCTTGTCGCCCGTTACGACGGCCTCGTGCGGGACAGGGCGACGCTGCCGGCCCTGCGGGACCTCCTTCCCGAGGTCCTCGTCGCCGGGGAGGCCGCCGGAGACCTCACGCCCGCCGGCGCCCTCCTTCTCGACCCGTCGGGCGAGCTCCAGCCCGGCATCCCGCTGTGCCCGCCGGAGGGCGACGCCGGCACCGGGATGGTCGCCACCGCGTCGGTCGCCCCGCGCACCGGTAACGTCAGCGCAGGCACGAGCATCTTCGCGATGGTGGTCCTGGAGCGCCCGCTCGCCGAGGCGCACCACGAGCTCGACCTGGTGACGACGCCCGCCGGCGACGCCGTCGCGATGGTGCACTGCAACAACGGCGCGAGCGAGCTGTCGGCGTGGGCCGGGCTGTTCGGGAGGTTCGCAGAGGCCGCCGGCGCCCCGGTCGCCCCCGACGCGGTCTTCGAGACACTGTTTCGCGAGGCCCTCGACGGCGAGCCGGACGCGGGAGGCCTCCTCGCCTACAACTACCTGGCCGGCGAGCCGATCACCGGCCTGGACGAGGGGCGCCCGCTGGTCGTCCGCACGCCCGACAGCCGTTTGACGCTCGCCAACTTCGCCCGCGCCCAGCTCTACGGCGTCTTCGGGACGCTCGCCCTCGGGATGCGCGTGCTGCACGCGGAGGGCGCCGCCCTCGACCGGATGTTCGCGCACGGCGGGATGTTCCGCACTGCCGGCGTCGCGCAGCGTTTCCTGGCCGGAGCGCTGGATGCGCCGGTGTCCGTCGCCGACACCGCGTCGGAGGGCGGGGCGTGGGGCGTCGCCGTGCTCGCCGCGTACCTGCGGGCGGCCCGCTCCGGCACGCCACTCGACGTCTACCTCGACCGCGACGTGTTCGGGGGCTTCACCGTCGACACCGTGGAGCCGGACGCGGAGGACGTCGCCGGCTTCGCCGCGTACCTGGCCCGCTACCACGACGGCCTGGCCGCCGAGCGCGCCGCCGTCGCGGCCATCGCCCTGAAGGGAGCCGCCCGATGACCACCCCCGAGTCCCCCGCCACCCGCCGCACCCGCGAGCAGGTCGCCGCCCTCCACGCCGAGCTGGTCCGCTACGACCTCGTCGTCTGGACCGGCGGGAACATCTCGGGCCGCGTCCCCGGCGAGGACCTCTTCGTCATCAAGCCGAGCGGCGTCGGCTACGACGACCTCACTCCGGACAACATGATCCTCTGCACCCTCGACGGCGAGGTCGTCCCTGGCTCGGCTGGATGTGACCGGTCCCCCTCCTCCGACACCGCCGCCCACGCCTACGTCTACCGGAGCATGCCCGGGGTCGGCGGCGTCGTGCACACCCATTCCACCTACGCCACCGCGTGGGCCGCGCGCGCCGAGCCCATCCCGTGCGTCATCACCGCGATGGCCGACGAGTTCGGCGGCCCGATCCCGGTCGGGCCGTTCGCGATCATCGGCGACGACTCCATCGGCCGCGGCATCGTCACCACCCTCGACGGCCACCGCAGCCGGGCCGTGCTCATGCAGAACCACGGCGTCTTCACGATCGGCCGCGACGCGCGCGACGCCGTCAAGGCCGCGGTCATGACGGAGGACGTCGCCCGCACCGTGCACATCGCACGGCAGGGCGGACCGCTCGTCCCCCTCCCGCAGGAGGCCATCGACAGCCTCTTCGACCGCTACCAGAACGTCTACGGACAGAACCCGGAAGGTTCCCTCGCCTGATGCCGAAGCTCACCACCTCCCTCGACCACTACGAGGTCTGGTTCCTCACCGGCAGCCAGCACCTCTACGGACCGGAGACGCTCGCGCAGGTCGCCGCGCAGTCCCGCGCGATAAGCGACCGGCTGGGCGCGTCCGCCGACGTGCCCGTCCGCGTCGTCTGGAAGCCGGTGCTGACCGACGCCGACGCCATCCGCCGCATCGTGCTGGAGGCCAACGCCGACGACGCCGTGATCGGACTCGTCGCGTGGATGCACACCTTCAGCCCCGCCAAGATGTGGATCGCCGGCCTCGACGCCCTCCAGAAGCCGTTGCTGCACTTCCACACGCAGGCGAACGTCGAGCTGCCGTGGGGCGAGATCGACTTCGACTTCATGAACCTCAACCAGGCCGCGCACGGCGACCGCGAGTTCGGCTACATCCAGACCCGGCTCGGGGTGCCGCGCACGACGGTCGTCGGTCACGTCAGCGACCCGGCCGTCACGCAACGCATCGGCACGTGGACGCGCGCCGCCGCCGGCCACGCGGCCACCCGCTCCCTGAAGCTCGCCCGCTTCGGCGACAACATGCGCTTCGTGGCGGTGACGGAGGGCGACAAGACCGAGGCGGAGCTGCGGTTCGGCGTCCAGGTCAACACCTGGGGCGTGAACGAGCTGGCCGACGCGGTCGCCGCCGCCTCCGACGCCGCCGTGGACGCGCTGGTCGCCGAGTACGAGCACCTCTACGACGTCGTCCCCGAGCTGCGCCGCGGCGGCGAGCGTCACCAGTCGCTGCGTGACGGCGCGGCGATCGAGGTCGGGCTGCGGTCCTTCCTGGAGGAGGGCGGGTTCGGCGCCTTCACCACCAGCTTCGAGGACCTCGGCGCACTGAAGCAGCTGCCGGGCCTCGCCGTGCAGCGCCTGATGGCGGAGGGCTACGGCTTCGGCGCCGAGGGCGACTGGAAGACGGCCATCCTGGTCCGCGCCGCGAACGTCATGGGTGCGGGCCTCCCCGGCGGCGCGTCGCTCATGGAGGACTACACCTACGACCTGACGCCCGGAGACGAGCGCATCCTCGGCGCGCACATGCTGGAGGTCTCGCCGTCGCTCAGCAGCGCGAAGCCGACCCTGGAGGTCCACCCGCTCGGCATCGGCGGTAAGGACGACCCGGTGCGCCTGGTCTTCACCGCCGACCCGGGCCCGGCCGTGGTCGTGGCGCTGTCGGACATGCGCGACCGCTTCCGGCTCGTGGCGAACGTCGTGGAGGTCGTGGAGCCGACCGCCCCGCTGCCGAAGCTCCCGGTCGGCCGCGCCGTGTGGAAGCCGGCCCCCGACTTCACTACGTCGGCGACCGCCTGGCTGGAGGCCGGCGCGGCCCACCACACCGTGATGAGCACCGCGGTCGGCATCCAGGCGTTCGAGGACTTCGCCCGCATGGCCCGCACCGAGCTCCTCATCATCGACGAGGACACGACGCTCCGCGCCTTCTCCCGCGAGCTCGACTGGAACGCCGCCTACTACCGCCTCGCCCGCGGCCTCTAGCCCCACAGACCCCCGGCCGCCGGCATGTCATCGGCGTCGGCGGCCGGGTCCCACCCCCACCCCCCACACAATCCTTTCCGGAGTTGTGTACGCGACACGCCGGGCCGCGGTGTACACAACTCCGGAATCGATGAGCTGGTCAGGAGGTGGGGGCTACGGGGGCCTGGAGCTCGGTGAGCCAGTCGGGGCCGGGCTCGTGGCCGGTGGCCTCGAGGTAGACCTCGCGGGTGGGGCCGGTGACGTGGTAGCCGTCGGCGGCGAGGCGCTCCATCAGCGCCATCCACGAGTCCCCGATGCCGGTCATGTCGCCGCGGTGCAGCAGCGTCGCAGCGAGCGGGACGGCAGGGAGGTCGACGACCTCGTAGCCGTCGCCGGGTCGCGGCGGGGTCTCGGCCGGGTAGGAGATGTGCACTTCCAGCCGCTCGTCGTCCCTGGCCTCGTACCAGAACACGGACGGCGCGAGCAGCGGGCGCCCCGCGGCCTCCAGCGCCTGGTCGAGCGAGCCGATGAGCGGCCCGACCATCGGGCCGACCAGCTCCGGGCCCATCCCGGGCGCGGTGCCGCTGACGGCGTAGACGGTGACAGGCTCCAGCGGGCGGTATTCGACGGGTGTCGTCATGATCTCTGTTCCTTCCAGTAGGCGGAGGCGTCGCTCCAGACGGTCGAGCCGGTTTCGGTCGTCGGCGATGCCGGCCGCCAGCTCGGCCCGGCGCTGCCGCAGCGCCGCCGTGAGGGCGGGCCGCGGGTCGTTGGACGCGAGCACGGCGGCGATCGCGTCGAGGCCGATTCCGAGCTGTCGCAGCTCCACGATCAGCAGCAGGCTCGCCAGCTGCGCGTCCGAGTACCGGCGGTAGCCGCTGCCCTCGTCCACGCGCGCCGGCGGCAGCAGGCCGATGGCGTCGTAGTGCCGCAGCATCCGGACGCTGACCCGCCCGATGGCGGCGAATTCTCCGATGGTGTACATGTTGGAGGCCACGATCCAGCCTGACACGGTGTGAGGGTCAAGCGCCGTTAGGGTGAGCGCATGAGCGTCGCGCGTCGCACCCTGATCGGCGCCGGGATCGGTGTCGCCGCCCTCGGCGTACTCGGCGGAGGTGCGGCGTTCGCCGTGGAGGAGCGACTCCTGCCCGGCCGCTCGGAGCTGCACAGGCTCCTGGGCCTGAACGGCACGCCCGGCCGCATCCCGTCTGTCACTCCAGGGCCGGCCGTCAGCGGTTCGTTCGTCTCCGCCGCGCGGCTCGGCACGACCGTCGGCTGGACCGTGAGCTACCCGCCGGGGTCGACGCCGGGCGACGCCCTCCCGGTCCTGATCGCGCTGCCCGGCTTCGGCGGCGACCACGGCTCCGCGTTCGGATCCGGGCTCGGGCTCGACCGCTTCCTCGCCCAGGCGGTGCAGCACGGCGCGCGGCCGTTCGCCGTCGCGTCGGCGGACGGCGGCAACACCTACTGGCATCGCCGCGCCACCGGTGAGGACGCGGCCGCCATGCTGTCCGGCGAGTTCATCCCGCTCCTGGCGAAGGCCGGCCTGGACACGACGAAGGTCGCCTTCCTCGGCTGGTCGATGGGCGGCTACGGCGCGCTCCACGTCGCCGGCCTGATGGGCGCCGCGCGGGTCGCGTCGGTGGTGGCGGAGAGCCCGGCGATCTGGCACACCGCGAAGGAGGCCGCCCACGGCGCGTTCGACGGCGCGGCCGACTTCGCCGCGAACATGCCGTTCGGCCACGAGGCGGCGCTCGCCGGGATCCCTCTGCGCGTGGAGTGCGGCACGGGAGACGGCTTCTGCCCGAACGTCCAGGACTACGTCGCCGGCCTCCACCCGCGGCCGGCCGGCGGCTTCACCCCGGGAGGCCACGACCTCGACTACTGGCGGCGCGAGGCGCCCGCCCAGCTCGCGTTCGTCGCGTCCCACTTCGCCTGAGCCGCGCCGCTCGCCACCCGTACGCAGCGACGAGGGGCACGTCGTTGTCACTTTCCTGGCGTGGAAGTGACAACAACGTGCCCCTCGGGGTGGGTTACTGCGTGCGGTTAGGGCCGGCCGCTGTGGCCGTGGGTCGGGATGACCGCGCTGACAGCGCCGGAGGCCGGGTCGAGCAGCACCTCGCGCTGCTGCGGGTGCCTCCAGTCGAACAGCCCGTTCAGCGAGCCGGCGCGGGCGTCGAAGGACGCGTCGCCGATCCGACTCGTGCCCCAGTTGTCCTCGATGAACTTCAGCGGGCTGGTCTGCTCGATCGCGGTGTGGTCGACCTTGTTCTGAGCCGCCCACGGCGAGACCACCAGGAACGGCAGGCGCTGGCTCGGGCCGCAGCGGTCCGCGTAGCCACCAGCGATCTTCGTCTGGTTGGTGCAGACCGCCGAGTCGACGGCCGCGTCGTTCGAGCCGTTGGCCACGGTCGGCGCGACGTGGTCGTACCAGCCGTCCGAGTCGTCGTAGGTGACGACGAGAGCGGTGCTCTTCCAGTCCTTCGACTTCTGGAGGGCGTTGATCTCGTTGACGAGGAACTTCTGCTCGTCCAGCGGGTCGGAGTAGGCGGCATGGCCGTCCTGGGCCTCCGGGGCCTTGAGGAACGAGACGGCCGGGAGGTTGTTCGCCGCCACGGCCTTGTCGAACGAGGTCAGGTCGTACTGGTGGTTCGCCTGGTCGGTGTGACCGATGGCCTGGGTCGACGTCGGCGGCAGGTGGTGCGGGTTCGACGTGGACTTGTAGTACGAGAACGGGTTGTGATGCGGCGAGTAGTCCTTCGGCGTCGCGCCACCGATGTTCGCGGTGGTCGCGTCGCACTTGGCGTAGCTGCCGGCCTGGCCGTTCCATGCGGTGGTCGGCGTGAAGCCGCCCTGGAACCAGCCCCAGCTCACGCCGCGCGCGTTGAGGAGGTCACCGACGTTCTTGCCGGCCATCCCGACCAGCGCCGAGGTGGACGTGTGGTCGGCGTCCGAGCAGTCGTCGTACACCGGGTCGGGGTCGCCGATCACGGTGCCGACGCCTGCCGCGTTCTTGGACTGGACCGACGTGGAGGCCGGGAGGACCGCCCCGGTCTTCGGGTCGTAGGCGGTGCCGCCGTGGGTCTGGCCCGAGATCAGGTTGAGCGCGCCGGGGGTCGATGGGCCGAACGTGGTGTCCCACATGTTGTCGCTCATCGAGTAGTTCTGCGCGTAGTTCCACAGCCCGGTGACGGTGTTGCCGTCGTAGTAGTCCATGACCAGGCCCGGCTGGCCGAACGCACCGGTGCAGGTGTCGGTCTCGGTCTTCTGGACGAACATGTCCATCTTTCCGCCGTCGACCGCGGCCTGCTCGGCGGCGTAGCCGTGGTTCTGGTCGCAGGTGAGGGCCTGCGCCGGGGTCAGCCGCTGCGGGGCGTAGAGGTTCGGGTTGCTGGTGAGCGTCCCGCTGCTGGCGAGGGTGTTGGCCGCGGGGGTTCCGGCGGCGGCCGTGAACGTCGTGCCGTCGGTGTTGGCGGCCTTCGGGTAGGTGCCGAAGTAGTGGTCGAAGGAGATGTTCTCGTCGAAGATCACGACGAGGTGCTTGATCGGCGTCTGGGTCTGGTTGGAGTGGTCGGGGGTCCCGTGGGCCGGGAACGCCGACGCGGGCGCGATGGCGAGGACGCCGGCGCCCACGAGGGTCGCCGCGCCGAGCAGCGCCAGCCCGGCCGAGGCGACCGGGTGGCGGCGCAGACGAGAGAGTCTGGTCACGATTTCTGCTTCCTTCTGTCGGTGGGTGTTACCTGGTGCCTCCGGCTCACGCGAGCATGCTGCGCCCGAGCCAGTCGGAGGAGTCGCGGGCTCCGGGGAGCGCGAAGTAGTAGCCGCCGCCGAACGGCTGGATGTAGTCCGTCAGCGGCTCGCCGGCGAGCCGCTTCTGCACGGCGACGAACTGCCGGTCGAGGTCCTGGTTGAAGGCGACGAAGACGAGTCCCATGTCGAGCGTCCCGTTGGCGTCCACGCCGCCGTCGTAGTTGTAGCCGCGACGCAGCATCCGCTGATCGGCGCTCGCCGTCGTGCGCGGGTTGGCGAGCCGGATGTGGGCGTCGAGCTGGATGACGTCGCCGGTCGGGTCGTTCTCGTAGTGCGGGTCGTCGAACTCGGCGGAGGCCGTGAGCGGCGCCCCGGTGTCGCGGCGGCGGCCGATCATGTTCTCCTGCTCGTGCAGGTTCACCCGGTCCCAGAACTCGACCAGCATCCGGATGACGCGGACCACGTGGTAGCTGCCGCCGGCGGTCCAGGAGGGCTCGCCTCCCGTCCCCTGCGCCCAGACGAGCTGCTTCATCAGCGCGGCGTCGTGGACGTCCGGGTTGCCCGTGCCGTCCTTGAAGCCCATCAGGTTGCGCGGCGTGCCGCTGGGCCGCGGCGGGGAGACGAAGCCGTCCTGCCGCCAGCGCACCCCCATCCCGCCGCGCGTCGCCCTGGCGATCTCGCGGACCGCGTGCGTGACCGCGTCCCGGTCGTCCGCGCAGACCTGCAGCAGGAGATCGCCGTCGCACACCTCGCGGTGGAGGGAGTCGTCGGGGAACTCGTCCATCGTCCGCAACTGCGTGGGCCGCGCGGACGCGAGTCCGTAGCGGCCGTCGAAGAGCGAGGCTCCCGCCGAGAGCGTGACGGTGAGCCCGTCCGGCACGACGGTCGGGCCGAGCACGCCGGAGTCGCGCGGCGGCGCGGTCAGCCCGGGGTCGGGCGGGGTGCCCCCTGTGGTCAGGAAGCGTGCGCGCTCGGTGATCGTCTTGAGCAGGTCGGCGAGCTCGGCGCGGGAGGCCGCGGTCACGTCGAGCGCGACGAACGCGGCCGAGCGCTGCACCGGCGTGAGGATGCCCTGCTGGTGCTCGCCGTGGAACGGGACCGCTGCCGCGCGGACGGCCGGGACCGCGGCAGCCGGGTGCGCGCTCGCCGCGTCCGGCGCCAGCACCGCGCCCGCACCTCCGGTCACGGCAGCCCCTGCCGCGACGCCCGCGCCCGCGGTCAGGAAGTCCCTCCGCCCCAGTCCCGTCACGGTTCCCTCCTCGGGTCGCAGATCGCCGCGACCGGCGCCAGCAGCTCGGCCGTCTCGCTGAGCGCCGCGTCGACGTGCTCGCGCTGGGCGGTGGTCAGTGCCGACAGCCGGGTCCAGGTCCCGTCGGCGCCGCGGAAGCCCTCCACGAGCTGCTGCGTGGCGGCCATCGACTGCTGCGTCGCGGCGAGCTGCGGATAGCGCGACGCGAGGATGTCGTGCAGCGGCGCCAGCGCCTGGGCCGCGCCGCTCAGGTTGGCGTCGATCGTGGCCAGCTCGCTGCCCGACCCGGCGTCGGCCGCGCCGGCCAGCACGTCCCGGATCGCGTCCTCCACGATCTCGTGCGCGCGCAGCCCCATGTCGCCCGGGTCGATCTGCGCCTTCGGGAACTGCGCGAGGAGCGTGTCGACGTCGGAGACGAGCTGCTGCGCCGGCCCGACGACGGCCGCGGCCGCCGCGCCGGAGAACAGGGGCGCCTCGACGGCGTGGAAGCCGGTCAGTCCGTGGCCGGGCAGCCCGTCGATCGCGTCGCCGGCCGCGCCGAACGCGCTGTAGGCGGCGCCGAGCGTCTCATAGGTGACGTGGGCGGTCAGCCAGTCGCGTTTCGCCGCCGATAAGTCGCCCTCCTCGGCGTCGGCCGCGACGGCAGCGACCTGCTGACGCAGGGCGGGCAGGCGCGATGCGACCCAGGCGCCGTACGCCTGGGCCGGCGGGATGAGGTCGGCGCGGGTCACCGGCACCATGCCAGGGGTGAGCGCCGTCCCCGGCGGAGCAGGACCCACCCGGACCGTCGGCCCGTTCGCCGGATCGGCGTCCGCGGGGAGGCAGACGAACCGGTACCGTCCCGAGCCGATCGCGACCCGGGCGTGGGCGTGCGCGCCGGCGCCGATGCTCTCCAGGTCGAGGTAGACCTTCTTCGAGTCGACCGACTGGAGGTACACCTCGATGCCGGCGATCGTCGTGTTGGAGACGTCGAAGGAGACCGTGCCGCCGAGGGCGCGGCCGTCGTCGGCCCAGCCGTGACCGCAGTCGTCCGTCCCCGCGCTGACCTCGACCTCCGAGAACGACGCCGCGCGCACGGCGGCCGGACGCGCCGCGACCGACACGACGACGGCGACCACTACGAGCGCGGCAAGTACGCCGAAGAACGCCGTGAGACGGGCGCGCTTGGTCATGGCCGACTTGCCTCCAGGGGAGCGGACAGCAGCGAGCCTAGGAGCCGCCTGTGCGTTCCCGGAGGCTGCTTCATCCGCTGTTCACCAGACCGTCACGGCTACAGCCCCGAACGGGGGGTGATCGCCGATCGCGCGCAAGCAGAACGGCTGTCTCACTGGACACAATCCGAATTGCGCGTACCGTTCGTGGATTTGGGTTCTTCAAATCAGAGCGCGCCCATGAGACGATCGATTCATGAAGGATTCTCACGCTATTGATGTCGCTGAGCCCGCGTCCGCTCACGGCCCTGGCCGTGCGCCTGCAGGAATCCCCCTGACGATCCGCCTCGGCGAGCGCGAGTTCGCCGCCCTGGTCCGCATCGCCCGCCACCGGGAGACGACCGCCGCCGACCTGGTCGAGCAGCTCGTGCTGCACGCGCTGAGCCGCGCCGACGTCCCGCCGCCCGCCGAGTCCCACCCCGCCCGCAAGCACACCACCTACGAGGAGGCAACGGCCGGCTTCCGCGCAGACGCCGGGGTCCACACGCCTCCCGACATGTGATCCTTCGACGGGAGTAGGCCCGCCCGCGCCGGCTAGGCCCGCGGGTCGTACACCTCGCTCACCCTGCGCATGATCTCGCGCATCGGTGTGCCGCGCGGGACGCCGTACATGGCGCCGGGGAAGTCGAGGCCCTGCTGCACCGCCCACAGCTCGTCGTGCCGGTCGGGAGGGAAGAGCTGGGCCGGGTCGCCCGCCGCGATCCAGCCGATCTGCACCACCGAGTCCGGAGGCAGCGTCGAGTTGACCTGCAGGACGGCATGGATGCGCAGCTCCGACCGCACGCCCACCACTGCGCCGGCGAACACGCAGGCGCCCGTCGCGACGAAGACCTCGTCCTCGACGCGAGCGCCCGTGATGTTCGTGTGCGGGCCGATCAGCACGGCGTCGCCGACCGTCACGGGATGCCCGGCGCGCCCGCGGAGTACGGCGTGCTCCATGACTACCGTGTCCTCCCCGAGCACGACGGGTCCGCGGGTGCCGTCGAGCACCGCGCCGGCCAGCACGCGGGCGCCCGGCCCGAGCGTCACGTCCCCGGTGAGCACGGCGCTGGGCGCGACGGACGCGGTCGGGTCGATCTCGATCATGCCCTCACCCTAGGGGCCGGGCGGTCCGCCTACAGCTCGGAGTGCCCGAGCAGGTGCACCGGGATGCCGAACGACAGCGCGACGCAGACGATCCCGGCGAAGAAGACCAGCCCCTGCCAGGCGGGGAGCGTGTCCGCGAGGCCCAGCAGGAAGAGCCCCACCAGGAAGAGCACGAAGCACAGGATGAATGCGATCACATCGCCCATGCCGCAACTATCCACCCGGCCCCGGAGCTTGGCAAGAGCAGGAGGTTGGCAAGAGCAGGAGCTTGGCAAGAGCGGTCCGACGGCGCGATGCTGACCGTGTGGAAGAGAACGCGCGCCGCGGCCCGGTCCGCGCAGCGCTGCGCTTCGTCCGCAAGGCCGGGGTGCTCCTCGCCGACTACGAGTACGTGCTGCGGCACCAGCTCCGGGCGAACTTCGACCGCGACCCTCCCGAGGCGCTGGTGGACGAGGCCGGGGAGGGCGAGCCCATCCTGCTGCTGCCCGGCATCTACGAGACCTGGCGTTTCCTGCACCCGCTGGCGCGCCGCCTCCACGCCGCCGGCCATCCCGTGCACGTCGTCACGTCCCTCGGCCACCTGGGCATGTCGCTCGCGGAGGCCGCCGACCTGGTGGAGCACTACCTGCGCGAGCAGCACCTGAGCGGGGTGACGGTCGTCGCGCACAGCAAGGGCGGCCTCGTCGCCCGCCTGCTGCTCGGGAGGCCGGACGCGTCGGCGCGCATCCGCCGCGTGGTCGCCATCGCGACGCCGTTCTCCGGCTCGCCGCTCGCGGCGTGGGTCCCGTTCCCGGCGGTGCGCGCGCTGCAGCCCGGCCACCCCGAGCTGGCGCAACTTGCGGGCGACGGCGCGGACGTCGGCCGGGTCGTGTCGATCTGGGGCTGGTACGACCCGCACATCCCGGGAGGCTGCGCGCTGCCGGGCGCGCGCAACCTCCGGATGCCGGTCGGCGGGCACTTCCGCATCCTCGGCAGCCCGGCCGTCCTGACCCTCGTGGATGAGCTCACGACCGGATGAAATCCCGGGTGGCGACCCTGGTGCGCCTTCGTCGCGCGCCGCTATCCTCGGCCTCGTGACGCGGTCCGCAGCACCCGGCGGATCGCAGAGGGGCAGGACGACATGACGCGAACGATCCGGCAGGCGCCGGCTCGTCTCCTCGGTGGCGGCTTCGTCGCCGCGGCGGCTCTCGCCCTCCTCGCCGGCTGTGCCGGCACCCCGAGCGGCGCGGCGCTCGTCGGAACCTGGGGCTCGACGGCCGCGTCGCAGCCGAACCTCACGATCGAGAACGACGGCGCCTTCTCCGGCACGGACGGCTGCAACCGGCTGACCGGCAAGGGCTCCGTCGACGGCGACACCATCACCTTCGGCCCGATCGCCAGCACCATGATGGCGTGCCAAGGGGTCGACGAGTGGCTGGCGAAGGCGTCGAGCGGGACGGCGAAGGGCAGCACCCTGGTCGTCTACGACATCAGCGGCAACGAGATCGGAAAGCTCGACAAGTCGAACTGATCCGCTGCCGATAGGCAGGCGCCGCCGACCCGTGGCGGAGCCGAGGCAGAGAGGGGCGGCGCATGGCGCGGCTCGAGTCAGACATCCAGACGGCGAGCGGTGACACCCGGCTCGCCCCCGCCTACACCGGGCGCCTGTCGCGGAAGAGCCCTCCGGCCACGCTGCCGGACGACGCCACCGACCCGGCCAGCACGTACCGGCTGCTCCACGACGAGCTGCTGCTCGACGGCAGCTCGCGCCTCAACCTCGCCACCTTCGTCACGACGTGGATGGACCCGGAGGCCGAGATCCTGATGGCCGAGGCGTTCGACAAGAACATGATCGACAAGGACGAGTACCCGGCGACCGCGGCGATGGAGCGCCGCTGCGTGTCCATCGTCGCCGACCTGTTCCACGCCGAGCCGGGCGAGCCGACCGGGGCCGCGACGATCGGGTCGAGCGAGGCCGTCATGCTCGGCGGCCTGGCGCTCAAGTGGCGCTGGCGGGCCAGGCGGGCGGGGGTCTCCGGAGGCTCCGACCCGGGAGGCGTGCCCAACCTGGTCCTCGGCTCGAACGTGCAGGTCGTCTGGGAGAAGTTCTGCCGCTACTTCGAGGTGGAGCCGCGCTACCTCCCGGTCTCCAAGGGCCGCTACGTCATCACGCCGGAGCAGGTCACCGCGGCGGTCGACGAGAACACGATCGGCGTCGTCGGCATCCTCGGCACCACCTACACCGGTGAGCTGGAGCCGATCGCCGCGATCTGCGACGCCCTCGACGCCCTCGCGGCCTCGGGCGGCCCCGACGTGCCTGTGCACGTGGACGCTGCGAGCGGAGGCTTCGTCGTCCCGTTCCTGCACCCGCACCTGGAGTGGGACTTCCGCCTCCCGCGGGTGGTGTCGATCAACGTCAGCGGGCACAAGTACGGGCTCACCTATCCCGGGATCGGGTTCGTCGTGTGGCGCTCGGCGGAGCACCTGCCGGAGGACCTGGTGTTCCGGGTCAACTACCTCGGCGGCGACATGCCCACGTTCACGCTGAACTTCTCCCGCCCCGGCAACCAGATCGTCGGCCAGTACTACAACTTCGTGCGGCTCGGCCGCGCCGGGTTCACCGCGATCATGGAGGCGCTGCGCGACACCGCGCTGCTCATCTCGACGGGCCTCGCCGAGGATCCGGTGATCGAGGTCATCACGGACGGCTCCGCCATCCCGGTCATCTCGTTCGCGCTGAAGGACGGCACGCCGTTCACGGTCTTCCAGGTGTCGCACGAGCTCCGCGCCCGGGGCTGGCAGGTGCCCGCGTACACGATGCCGGCCGACGCGACCGACGTCGCCGTGCTGCGGATCGTGGTGCGCGACGGCTTCAACGCCGACCTCGCCGAGGACCTCGTGAACGACATCCGCGCGGTGGTCGCCGAGCTGGGGGAGCAGGCCGAGAAGGCCGGCGCGACGCACCCGGCCGCGAAGGCGACGGAGTCCGCGCGCACGCGGACGCACTTCGCGCACTAGCGAGCCGGCGTGAGCGACGGAGGAGGCGGCGGGGAGCGGAGGAGACTCCTGCTCTCCGACGCCTCCTTCGCGGTCGGCTCGGTGTGCTTCGCGTTCGCCGCGCTGCCGTCGGTCGCAGTGGCGCTGGGCGCGATCGTCACGAACGTGGTGTTCGTGGTCGGTTCGGTGTTCTTCACCCTCGGCGCGGGGCTGGCCCTCGGCGTCCCGAACCGGAGCTCGTCGATCATCCAGTTCGTCGGGACGCTGTTCTTCAACGCGAGCACGACGATCGCGCTCGCCGCGGCGGTCCCCGCGGGCGCGGCCGGGGGCACGGGCTGGCGGCCGGACGCCTATGGGTCGATCTGCTTCCTCGTCTCCAGCCTGATCGCCGTCGCCGCGGTCGCCCGGCAGCGCGGGTCGCGGCGGGACGGCGCCGGCGCCGTGCTCAACCTGCTCGGCTCCGTGCTGTTCGGCTTCGCGGCGGTGGGCGCCTTCGAGCTGCCCGGGACCGACGCCCTCCTCAGCGTGTTCTGGACCGGCGTGGGCACGGTCGGCGGCGCCGTCTGCTTCCTCACCGCCGCCGTCATCGGCCTCCTGCCGGCCCCGCGCCCGCTAGCCCTGCGAACGAAGTGACAGGACACGCCGTCTCGCGGAGTGGCGACGCGGCATGTCCTGTCAGCTGGATTCAGCGCGCGGCGACGGCCTCGAAGTAGGAGCCGGAGGCGAGGTCCTGCAGGAGGGTCGGGCCGGTCGGGGTCCAGCGGTAGCGCTCACGGGTGATCGAGCTGGAGGCCGGGATGTCCATCCCGAAGAACCGGCCGATCCAGCCGAAGTGCGCGTCGACGTCCTCCGGCGCGATGGACTCCACGGGCAGGCCGAGCCCCTCGCCGATCGCCGCCGCGATGTCACGGGCCGGGATGCCCTCCTCACCGACCGCGTGCACGCGCGCCGCCGGGGTGGCCTGCTCCAGCGCGAGCCGGACCAGCCGTCCGGCGTCGAGCCGGTGGACCGCCGGCCAGCGGTTGGAGCCGTCGCCCACGTACCCGGCGACGCCCTTCTCGCGGGCGATGCGGACCAGCTCGGCGCTGAAGCCGTGGTCGCCGCGGCCGTGGACGGTCGGCGAGAACCGCAGCGCGACCGGCCGCACGCCGCGGTCGGCGTACTCGAACGCGAACGCCTCGCCGCCGCCGCGCGGGGCATCCGGGCCGACGTAGGGCGACGGCACATCCTCGGTCAGCAGCTCGCCTGGACGCGCCACGATGCCCGACGCGAAGAGGAACGGCCGGTCGGAGCCGGCGAGCTCGTCGCCGATCGTGGCGACCACGGCGCGCTCGGTGCGGCCGGCGCCGGCGTAGTCGGAGAAGTCGTGCTTGAAGCCGAGGTGGATGACCGCGTCGGACGCCGCGGCGCCGGAGCGGATGCTCTCCAGGTCGTCGAGCGAGCCGGGGACGGCGGTCGCCCCGGTGGCGCGGATGCGCTCGGCGGACGCCTCGGAGCGGGCGAGGCCGGTCACCTGGTGGCCGGCGGCGAGCAGTTCGGGGACGACGGCGGAGCCGATCCAGCCGGATGCTCCAGTGACGAAGACGCGCATGGGGATGACCTCCCGAGTCATGGGATCGTTGGTGGGTGTCGATGATGTCAGTGACTGTCGTCAGTGACTGACATCACGATAGCACTGATGTCAGCAACTGTCATCACCCGGCGAGAACCGGCTAGACTCGTCCCGTGGGACGCTGGACACCGGATGCGCGCGGCCGCCTGGAGAGGGCGGCCATCGAGCTGTACGCCGAGCGCGGCTTCGAGGGGACCACCGTCGCCGACATCGCCGAGCGCGCCGGCGTGACCGAGCGCACATTCTTCCGCCACTACGCCGACAAGCGCGAGGTGCTCTTCGCCGGCTCGACCGTGATGCAGGAGGCCGTGCTCGCCGCCATCGCCGCCGCGCCCTCCGATGCGCCGCCCTTCGCGGTGGCCGCCGCCGGGATGCGCGCCGCGGCCGCGCTGATCGACAGCCGCGGTGCGGACTTCCCGCGCCGCCGCTCGGCGGTCATCGCGGCGAACCCGAGCCTGCAGGAGCGCGAGCTGCTCAAGCTGGCCTCGCTCGCCACCGCGTCGGGAGCGGCACTGCGCGCCCGCGGCGTCGCCGAGCCCGCGGCCAGCCTTGCCGGTCAGGCCGCGGTGGGCGCGTTCCACGTGGGCTTCGCGCAGTGGATCGCCGGCCCCGCCGACGCGACGCTGGCCTCCCACGTCGACGAGGCGCTCGCGACGCTGCCGACGCTCGCCTAGCGGCGCCGCGTCGAGCTACCCGAGCACGCGGTCGATCGCCGCCAGCTCGCCGGCCTCCAGCGCCGGCGCGTGCACCGCGCCGAGGTTCTGCTCGAGCTGCGCCACGCTGCTCGCCCCGATGATCGCGGACACCACCACCGGGTTCCGCAGCACCCACTGCAGCGCGAGCTGCGCCAGGCTCTGGCCGCGCCCGGCCGCGATGTCGTTGAGCGCACGCACCTTCGCCAGCACGTCCTCGGTCAGGTCCGACTCGTGCAGGAACACGCTCGTGACCGCCCGCGAGCCGTCAGGCACGCCGTTCAGGTAGCGGTCGGTCAGCATCCCCTGGGCCAGCGGCGAGAACACGATCGCGGCGGCGCCTGCGGCCTCCACCGCGTTCAGGGTTCCGTCCTCCACGTGCCGGTCGAACATCGAGTAGCGCGGCTGGTGCAGCAGCAGCGGGGTCCCGGCGTCGGCGAGCAGCGCCGCCGCCGCGGTGGTCTGCGCCGGGTCGTAGTTCGAGACGCCGGTGTAGAGCGCCTTGCCGTGGGCGACGGCGGTCGTCAGCGCGCCCATCGACTCCTCGAGCGGCGTCTGCTGGTCAGGGCGGTGGTGGTAGAACACGTCCACGTACTCCAGCCCCAGCCGGCGGAGGCTCTGGTCGAGCGACGACAGCAGGTACTTGCGCGAGCCGAAGTCGCCGTACGGCCCCGGCCACATCAGGTAGCCGGCCTTGGTCGACACCACGATCTCGTCGCGGTAGGCGCGCAGGTCGGTGGCGAGGATCCGGCCGAAGAACTCCTCGGCGGCGCCGGGAGGCGGCCCGTAGTTGTTGGCGAGGTCGAAGTGCGTCACTCCCAGGTCGAAGGCCCGCAGCACGATGGCGCGCTGGGTGTCGAACGACCGCGCCGTGCCGAAGTTCTGCCACAGCCCGAGCGAGAGCGGCGGGAGCTGGAGGCCGCTGCGTCCGGCGCGGCGGTAGGGCAGCGAGTCGTAGCGGGCGGGATCGGCGACGAAAGGAGTGGGCATGGGGCCAGCCTAGAGGGCGCTAATTCTTTCCGCTGGTTGGAATGTTAAGTATGAATGTCAGGTGGGGAGTCCAGTATGGAGACATGGAAACAACGGACCCCGACTCCGATTCGCTCGTGCGGGGCCTCGCCTCGCGTCGCACGGTCATCGCGGGAGCCGCGGCTCTGGGCGGCTATGGGCTGCTGCGCTCGATTCTCGACTCGCCACAGGCAGCGCGAGCGGTACTCGGCCCCTGGGGCGGCTACGCGAATGGCGCGATCCCCGAGAGCGCGCTCCTGCGCATCGACTACCCGGGTGTCGTACCCGACTCCTTCCCGGGTTCGCTGAGCGCGGTGTATCTGAAAGCCGACGCCGGCGTCGCTCTCCTGGCGATGCTGACTGAATACCACCGGCAGACAGGCGGCTACCTCCGGGTCAACGAGGGATACCGCACCCTCGCGGGACAGGACTACTGGTGGAGGCACCACGGCTACAACACTGCGCTGGCCGCCGAGCCGGGAAAGTCGAACCACGGATTCGGCCAGGCGTTCGATTTCGAGCCGGGCGCCTTCACCGCGTCCCAGCAGTCCTGGGTCCGCTCAGTCGCCGCCACCTACGGCTATTCGGGCATCCAAAGCGAACACTGGCACTTCAACTACACCGGCACGTATACAGGCGTGCCGCCGACCATTGCAGGGAGTCTCATGGCACTCAAAGACACGATCACCACCTACCACAACGCCGCGCGCGGCTACCTGACGCTCGGCCCCGGGTTCTACTACCCGATCGGCGATGCCGACGGGGTCAACGGGAACGAGAAGCTGGCGGTCCTCGGCTCGCTCGGCGTCCCCGTGGTCGAGATCGACGCTCGTACCTTCGATGTCCTGAACATCATGTTCCGCGCCAACCCTCTCAAGTAGGGCGCACCGCCCGCTACCGTGGGCGTGTGAGCGGGGTGACCGGAGGCCGGATCGCGCGGGTGGCGTCGCGCGTGTCCACGATCGAGCTGCTGTTCGACCTGGTGTTCGTGTTCACGATCGGCCAGCTCACCGCGGTCATCGTGCAGCACCCCGGCGCCGAGTCGGTGCTGCGGGCCGCCGCCATCCTCGCCGTGGTATGGTGGATGTACGACGCGTTCGCGTGGCTCACCAACCAGGCCGTGCCCGACACCGTGCCCGTGCGGCTGCTGCTGATCGCGGCGATGGCCGCGTTCCTGGTGCTGTCGCTCGCCATCCCGGACGTGTTCACCGGGTCGGGCGTGCTGTTCGGGGTGGCCTACCTGACGGTCGTGATCATCCACGCTGGGCTCTTCATCGCCCGCGGGGGCCGCGGCTCGGTGCGGGTGATGCTGCGCGTCGGGCCGCTGAACGTCGTGGCGGCACTTTTCCTGATCGCGTCCGGCTTCGCGACCGGATGGCTGGAATGGGCTCTGTTCCTGGCCCCGCTCCTGCTCTTCCTCCTCTCCGGCCTCGTCACCAGGGCCGACCCCTTCGCGATCGGTGCAGCGCATTTCGTCGAACGTCACGGCCTCCTGATGATCATCGCGTTCGGCGAGTCGATCGTGTCGGTCGGCGCGGGACTGTCCGCGTCGGGGATCAGTCCACAGGTCGTGCTCGGCGCGGTCGCGACCGTCGCGATGGTGGCCGCGCTCTGGTGGTGCTACTTCTCGGGCGACGACGAGCGCGCGGAGCGGTCGCTCGGCGCGCTGCCCACTCAGGGCGGAACGACGCTGGCCCTCACCGCGTACTACGTCGCGCACTTCGTGATGCTGTTCGGCCTCGTCGGGGTGGCCGCCGGCCTCCACCTCTCGCTGGAGGATGCGTTCGCACCCGTGCCGCCGGCCGCGGCCTGGCTGCTCTCCGGCGGCGTCGCCGTCTACCTGGTCGGGGACGCGGAGTACCGCCGCGAGCTGCGGCTGGGCCCGTGGGCATACCGGCTCATCGGGGCAGCGGGAGCCCTCGTGGCCGGCCTCCTCGCGGCGTGGATGCTGCCGCTGCGGGCGGGCGAGCTGCCCGGCATCGCGCTCATCGCCGCGCTGCTGACGATCGTCGTCCTGGTGCTGGTGGCCGAGCGCCCGCGGCGGTGAAGCATCCAGGGGTCGCAACACGCCGCCTCCCGCGCGGCGACGCGGCGTGTTGCGTCCCCTCGCTGCGCGAGACGGGTGTCTGCGACGGTGAGTAGCATGCGGGGCATGGACACGATCGAGTGGCTCCTCGACTCCGACCCGAGCATCCGCTGGCAGGTGCTCCGCGACCTCGCCGGTGCGTCCGACGAGACCGTCGCCGCCGAGCGCGATCGCGTCGCGACCGAGGGCTGGGGCGCCAAGCTCCTCGACGCCCAGGGACCGGACGGCCGCTGGGACGGCGGCGTCTACCGGCCCGGATGGGCGCAGGAGGACCGCCCGTTCTTCGACGCCTGGACCGCCACCCACTTCACGCTGCAGCAGCTCGCCGAGTTCGGCGTCGACCCCGCGCACCCGCGTGCGCTGGCGGCCGTCTCCCACGTGCGCGACCACGTCCGCTGGGATCATGCCGGCGAGCCCTACTTCGACGGCGAGACCGAGCCGTGCATCAACGGCGTCGTGCTCGCGCTCGCCGCCTACTTCGGCCAGGACGGCTCGAATGCCGCCGCCACGCTCGCCGGCGGCCGCCTCGACGACGGCGCCTGGAACTGCTGGGCCGAGTACGGCGCGCGGGTCTCGTCGTTCCACTCCACCATCTGCGCGGTGGAAGGCCTCGCCGCCTGGAACGCGACCGGTAGCGGCGACGCGTCGGCGGCCGACGCGCTCCGCACAGGCGAGGAGTACCTCCTGGCGCGCGGCCTGTTCCGCCGGCTGAGCACCGGCGAGGTCGCCGACCCGAGGATGACGATGCTCAGCAACCCGGTGCGCTGGTTCCACGACATCCTGCGCGGCCTGGAGCACTTCCGCGCCGTCGACCGCCGCGACCCGCGCCTCGCGGACGCGGTGGAGCTGCTGCGCGGCAAGGCCGACGCCGACGGCCTCTGGAACCTGGAGAACCGGCACGAGGGCCCGGCGTGGTTCGACTTCGGCGACAACGAGGGGATGCCGAGCCGGTGGCTCACCCTGCGGGCGCTGCGCGTGCTGCGCTGGTGGGACGCCGAGACGCAGGCTGCGTAGGCCCTGCGTAGGCCCTACGCCGACTGGAACTACGCCGACGCGGCCTCCGCCATGTGGTCCTTCGGCAGCCGGCGCACCTTGCTCCGGCGCTTCCGCCGGTCGGGGATCATCGACCGCATCTCCTCCAGCTTGCCGAAGCACAGCAGCCGGTCGCCCGCCTGCAGCTCCACGCCGCTGCGCGGGTTCGGGATGACGTTGGCGCCGCGGTGCAGCGTGAGCACCGTGATGTCGCGGTCCCACAGCCCGGACTCCTTGATCGTCTTGCCGATCAGGTCCGCGTCGCCGTGCACGAGCAGCTCGGCCACGCCGTAGCCGCGCGAGACGGTCAGCCGCTGGCGCACGTCGATCTCCGGGAACGCGACCTGGTTGGAGATGAAGTCGATGATCGCGCCCGCGACGTCGAGACCGGTCGCGCGCTCGATGCCCTCCAGGCCGGGCGAGGAGTTGACCTCCATCACCAGCGGACCGCCGTGGCCTTCGAGCATGTCGACGCCGGCCACGCGGAGGCCCATGATCTGGGCGGACCGCACCGCGGCCTCCTCGTACTCCGGCGTCAGCTCGACCTTCTCGACCGTGCCGCCGCGGTGCACGTTGGAGCGGAACTCGTCGCCGCTCGCCACCCGCCGCATCGCCGCGACCACGCGGTCGCCGACGACGAGCGCGCGGATGTCGCGGCCGCGGCTCTCCGAGATGAAGCTCTGGATGAGCACGTTCTGCTTGGTCGAGTGCAGCGTCTCCACGATCGACTCGGCGATCTTCGCCTCCGGGGCCAGGATGACGCCGATGCCCTGGGTGCCCTCCAGCAGCTTGATGACGACAGGCGCGCCGCCGACCTGTTCGATGGCCATGCGCACGTCGGCGCGGCTGTTCACGAACGTGGTCGCCGGCATCCCGATGTTGTGCCGCGACAGGATCTGGTTGGCCCGCAGCTTGTCGCGCGAGTTGGTGATGCCGTTCGCCGTGTTGGGCGTGTAGACGTCCATCTGCTCGAACTGCCGCACGACGGCCGTGCCGTAGTAGGTGATCGAGTTGCCGATGCGCGGCAGGACCGCGTCGTAGTCGGACAGCAGCCGGCCGCGGTACTGCAGGTCGGGCTCGGGGCCGGAGAGGTCGATCGCGAAGCGGAGGGTGTTGAGCACCTTCACGGTGTGGCCGCGGTCGCGCGCGGCCGCACGCAGCCGCTGGGTCGAGTACGCGTGCGGAGCGCGGGAGAGGATGGCGAGCTTCATCGATGGATCCTGCAAAGATAGGGGAATGGCCGGTGATCTCCATTCAAACACCCTGGTCGTGGGGTGGCGTGAATGGGCGAGCCTGCCCAGCATCGGCATTCCGTGGACCAAAGTCAAGATCGACACCGGAGCCCGCAGCTCGGCGCTGCACGCCTTCGATCTGGAGGAGCTCCCCGGCGACCGCGTGCGGTTCACGGTGCATCCGTGGCAGGACGCCGACACCGACGCCTCAGTGGTCGAGGTCCCCATCCACGACCGCCGCGTCGTGCGCAGCTCGTCGGGTCACGCCGAAGACCGGTTCGTCGTGCTGCTGGAGCTCGTGCTCGGCGGACGGACCGTTCTCGCCGAGACCACCCTGAGCAACCGCGACCAGATGGGCTTCCGGATGCTCGTGGGTCGGGAGGCCCTCCGCCAGGGCTTCGTGGTCGACCCCGGCCGCTCGTTCCTCGCGGGCCGGGCGCCGCGGGATGTCCGGCGACGCAACCGCGGGCGCGCGGTGGAGCCAGGGGCCGCGACGAAGCCGGCGAGCGAGGGCCCGCACCGGTGACGCGCACGGCCGTGTCGTTCAGCCGCGGCCTCGCGCTCCTCGTGGCCGCCACGTTCTTCATGGAGAACCTGGACGGCACGATCATCCAGACCGCCGCCCCCACGATGGCGCGCGAGTTCGGCGTCGCCCCGGCCGACGTGAGCGTCGCGATGGTCGCCTACCTGCTCGCGGTGGCCGCGGGCATCCCGGCGACCGGCTGGCTGTCCCGCCGGCTCGGGATCCGGCCGGTGCTGCTGACCGCGATCGTCGTGTTCACGCTCGCGTCGCTGCTGTGCGCCTTCGCGCCGACGCTGACGCTGCTGACGGTCGCGCGCGTGCTGCAGGGCATCGGCGGCGCGCTCATGGTGCCGGTCGGGAGGCTGGCGGTGCTGCGCGACACCGACCCCGTCGACCTCCTCGACGCGATCGCCTATCTGACCTGGCCCGCGCTCATCGCCCCGGTGATCGCGCCGGCGCTCGGCGGCATCCTGTCGGACACGATCGGCTGGCGCTGGATCTTCCTGATCAACCTCCCGTTCGGCATCGCCGCGATCGTGGCGGGGCTGGTCCTCGTGCCGCACACGGAACGGCAGCGCGACCTCCCGTTCGACGGGCGCGGCTACGCGGCGATCGCGCTCGCGCTGGTGCTGCTGACCGCGGGAGCGGAGGGGCTGAGCGCGGAGGACGGCCGGCTGCAGCTTGCCGGCGGCGCCGCCATCCTCGTGGCCATCGCGATCGGCTGGGCCGCCATCACGCGCTCGCGCGGCCGCGAGCACGCGCTGTTCGACTGGAGCGTGCTGCGGCTGCACTCGTTCCGTGCAGGGAACATCAGCGGCGGCGTCTACCGCATGATCATCACGGGCGCCCCGTTCCTGTTCACGCTGCTGTTCCAGCTCGCCTACGGCTGGAGCGCCACCCTCGCCGGCCTCACCGTCATCGCGATCTTCGTCGGGAACCTGGCGATCAAGCCGTTCACGACCCCGCTCATCCGCCGGTTCGGTTTCCGCACCGTCCTGATCTGGTCGAACCTGCTCGGGATGCTGGTGCTCGCCGCGTTCGTCGGCATCGGGCCCGCGGCGCCGCTGCCGGTGCTGCTCCTGCTGCTGGTGGCGAGCGGCGTGTTCCGGTCGATCGGGTTCAGCGCGTACAACACCCTCCAGTTCGCGGACGTGGCGGCCACCGACACCAACAACGCGAATACCCTCGCCTCCGCGCTGCAGCAGGTCGCGACCGCCCTGGGCCTCGCGGTGGTGGCCGTGTTCGTGCGAGCGTCCACCGCGGTGTCGGAGGGCGTCACCGGCTCAGCGCTGCCGGGGTACCACTGGGCGTTCGCGCTCGCGGCGGCGCTGCTGCTCATCCCGCTGGCGGGCGCCTTCCAGCTCCCGCACGACGCCGGCGCCCGCGCGACCGCCCGCCGCTAGCGGAGGCGCTCCTCCTCTTCGCGTTCGAGGCGCTCCTTCTCGGCGTCCTTCGCCTCCTGCTCCTTCTGGATCTCCTCTTCGCGAGGCGTCTTGTTCGACACGTCGATCTCCTCTCCGGTGCGGCGTGCCCCGCATCCTACGCTCCGCCCTCCCGCCGAAACAGACCGTCGAGGGGCACGTCGTTGTCACTTTTTGGCGCGAAAAGTGACAACAACGTGCCCCTCGGCAGCAGGAGGTGGTCAGGCCGGGCGCGGGCCGAGGGTGAGGTCGACCAGGCGTTCCGGGAGGCCGGGGTCGGCGGGCGTGTGGGCGAGCGCGCGGAGCATGACCGCGCCGATCAGCGCCTCGCTGACCTCGTCCACCGGGAGGTCGGCCCGCACCTCCCCGGAGTCGCGCGCCGCCCGCAGCCGGGGCGCGAACAGCCGTGGGTCTGCCAGCGACTCGCGCAGCCGGCTGGCGACCTCCGCGTTCTCGGTCGCCGCCGCGATCAGGGAGCGGAACAGCCCCTCCCCGGCCGGGCTCTCGAGCACGGCCTCCACCTCGGTCAGCCAGGCGACGAGGTCGGCGCGGAGGTCGCCGGTGTCCGCAACGGCGAAGCGCTCGGGCAGCAGCATCCCCTCCAGGAGGCAGTCGGCGATGAGCGCGCTCTTACCCGGCCACCAGCGGTAGACCGTCTGCTTGCCGACGCCCGCGCGGGCCGCGATGCCCTCGATGCTGAGGTGGTCGTACCCGCGCTCGGCGAAGAGCGCGGCCGTGGCCTCCAGGATCGCCAGGCGCGCCGCTTCACTGCGGGGCGCTCCCCGTCGACTTTCGGACATGGCTCACAGCATATCCACATTCAACGAGACGGACCGTTGCGTATTATTTTCTACGGATCGTCGAAGGGACCGTCATGGCCGAACTGCTCTACCGCCTCGGAAAGTTCTCCGCGCGCCGCGCCTGGACGGTGATCGTGGCCTGGCTCGCGGTTCTCGGCATCGTCGTGGTCGGCTTCCTGATCGGCTTCAAGGGCCTCACCTCGTCGTTCGACATCCCCGGCACCGCCGCCGGCGCCGTCGTGAACGAGCTCTCGGCCAAGCTGCCCGACTACGCCGGCGCCTCCGGCACCGTGGTGTTCCGCGCGAACGACGGCTCCGCCCTCACCGCCGCGCAGAAGAAGCAGATCAGCGCCCTCGCCGCGGACGGCGCGCACCTGCCCGACGTCTCCGGCGTGAACGACCCGTTCGCGACGGAGGCCGAGCGCGCCCAGCGGGCCGCGCAGGTCGCCGACGGCCAGGCCCAGCTCACGGCCGGGCAGACTCAGCTCGACGCCGCCAAGGCACAGCTGACCTCCGGCCAGGCGCAGCTCGACGCCGCGAAGGCCCAGCTCGCCGCCGCGCCGCAGGGGAGCATGCCCGCAGCGCAGGCCGCGGCCGCCCAGGCGCAGCTCGCCGCGCAGCAGAAGACCATCGACGACGGCCTCGCCCAGCTCGCCGCGCAGCAGACGAAGCTCACCGCGTCCCAGAAGCAGCTCGACCAGGGCGCCGAGCTGCTGAAGCTCTCCACGGGCATCCGCCTCGTCTCGTCCGACGGCTCGACCGCGCTGGTGAACGTCGCCTTCACGAAGCCGCGCCTGGAGCTCTCCGAGGCCTCCAAGCAGGCGGTCATCCACCACTTCCAGGCGACGCCCGTCGCCGGCGTCACTGTGTCGTTCTCGACCGACATCGCGCAGGGCGTCCCGCAGGTCGTCGGAGTCGGGGAGGCGATCGGTGTCGTGTTCGCCGCCGTCGTGCTGCTCGTCGTGCTCGGCTCGGTGATCGCCGCCGCGCTGCCACTCATCACCGCGCTGTTCGGCGTCGCGGTGGCCGCGCTCGGCTCGCTCGCTTTCTCCGGCGTGGTCGACATGGCCTCCGTCACGCCCGTCCTCGCGATCATGCTCGGCCTCGCGGTCGGCATCGACTACTCGCTGTTCATCATCAACCGGCACCGCAAGCAGCTCCTGGAGGGCGCGGAGCCCCGGGAGTCCATCGGGCTCGCGAACGGCACCTCCGGCAACGCCGTCGTCTTCGCGGGCACCACCGTCGTCGTCGCGCTGCTCGCGCTCAACGTCACCGGCGTGCCCTTCCTCGGCCTGATGGGCACGGTCGGCGCGATCGCTGTGGTGCTCGCCGTGCTCATCGCCGTCACGCTCACGCCCGCGCTCCTCGGCCTCCTCGGCTTCCGCGTGCTGAGCCGCCG
Source organism: Leifsonia sp. NPDC056665 (assembly GCF_042791795.1). Taxonomy (NCBI): domain Bacteria; kingdom Bacillati; phylum Actinomycetota; class Actinomycetes; order Micrococcales; family Microbacteriaceae; genus Leifsonia; species Leifsonia sp. NPDC056665. The sequence goes on from NZ_JBHTXK010000006.1 coordinate 44,622, forward strand.
CGCCCGCGCATCGGTGGGGAACGTGCACCACGACGACAGCAAGGCCAAGCCGATGAAGACGTGGCGCGCCGTCCTCACCGCAGTCGGCGCGGTGGTGGCCCTGCTGATCGTGGCCATCCCGACGCTGTCGATGCGCGTCGGCCTCCCCGACGGCTCCTCCGAGCCGCTCGGCTCGACCACCTACGAGGCGTTCACCGTCACCGAGAAGGCCTTCGGCGCCGGGGCGACCGGCCCGCTGCTGGTGACCGCGACCACCGAGCACGGCGTCGCGAAGGACGCCGTGACCGGTGCGCAGCTCGACATCGCCCGCACGCTCGCCGACCAGAAGGACGTCGTCGCCGTCGCGCCCATCGCCGTCTCCGGCGACCGCACGCTGTTCGCGTTCCAGGTCGTCCCGAAGGAGGGCCCCAACAGCGTGTCGACCGAGAACCTCGTGACCTCCCTCCGCCAGCTCGGAACGGTCGACGGGACGTTCACGCTCGGCGTCTCGGGCCAGACCGCGATCAACCAGGACATCTCCGCGAACCTGGCGGCCGTCCTCCCGCTCTATCTGGTGGTCGTGGTCGGGCTGTCGCTGCTCATCATGATCCTGGTGTTCCGGTCGATCCTGGTGCCGCTGATCGCGACGGGAGGCTTCATCCTGTCGCTGTTCGCCACCTACGGCGCGATCACGGCGCTGTTCCAGTGGGGCTGGGGAGCGGAGCAGCTCGGCATCCACACCGGCCCGATCCTCAGCTTCCTGCCGGTGATCCTGGTCGGGATCCTGTTCGGGCTCGCGATGGACTACCAGCTCTTCCTGGCGTCCGGGATGCGCGAGGCGTACGTGCACGGCGCCCCGGCCCGGCTCGCGGTCGCGAAGGGCCTCCGCGCCGGCCGCTCGGTCGTGATCGCTGCGGGCCTGATCATGATCTCGGTCTTCGGCGGCTTCATCTTCAGCGACTCCACCATGATCCGCTCGATCGGCTTCGGCCTGGCGTTCGGCGTGCTGGTGGACGCGTTCGTGGTCCGGATGCTGCTGATGCCCGCCCTGATGCACCTCCTCGGCCGCGCCGCCTGGTGGCTCCCGAAGTGGCTCGACCGCCTCCTCCCCAACGTCGACGTCGAGGGCGCCGCCCTCGAGCGCCGCCACCACGAGCCGCCCGCCCCGGCCCCCGGCGACCCCGCCGACGCCGCCCCTGCCCCCGCCACCGAACAGGACCCCACCCCGATCCCCACCCGCTGACCCAACCCCCAGCGCCCCCTCTCCTCCCGCAAATCGGCAACGGAGGAGATCGCGGCCCGGCACGCCGCCAAAAGCAGGTAACGGAGGAGATTCGGGGCGGAGGAGGGTGGGACTCCTCCGTTCGCGGCGGCTACTCGCGGAGGAGGGCGCGGAGGGTGCCGATGGTGTCGGCCTCGGCCGCCGGCTTGTCGTCGCGGTAGCGCTTGACCCGGGCGAAGCGCAGGGCGATGCCGCCGGGGTAGCGCGACGAGCGCTGGACGCCGTCGATCGCGATCTCGACCACGGTCGTCGGCGCCACCCACACGGTCCCCGGCGTGCGGCGCACCTCGATCCGCTGGAACTCCTCGGTCTGCCAGCGCAGCAGCTCGTCGGTGAGGCCCTTGAACGTCTTGCCGACCATCACGAAGCCGCCGGGCTCGCCGAACGCGCCGTCCGGGTCGCGCGCGCCGAGGTGGAGGTTGGAGAGCATCCCGACGCGCCGCCCGGAACCCCACTCGCACGCCAGCACGACCAGGTCGTAGGTGAGCACCGGCTTGACCTTGATCCAGCTCGCGCCGCGGCGCCCCGCGGCGTACGGCGAGTCGATCGCCTTGACGACGACGCCCTCCTGGCCGGCGGCGAGGGCGTCGCGGGAGACGCGCTCGGCGGTGTCAGGGTCGTCGGTGACCTCGCCGGGGATGCGGTGCTCGCCGGCGACGCGCTCCAGCTCCGCGAGCCGGACCGACAGCGGCTCGTCCAGCAGGTCGCGCCCGTCCACATGGAGGATGTCGAAGAACCACGGGTGCAGCAACGTCTCGCGCCCGTCCGCGCCGAAGCGGGACATCGTCTCCTGGAAAGGTCGCGGGCCGCCGTCCTCGTCGAGGGCCAGCGTCTCGCCGTCGAGAACGAGGTCCCGGGCGGGCAGCCGGCGCACGATCTCCACGACCTCCGGAACACGGTGGGTGATGTCGGCGAGCGTCCGGGTGAAGACCCGCACGCTGTCTCCCGAGCGGTGCACCTGGATGCGCGCGCCGTCGAGCTTGTACTCGACCGACGCGCGGCCGGTCGTCTCCAGCGCGGCCGCGGCGGAGGATGCGGTGGCCGCGAGCATCGGCAGCACCGGCCGGCCGACCACGAGGCCGACTGCGGCGAGCTCCTCGGCGCTGCCGGTCAGCGCCAGCACCACGGTCGCGCCGAGGTCGCCCGTCAGCATGGCGGCCCTGCGCACGTCCGGCGCGGGTCGGTCGGCAGTGCGGGCGATGGCGTCGAGGAGGACGCCCTCCAGGGCGCCGGTGCGCATCTCGCCGAGCAGGACGCGGGCCAGGAGGTCCTGCTCGCCCGGCGTCGCGCGGGCCGCGAAGTCGCGCAGCGCGGCACTGCGGTCGCGCGCGGAGCCCTCACCGCCGAGCGCGGCCAGTTCGCCGAGCAGGGCGTCCAGGTCGAGGACCGTCAACGTCGATGCGTCCGCCCCCACCCCGCCCATCATCGCCCCGACGCTGCGCCACCCGACGCCGACCCGGCCCTGGCGCGGCTTGCCGACAAGGAAGCCGACCGCCGGGGCGAGCTCGTCGGGCCGCAGGTCGCCGAGCAGGCCGGCGAGCGCGTCGACCTTGGCCAGTCGCGAGCGCGTTCCCGCGACGGTCTCCAGCGTGGTGACGATCGTGTCGAGGAGCACAGGCCCAGTGTGCCACCGGCCGCCGACGCCGGCTCCGCCTCAGCTCGCCGGCGTCGCGATCCCGCGCCCGAACGTGATCGCGCGCACGATCTGCACGATCCCGAGCACGATGAGGCTGATCCCGGCGAGGATGAACAGCACCACGATCCCCCACAGCGGGGTGAACAGCAGGACGATGCCGGCGACGATGCTCAGGATGCCGAAGAAGATCGACCAGCCGCGCGACGGCGCGTCCCCGAGCTGGGCGAACGTCATCGCGCCCTCCACGATCCACGCGATGCCGACCAGGATGCCGATGAAGACCGCGAGGAACGCCGTCGTGCCCGCCAGGTTGGCGAACGCCACGATCGCGCCGACGATCAGCAGGATGCCGAAGGCGATGTCGAGCCCTCTCGCCCCGCCGCCGATCCCCCGCGCGAAGATGCCGATGCCGAGGTAGGCGATGCCCGAGATGAGCAGTGAGATGGCGATCAGGACCGTGAGGCCGACCGCGGCGGTCCTCGGCCAGAACACGATGATGACGCCGATGATCAGGGCGACGGCGCCGCTGATCCCGAGAGCGACGCGGACACTGTTGATGGCCGACTTCGTCAGGTCCTGCCCGTTGAGCGAGAACGACGCGAACGCGGATGGTTGAGTGCTGGACATGTTCGGAAGGTAGCGCTGCGGAACCGCGCCTGTCTAGAGCCTTCCGGCCGGTGTGAAATGAAAGGTCATGCGCCTGACCGCTAGTAGTCCTCGCGCCCCTCGCCCAGCACGGACAGCGTGTCCTGGTCCTCCGACCAGTCCCGCAGTGCGCGCTCGAGCTGGCGGCGTGTCCAGTCGTGGGTCACCTCGCCGGCGTCCACTGCGGCGAGCCGGTCGAGGCGCTCTGCCGCCGTCCCCTCGAGATCGTCCATCGTCGTTCCCCTCTCGGCTTGTCGCGGCCGTCCGGCGGCGGGTGGGACCAGCCGTTGTCTGCTTGGCGCTGCCCGTGGGGTGGGCCGCCTGAAACCCGGTGCTCCCGCTCTTATCTCACGGCTCGGCCGGACGGCCTGGCCCGCCGCTGCCCTCATGGTGCACCCGCGGAGGCCGGTCGTGGTAGCCCCGTGAGTGGCTCCATACCGGTCGGTATGCTCGCCCGCTACCGCGATGCCCCGGCGGCTTCAAGTGCTCTTCGCGACCTCGCAGAGGGTACGGACGGGAGGCCCAGACGGGTCTCGTAACGTCGCCGAATGCCCTCGGTCGACTCAGGCCGGCACCCCTGCCGGCCTCGTCGTGGGCGACGGAAAGGATCCACGTGAAGAACACCATCCAGAACACCTCCGGAACCACCCGCACCGCGTTCGGCGCTCGTCGCGTCGTGATCGGCGCCGCCTCGATCGTGGCGGCTGGAGCACTCATCGGCGTGGGGGCGCAGGGGGCTTTCGCGGCCACCGGCGACACCGGTGCTGCCGGCTCCGGCTCGGCGACGGTCTCGACCTCGACGCCCGGCGGTTCGGGCTCGACCGGTGGTTCCGCCGGGTTCGACCTCGGCCACGGCTTCTCGCTGTCCGGCCAGGTGCACGCGCTCTTCAACGGGCACATCAACGGCGCCAAGGCGCAGAAGCTCGCCAAGAAGATCGTGGCGGACACCCCGGTCTTCTCGATGCTGCCGGACAGCCTGCAGAGCGACCTGAAGACCCTCGCGAACGCCGCGTCGCAGGACCGCACGGCTGACGCCAAGAAGCTCGTCTCGACCTCGCTGAGCGGCGGCTACGGCAGCGCCATCCAGAAGCTCGCCGACCAGCTCAAGGGCGCGACCGAGCACAGCGACGACCAGGCCGGCGACCACCAGGACGGCAACGCCCAGGGCGGCCTCGACCTGAAGGGCCTCGACGTCAAGGGCCTGCTCTCCGGCCTGCAGAGCGGCGACCTCCTCGGCTCCGGCTCGACGTCGGGCGCCACCTCGCAGCTCAGCTCCGAGGTCACCGGCATCGCCTCGGCCGTGACCGGCGACAGCCAGCTCGCGTCGAAGCTCCCCGACTCGCTGCGCAGCGACCTGTCGCAGCTCGCCTCGGCTCCGGCCTCGGCGCAGTCCGCCGACCTCCAGCACCTCGCGACCACCGCCCTGAGCGGCGGCTACGGCTCGCAGGTGCAGCAGGTCGCCGACCAGGTCGAGTCGGCGGTCACCGCGGCCCACTGAGGCCGCACCGCAGCAGTCGCGCCCTCACCTCCTCCTGTTCGCGCGGGAGGGAGTGGGGGCGCGTTCGCGTCTGCCGCGGAATGCCGGGAATCACTCGCAAGGCGGATGCCGCCGGGCCACGCGCAGGCGCATCATTCGAGCATGTGGTTTCGCAGGATCGTCGTCGCCGTCGCCGCCTAGGCCCTCTTCGCGGGCGGGCTCGCCACGCTCTACGTCGTCGAGCAGCAGTCGGGCCGCAACGCGGTGGAGGACGCCCCGCGCGCGCTGCTCTCCACCGGGGAGGCCACGGCGGCCACCACGCAGCCCGACCGTGTGGACCTCACCTCCTACCTCGGCACGTTCTGGGTGCAGTACGACGCGCACGGCGCCCCGATCGCCGGGAACGGCTACCTCGACGGCAGGCTGGCCCAGGTGGCGCAGGGCGTCCTGGACGACGCGAAGGCGACGGGGGAGGGCGACGCCGTGAGCTGGGAGCCCGAGCAGGGCCTCCGCTTCGCGATCGTGGCGCAGCCGGTCGGCTCCGGCGTCATCGTGGCCGGCCAGTCGCTGCAGCGGACCGAGGACCGCGCCACCCGCACGCTGCTCTACATCGGGCTGGCCCTTGTGGCCGGCGCGTTCGTCGTTGGTGCCGCAGTCGGCGCAGACGCGCTCCTGACTCAGCGGCGCTTGACCCCGTAGCGGTGCTCCGGACGGCCGGTCGCGCCGTACCGCAGCTCCAGCTTCAGCACGTCGCTCTGCTCCAGCTGGGTGAGGGCGCGCTGCGCGGTCGTCCGGCTGATCCCCACGGCCGCGGCGACGTCGTTCGCCGACTGGCTCCCGTCGCCGGCCGCCACCGCGTCGTAGACCGCCTGGAGGGTCGGCGCAAGCCTGCGCAGCTCCTCCGCCTGGACGGTCGTCGCCGGACGCAGCAGGTCGAAGACCCGGTCGATGTCGTGCTGGGTCGGCTCGTCGGGGAAGCCGCCCAGATCCTCGTTCGCCCGCCGGAACGCCTGCAGCCGCTCCGCGAGCTGCGCGAACCCGAACGGCTTCACCAGGTAGTGCAGCGCGCCGAGTTGTACGGCCTTGCGCACGGTGGCGATGTCGTTCGCCGCCGAGATGACGATCACCGCGGGCGCCGACGGCTCGCCGAGCAGGCTCCGCACGACCTGGAGGCCGTCCCCGTCCGGGAGGTAGACGTCCATCAGCACGAGGTCGGGCCGCAGCTCGCCGGCCAGCCGGAGGGCGTCGGCCGCCGTGTGGGCCTGGCCGGCGACGCGGAAGCCGGGGACGGCCTCCACGAACCCGACGTGCACGGAGGCCACGCGGTAGTCGTCGTCGACCACCAGCACGCTCAGCGACGGCGTTCCCGGCTGCGCGCTCATCGTGCGGCTCGTTCCGTGCGCGCGGGAGCGGGGGCAGCCTCCACAGCCGCGTGACGCGGCAGCACGATCGTGAACGTCGCGCCGGGCCCGCCGGAGACCGTCACGGTCCCGCCGAGCTTGGTCACGGTCGAGTGCACGAGCGACAGCCCGAGCCCGCTGTGCCGCACGAGCGAGCCGCGCTTGGTCGAGTACCCGCTCTCGAAGATCCGCGGGAGCTCCGTGCTGGGGACGCCCGGTCCGTTGTCCGCGACCCGCACCGTCACCGACTCCGGCGTCTCCACGACGCTGACCACCGTCCGTCGCGGCGCGGGAGCCCCGGACAGGGCGTCGAACGCGTTGTCGATCAGGTTGCCGAGGATCGTCGTCAGCGCCTGCACCCGCTCCGGCGCCTCGCCGAGGTCGGTGTCCGGCGCGATCACCAGCTCGATGCCGCGCTCGTTCGCCTCCGCGGCCTTGCCCAGCAGGAGGCCGACGATCAGCGGCGAGCCGATGTGCGAGCGCAGGGTGGCGTCGAGGTCGGCGGTCGTGCCGCGGATCTCGTTGAGGTACTCCAGCGCCTCCTTCGTCCTCCCGAGCTCCAGGAGGCCGGACACGGCGTGCATCCGGTTGGAGAACTCGTGCTGCTGCGCCCGGATGGACTCGCTGAAGCTGCGCTCGCCGTCGAGCTCGCGGGTCAGCCCGATCAGCTCGGTGCGGTCCTGGAGGGTGAACACGGCGCCGTGCGGTCGGTTGCCCAGCTTCACCGGCATCCGGTTGATCACGAGCACGTGGTCGTCGGTGATCGCGATCGCGTCCTTCACTTCTGACGTGCCGGTCAGGGTGTCGCGGATCGGGCCGGCGACCAGCACGTCCGCCAGTAGTCGTCCCCTGGCGCCCTCCGGCAGCCGCAGCAGCCGCTGGGCCTCGTCGTTGACGACGGTGATCCGGCCTGCCGGGTCGATGGCGATGACGCCCTCCCGGATGCCGTGCAGCGTGGCCTCGCGCTCCTGCAGCAGCCGCGCGATCTCGTCGAGTTCGAGGCCGAAGGTGCGGCGCTTGAGGAGGCTGGCCAGCCCGAACGACGCGAGCGCGCCGATCGCGAGCGCCAGCACGAACCACGAACCGTAGGCGGGCAGCTCGGACAGCAGCTCGCTCGCCACCGAGCTCTCCCGGATGCCGACCGAGACCTCACCGATGATCTGGTCCGACGCCGGTGCGTACAGGGGCACCCGGGCGTTCGCGTTGACGCCGGTCGCGCCGGTGTCCGTGCGCAGGTGCACCTTGCCGTCGGCGGCGACGAAGGGCTCCTCCACCTTCTGCCCGATCAGCGCCGCGTCGGGGTGCGAGTGCCGCACGCGGTTCCGGTCGATCACCACGACGTACGCCGCGCCGGTGCTGTTCGCGGTCTGCGACGCCAGGTTCTGGATGGTCGCGTCGCAGCCCGTCCCGCCGTGCGCCATGCAGTCCTGGACGTTCGGGATGCCCGCGAAGGTCTGCGCGATCGCGGCGGCCCGCGCCTGGTAGTCGGAGTCGAGGTTGCTGCGTGCGGTCTGCGCCAGCAGGAGGAAGCCGACCAGCATCGAGACGACGAGGATCGCCAATTGAGCCAGGAGTATCTGGCTCGAGAGTCGTCTGATCCGTCGTCGCATCACCCGAGATTGTTTCATCTCCTGCTGGGGAGCGCGTGCGCCCAGAATGCGCAAAACCTGCGACAACGCACACAAGCGGGTGAATCGGGCGCAAGCGAGACAGCTGCGGGGCCCGCGGGGGAGCATCGGTGATCACACGGCATGCACACGGAACTCGTGCATCCGAAGACAGAGAGGTCTTGAACCATGGTCGAACACCGACCCAGAAGCGCCGCCGCGGCCCCCGCGGCCGAGGAGGCGGCGCGCATCGACATCGTCGGACTGACGAAACGCTTCCTCACGCCGAAGGGTGAGACCTTCACGGCCATCCGCGACGTGACCCTCACGGTCGAGCCCGGCCAGTTCTGCGCCATCGTCGGCCCGACCGGCTGCGGCAAGTCCACCACACTCGCCCAGGTCTCCGGCCTCGAGCGGCCGAGCGGCGGCTCCGTCAGCGTCGGCGGCCGGATCGTGGACGGCATCACCAGCGGCGTGAGCTACATGTTCCAGGCCGACTCGCTCTTCCCGTGGAAGACCGTGCTGGCCAACGTCATGATCGGCCCCACCCTCCTCGGCACGCCGAAGAAGGAGGCCACGGCCCTCGCGATGGACTGGCTGCGCCGCGTCGGCCTGGCCGGCTTCGAGGACCGCTACCCGCACCAGCTCTCCGGCGGCATGCGCAAGCGCGTCGCGATGGCGGCCGCGCTGATCAACAACCCGCGCATCCTGCTCATGGACGAGCCCTTCGGCGCGCTCGACGTGCAGACGAAGGCGATCATGCAGACCGAGCTGCTCACCCTGTGGGAGGAGCTGCGGCCGTCGGTGCTGTTCATCACCCACGACCTCGACGAGGCCGTCGCGCTCTCCGACCGCGTGGTGATCATGACCAGCAGCCCCGGAACGGTCAAGGACATCTTCGACATCGACCTGCCGCGACCGCGCGGCAACGTTCAGGAGATCCGGCACGAGGAGAAGTTCCTCGACATCCAGGGCCGGATCTGGGAGTCGCTCCGTGACGAGGTCACGCGGGCCTACGAGCAGACGGCGGGAGCGGCGGCGTGACCACCATGACGATCGCAGAGAAGAACAACGCAGAGAAGAACAACGCAGACAAGAAGACGGGCACGCCCGCCTCAGCCCCGCTCGCCGAGCGCGAGACCGAGCTCCGGGTCGCAGGCCGCCGCGCCTACCGGCGCCGGGTCGCCTGGATGTGGGTGGGCCGCATCGCCGTCGCCATCGTCGTGGTCGGTGGCTGGCAGTGGTTCACCTCCGTCGGCTGGGTCGACAAGTTCTTCTACGGCCAGCCCTCCGGCATCTGGGACAGCCTGGTGCACCTGTTCACGCAGGGCACCGCGTTCGGGACCATCTGGGAGAACCTCTGGATCACGGTCCAGGAGGCCTTCCTCGGGTTCCTGCTCGGCACCCTGCTGGGCGTCGTGTTCGGCATCCTGCTCGGCTCCAACCGCTACCTCGCGTCGGTCTTCGGCCCGTACATCAAGGTCGTGAACTCGATCCCCCGCATCGTGCTCGGCTCGATCTTCATCGTCGCGTTCGGCCTCGGCGTCTTCCCCAAGGTGCTGCTGGCCGCCGTGCTCGTGTTCTTCGTGGTCTTCTTCAACGCCTTCCAGGGCGTGCGGGAGGTCGACCAGAACCTGGTGGCGAACGTCCGGGTCCTCGGCGCCTCGCCGGTGCAGGTCGCCCGGCACGTGACCATCCCGTCGGCCATGACCTGGATCATCGCGAGCCTCCACACCGCGTTCGGCTTCGCGATCATCGGCGCCCTGGTGGCCGAGGTGCTCGGCGCCCAGCACGGCGTCGGCCTGATCATCAGCCAGGCGCAGGGCAGCTTCGACCCGGACACGGTCTTCGCCTGCATGGTCATCGTCGCCGTGGTCACCCTCGTAGCCGAGTACCTGATCACCCTCTTGGAGAAGTCCCTCCTCAAGTGGCGTCCGCCGAGCCGGTCCGAGGCTCAGGCGATCTGAGCGCCGCAACACCCACACCTGTCCTGCAACGAAGCAGACCGCCGGCCACGTCCGGCACGAAGAAAGGAACAACCCCCATGAAGAAGCGCAGCATCGGTGCCATCGCGGCAGCGGGCGTCGTCGTGGCCCTGAGCCTCGCAGCCTGCTCCGGCGGTGGAGGCGGCACCGCGGCGGCCGGCAGCAGCTCCGGCACGGTGCCGACCGTCAAGATGATGGTCGGCGGCATCGACAAGCAGATCTACCTCCCCTACCAGCTCGCCCAGCAGCTCGGCTTCTACAAGAAGTACGGCGTGAACGTCGAGCTCTCGACCGAGCAGAACGGCGGCGTCGGCGCCGAGGACGCGATGGCCTCCGGCCAGGTGGACATGGCCGGCGCCTGGTACATCCACACCGTCGACTTCCAGTCGAAGGGCAAGGACGTCATCAACCTCGTCCAGCTCTCCGGCGCCCCCGGCGAGCGGGTGATGTGCAACCCGAAGGCGGGCGTCACCTCGGCCGCCGACTTCAAGGGCAAGAACATGGGCGTCACCGACCTCGGCTCGGGCACCGACGAGCTGACCCAGTTCCTCGCCGCCAAGCAGGGCGTGACGAAGAAGGAGTACAACACCATCGCCGTCCACGCCGGCGCGACGGCCATCGCGGCCATCCAGCGCGGCTCCGCGGACTGCGTGATGACCACGCAGCCGACGGTCGGCGCGCTCACCTCGCAGAAGCTCGCCGTCTCGGCGGTCGACATGGCGACGACGAAGGGCGCGACCAAGGCGCTCGGCGGCGCGTGGCCGGCGGCCGGTCTGCTGGCGAACGCGAGCTGGGTGAAGAGCCACGGGGACGCCGCGCAGAAGGTGGTCGACGCGCTCGTCGCGACGATGCACTGGATCGCGTCGCACTCCGCCGCGGACATCGCGAACAAGATGCCGCAGGACTTCGTGCAGAACAGCACGATCTCCAAGCAGCAGTACATCGACGGCCTGTCGACCGACAAGGGCCAGTTCCTGCCGGACGGCATCATGCCCGCCGGCGGCCCGAAGGTCATCTTCGACATGGAGAAGACCATCGGCGTCGACACCTCGAAGGTGAAGATCAGCGACACCTTCAGCAACAAGTGGGCGGACGCGGCGAACAAGCTGGAGGGCTTCAAGACCACCACGACGCCGGCCGGCGCGAACGGCTGATCCGTCCCGCTTCTCCGTAATGCCAGCCCGTCCGGTGCGTCCAACCATCCAACGCACCGGGCGGGCTTCCACGTGCCCCTCGGCGGTCAGCGCGGGCGGGTGGCCCGGATGCGCTCGACGGAGCCGGAGCGGAGGCGCTCGTGCTCCACGACCTCCAGGCCTGCGGCCTCCACCTCGGCCCGGTGCCGCCGGGTCAGGTGCTCGCCTTGGAGCGGGATGCTGATCCGCTCGATCAGCCACTGCCCGGCGTAGACCAGGGCACGGTCGCTGCGGGTGTGGTCGACCAGCACGACGGAGCCGCCCGGCACGACGACGCGCGCCATCTCGGCCAGCGCGACCCCGGGCTGCGGGATCGAGCACAGCGCGAGCGCGCACACGACCGTGTCGAACTCGCCATCGGCGAACGGCAGCGCCTCGGCATCCCCCTCGCGGAGGTCCACGGTTCGTCCGAGCTCCGCGGCTCTGCGGCGCGCGATCGCGAGCATCTCGGGACTCAGGTCGATGCCCACCACCTCGACCCCGGCCGGATAGTACGGGAGGCTGCGCCCGCTCCCGACCGCGACCTCCAGCACGCGCCCGCTCGCCCGCACGCCGACCCACTCCCGGCTGCCCGCGAGCATGGTCAACTCGGCCTTGCCGACCGAGCGGTCGTAGCGGGCGGCCTGCCTGCGCCAAGTCCGACGCTGGCGCTGGGTCTCCTTCGAGGCGGCCGTCATTGCGCCAGTCTGGCGGCTCTACCCCACCCGCACCAGCGTCGACTGCCACCCCGTCGACCCGTTCGGCGCGATCGGGGTGCGCTTCTCCTCCTGCAGCCTCCCGGCCCGGTCGATCGCCCGGACGGCGATGGTGTGACTGCCGCTCGTGGCATTCCAGTCGAGCGACCACTGCACCCAGGTGTCGGCGTTGATCGGTGCCGCGAGTTGCGCCTGCTGCCAGGGGCCGCCGTCGACCTGCACCTCGACCTTCTGGATGCCGACCGTCTGCGCCCAGGCGACACCCGCGATCTTCGTCGGGCCGGCCGAGAGCGATCGGTCGATGCGCGGGGTGTCGATGCGGCTGGAGAGCTTGATCGGCGCCTTCTCGCTGTAGCCGCGGGGCGTCCAGTAGGCCTGGTCGGTGGCGAACGTCGTGACCTTCAGCTCGGTGAGCCACTTGGTCGCCGAGACGTAGCCGTAGAGGCCGGGGACGACCATCCGCACCGGGAAGCCGTGCTCGAGGGGAAGCGGCTCTCCGTTCATCCCGACCGCGAGGATGGCGTCGCGGCCGGGGTCGGTGAGCGCGGACAGCGGCGTGCCGGCGGTGAAGCCGTCGATGCTGCGGGAGAGGACCATGTCGGCGCCGTTCCGCGGGCGGGCGTGGGCGAGCACCTCGCGCACCGGCACTCCGAGCCAGCGGGCGTTGCCGAGCAGATTGCCGCCGACCTGGTTGGAGACGCAGGTCAGCGTGATCGCGTACTCGCGCAGCCCCATCGACAGCAGGTCGCGGAAGCTGAACTCCGCCCGCTGCTCGACCATCCCGTCGATGGTGAGCCGCCAGTTCGACGGGTCGATCGACGGGACCGACAGCGCCGTGTCCACCCGGTAGAAGTCCTTGTTGGGGGTGAAGAGCGGCGAGAGGTCCTTCAGGTGGAGGTCGGCGCCGGCCGGCACCGTGACCCGGGACAGGGGCGCCGGCAGGTGCAGCGCGGCACGGATCGCCGCGATCGAGGAGGTCGCGGCCGACCCGAGCTGTGACCCGACGCCGGCCAGCACCGCGAACGCCGCGCCGGCGCCGGTGAAGAGGAGGAACCGGCGGCGGTCGACGCCCGCCGTCGCGCTGTCATGGTCGCGGGCATCCCGCCAGCGCCGCAGCGCCCCGACGAGCAGGTACAGCGCCGCCGCACCCGCGAGCGCTCCGATCGTGGAGGGCAGGAACCCCAGCGGGCTCGCGTCGGCCCGGGTCACGGTGGCGGCGACGGCCGCGATGCCCGCGACCCCGAACAGCGCGACGCCCACCCACCGGCGCCAGAGCTCCAGGATCCCCACGACCGCCGCGGCCACGAACACCGCGAACCCGAGCGAGGACAGCAGGAAGAGCTTGTCGTTCGAGCCGAACAGCTCGATCGCGAGCTCTTTCGCCCAGCGCGGCACGATGTCGATGACGAACGATCCGACCGCGATCAGCGGGCCGGCCTCCCGGGCGGCGAGCAGCGCGACCACCTCGGCGACCGCGACGAAGACGCCACCGCTCACCGCTCCCGCGAGTGCTGCCCAGCCCCCGGCCGCGACGGTTCTCCTGCTGATCCTCATGAGTGCTGTTCGGCGCGGAGGCGCCCAGCGGATTGGGACGTGACACTCGGCGACCACTTCCAATCCGATCGGGCACCGAGGACGAATCCCTGTTGACGGCCGCCGACGCGGCCTCCCGATCTGCACCTGCTCGGAGCTTCACAAGGCGCACCACCAAGAAGGAGAACAACATGCGATCCACAACTCGCACCCGCCTCGCCGCCGCCGGCATCCTCGCCGCCGCCGCCCTCGCGCTCACCGCCTGCTCGTCCGGAGCCGGTTCGGCGTCGACGAGCAGCAGCTCTTCCATGAAGTCGTCTTCCCCGTCGGCCTCGGCGTCGATGGACCCGTCCGCCGACCTGGTCGGCCCCGGCTGCGCCACCTACGCCAAGGCTGTGCCGTCCGGCGCCGGCTCCGTGCAGGGGATGGCCCAGGACCCGGTCGCGACCGCGGCGAGCAACAACCCCCTGCTGACGACCCTCGTCGCCTCCGTCTCCGGCAAGCTCAACCCGAGCGTGAACCTGGTCGACACCCTCAACAGCGGCCAGTTCACGGTGTTCGCCCCGGTCGACGACGCGTTCAAGAAGATCGACCCGGCGACGATCAACACCCTCAAGACGCCCGCCGGCGCTCCGACGCTGACCAGCATCCTCACCTACCACGTCATCCCCGGCCAGCTCTCGCCGAAGGACATCGTGGGCACCCACAAGACCGTCGAGGGCGGGACCGTCACGGTCACCGGCTCCGGCGACAACCTCAAGGTGAACGACGCGAACGTCATCTGCGGCGGCGTGCACACCGCCAACGCGACCGTGTACCTGATCGACTCGGTGCTGATGCCGCCGGCCAAGTAACCGGAGCCTCGCACCATCGAAGGGCACGTTGTTGTCGCTTCCCGCATGGGAAAGCGACAACTACGTGCCCTTCGGTCTACCCGCGGAGGGCTTCGAGCGCTGCGAGGTCGTCGCGGAAGCGCTGCGGTTCGGCCGCCGGCGGGGCTGTCGCCGCGTCGAGCGCGCCGTCCAGGGCACCGGGCGCATCCGGAGTGAGCGCCGCGAACAGCGGTGTCAGGTCGTCCTGTTCGGGACCGTCGGTCGCAACGAGCTCCAGCGTCCGGCGATCCGCCGCCAGGTTCGCGAGGCCGTCGACCAGCACGCGGGCGATCTCGTCCCGGGCGATGACGCCGTCCGCTGGCGTGCCCGACTGGGCGGTGTCGCCCTGGCGGAAGACGATCGCGCGCTGGTCCGCGCTGTTGTAGTCGAACCAGCCCGGGCGCACGATCGTGTAGCGGTTCCCGCTCGCGCGGACCAGGCGCTCGCCGCGGCGCTTCCATCCCGCGTACGGAGTGCCGGGCCGCGTCGTGCCGACGGCGGTCATGAGGGCGATCCGGACGGGACGGCCAGCCGCAGCGGCGAGCACGTTGACGACACCGGCGTAGTCGATCTCGCGCACGTCGGCCTCCCGGGTGCCGGACCCGTGTGTGAAGACGATGGCGTCGGCGCCCTCCACCGCAGCGCCGAGCGTCGCCGGCCGGGTGAGGTCGCCGACCACGAGCTCGGTGGAGGCCGGGAGGACGCGCTCGGCCCTGGCTGCGTCGCGCACCAGCGCCGTCACGCGGTGCCCGCGCCGCAGCGCCTCGGCCACGACGAGCCGGCCGATGCTGCCGGTGGCGCCCACGACGAGCACGGTGAGGGGGTTGTCGGTCATCTCTTCTCCTTCGTGCGGCCGGGCTTCTCGGCGCCCAGGTCGGCGGCGGGGCGGCGGAACAGCCACCGGAGCGGGGGAACGGCTGCGAACCCCGGCGCGGAGCGGAGGGCGGCCTCCACCCGCAGCAGCGCGTCCTCGTCCTCGGGCAGCGCGGAGATGGTGCGCTGCACGTCCCGGGCGAAGCGGCGGCGCTCGCGCTCGCTGCTGCGGGCGGTCAGGGCGTGCTCCCGTGCTCGGCGCATTCCGTCAGGACCGGCTCTCGTACTCGGCGTCGGTCACGTGCTCGGCCCACTCGGTCTCCGGGCCGTCCTGCCCGTCGCCGAGCGCCTCCCACATGGCCAGGTGCTCCATGAAGTGCTCGGGGTCGGCCCCGTGCCAATGCCATTCGCCGGGCGGCGTGTGGACGGTCTGGCCGGGGCGCACCTCCAGCACCTCGCCGCCGCGGGACTGCATGAGGGCGACGCCCTGCGTCACGTGTAGGGTCTGGCCGTTCGCGTGCCGGTGCCAGGCGGTGCGGGAGCCGGGCGCGAAGCGGACGAGGTTGACGCGGAGGCGGGAGGGCGCGGCGCCGGCGGCGATGACGTCGAAGTGGACGGTCCCGGTGAAGAGGTCGGCGGGGCCGGGGGTGGTCGGGGAGTCGGGGAGCAGTTCCACGGGGGTCTCCTAGTCGTTGATCGTGATGTCGGGGCGCGCGGCCCCGGCGTCGGCCTCCGCCTCCCGCTGCGTGGCCGCCCAGCTCGCCAGCAGCTTCAGGGCGTCCTCCGACGGCGTGCCGGGGTCGGCCGTGTACACGTTGATGCGCAGCCCAGGCTCGCCCGGCAGCTCGAACGCCTCGAAGGCCAGGTCGAGGTCGCCGACGATCGGGTGGTGCACGCGCTTGCGGCCGGTGCGGTGGTACTTGACGTCGTGCCGCGCCCAGCGGGTCCGGAACTCCTCGCTGCGGGTGGACAGCTCGCCGACGAGGTCGGTGAGGTCCTTGTCGTACGGGTTGCGGCCCGCGGCCGAGCGGAGGATGGCGACCATGTCGTCGGCGGCCCGCTCCCAGTCCGCGTAGAACGCGCGCGACTTCGGGTTGAGGAACGTGAAGCGCGACGCGTTCGGCGGCTTCACGGGCTCCGCCATCAGGTCGAGGTAGAGCGCCCGGCCGAGCTCGTTGGCGGCGAGGACGTCGCCGCGGTCGTTGCGCACCCAGGCGGGGGCGCCGGTGATCGCGTCGATGACCCGCTGGAGGCTGGGCCGCACGGTCTGCGGGCTGCGCCGGCGGCGGATGCGCGGCGCGACGTCCGCGGCCCGCGCCAGGTCGTAGAGGTGCGCGGTCTCCGCCTCGTCGAGCTGGAGCGCTCGGGCGAGCGCCTCCAGCACGCTGTCGGAGGCGCCGGACAGGTTCCCGCGCTCCAGCCGCGTGTAGTAGTCGACGCTCACGCCGGCGAGCATCGCGACCTCCTCGCGGCGCAGCCCGGAGACCCGGCGGTTGCCGCCGTACGCGGGCAGCCCGGCCTGCTCCGGTGTGAGCCGGGCGCGGCGGGAGGTGAGGAAGTCCCGCACATCGTCGCTGTTGGTCATACCCCGACGCTACGCCGCGCGGGGCAGCGGAGGGAGGCACTGGCGCGGCCTCCCTGCCTTCGGCGGGGACGTTTAGCGTGGTGGCCATGACCATCGAACTCACCCTCAACAACGGCGTCACGATGCCCGCGCTCGGGCTCGGCGTCTTCCAGAGCCCGCCCGAGGAGACCACCCAGGCGGTGGAGGCGGCACTGGCGACCGGCTACCGGCACATCGACACCGCGGCCGCGTACGGCAACGAGCGGGAGGTCGGCGAGGGCCTGCGCCGCTCCGGCCTCGACCGCGGCGACGTCTTCGTGGAGACCAAGGTCTGGGTGTCCGACTACGGCTACGACCGGACGCTGCACGCGTGGGAGAAGGCCGCAGGCAAGCTCGGCCTCGAGCAGCTCGACCTCCTCATCCTCCACCAGCCCGCGCCCGACCGCTTCGACCAGACGGTCGCTGCGTACAAGGCGCTGGAGACCCTCCTCGCCGACGGCCGCGTGCGCGCGATCGGCGTCAGCAACTTCCTGCCCCACCACCTGGACCGGCTGCTCGCCGAGGCCGGCGTGGTCCCGGCGGTGAACCAGGTGGAGCTTCACCCCTACTTCACCCAGCCGGACGTTCAGGCCGCGGACGCCGCGCACGGCATCGTCACGCAGGCCTGGTCCCCGATCGGCGGCATCACCTTCTACCCGGGCTGGGGCGAGCAGCGCCGCAACGTGATGGAGGACCCGGCGCTCGCCGACCTCGCCCGCGCCCACGGCAAGACCCCGGCCCAGGTGATGTTGCGCTGGCACCTCCAGCAGGGCCGCTCGGCCATCCCGAAGTCGGTGAACCCGGGCCGCATCGCGGAGAACTTCGACGTCTTCGACTTCACGCTGACCGACGAGGAGCTGGCCCGCATCGACGCGCTCGACGCGGGCGTGCGCAACGGACCGGACCCGGACGTGGCGCGCCCGGAGCGGTTCGCGATGGTGATCCCGGAGGCGTGAGGCGCGGGCGGCGCTAAGCTCACGGCGTGACCCAGGGTGATGCGCCGGCGCCGGACTCCGCGCCTGACCCCTCGCCGGACTCCGCGCACAACGACGCGCCGCTCGTCGTGCCGCCGGGGGTGCCGTTGCGGGTGTGGGACTGGCTGCTGCCTCCGCTGCTCGTCGCCATCCTGGTGGTCATCCTCGCGTGGTTCCCGCCGGTCCCGTTGCTGAAGCCGTACCTGATCACGACGGCCTCGATCCTCGTCACTGTGCTGTTCGCGCAATGGGTCTTCGGCTTCCGCGCGTACACGCGCTGGGAGGATGTCGACGTCCGATGGCTCAGGCGGTCCCAATCGGCGGGTATCGCGGCGCTCGGGCTCTTCCTGCTCCCGTACTTCTTCGGAATGATGAGCGCATGCCTCTTCGCCGTCTCCGCGTACCGCTTCGCCGATGACCCCGCACCGGGGATCGAACGCGTGCGCTCGGGCCTGTCCCCCCGCGCATGGATACGACTGAAAGTCATCGCCGTGATCGTGGGGGTCGTGGCCCTCCTGGGCCGCCCGCTGGCGTCGGCTTTCGGCTTCGGCATCCCGGCGCTGATCCTCGCCTTCGCCGCCGCGCTCGCGTTCGGATTCGCGCTCCGCGCCCAACCCCGCGACCACGCCCCCCTCCCACCCCGCGTACGCCGGCGACTCTGACGAGTGCCGGCGTCGCCGGTTCGCGAAGCTGACCGAAGCCCCGAAAGAGCTGGCGCATTCCCGGACTGATATGGCACACTTAACAAGTCGGCACCGTGATGGGTGTCGGAAGTGACCACCTTGGAGATCCTGCGGATAGTGGGGCCGGGTGGTTGCGCCGTTTAAGGGCCTCGATCAGACGCCCCGGGTGATCCACTCGATCGTCTCCTGCACGTGCGAGAGGAAGTGCGGCCTCCCGAGCCGCCGGTCGACGACCGCGCCGCACACCGCGTCCGGGATCCACAGCAGCGGTTCGAACGGTCCATCGCGATGCGAGACTTCCATCCCGGCCGAGATCGTGCGGTCGACCCGCATCGTGTTGATCATCGTGCGATCGCGGTGGTTGGAACCCGGGCCCCGCGACTCCATGACGACGTCCCCGACGCCCATCTGGTCAAGGCGGGCGAGGAGCATCCGGAGGCAGAGGCGACGGTGCCGCTCGTCGCGGGTGCTTGGCGGCTCGACGCTCTCGACGACCACGTGCATCACGTCGAGGTCGGCGATCGTCTGGACGATCCGCGTGCGATCGAGGTCGTTCGCCCGATACCAGTGCAGCTTGCGCGCCTCGGTGGGCTTCAGGGCACGGAGCCGGTCCCGGCAGCGATCCGTGTCGTCTGTCAGGGGGATGGTCGCAGCGAGGATGTAGACGTTGAGCGACTCCTTGCCGCTGCCGCCTGATTCGTCGATATAGGCCGTGACCACACAAGGATTCTCGCAGGAAAGGAACCTTACATTTCACGCCTGTGGATAACGGCCCGGCGGCCAGAGATCTCCTTCCGAACCCCGTCCGGAAGGAGGTCCTGGCGTGTCTTCCTGTCGTACGACGGCCTACACCAGCGCCGCGCACTCCCCGACGGCCTTCCGCGCCACGTTCGGCGCGGCCCCCGAGTCACCGAACTGCGCCGCCGGCGTGTTCGCGCTGCAGCTCAGCACGCCGCCGACCATGTTCGCCCCGATCTTCGTCGAGTCGAGGCCCTGGTCAGCTTGGTCCGGCGTTCCCGGGAAGTTGATGTTCAGCGGGTTCGCGTACATGTTCGAGACGGTCACGTTGCCGCCGACCGTGTTGCGCAGGAGGCCGAACCAGCAGCCCGCCCATCCCGTGAACGTCACATTGCCCGCGATGTGGCTGTCCTTCACCATCGTGTCGTTGCCGAAGCTCGTGCTCGGGTCGGGGTCCGTGCAGTTGCGCCCGGAGCCGCCGCCCTGGAAGGTGACGTTCTTGCCGACCTGGCCGAAGAACAGGTAGAGCGCGTGCGCGCCGGTCGCGCTGACGTTGCCGCCCACGTGCGCGCCGAAGGCGAACAGGATCGCACCGGAGCCGACGCTGAGGTTGCCGCCGATGGCCGAGCCGGAGAGCTGGAGGGCCGCCCCGGGGTTGACGGTGACGTTGCCGCTGATCGCTACGCTGGGGTCGAGGCCGCAGAAGCCGGCGATCTCGACGTTCTTGTAGCTGCCGGGCGGCAGGGTGGCCGGCGCCTGGATCGAGCCGCCCGAACAGGTGGTGCTCCCGGGGGTCGCCGCCTGGGCCCCGGCGCCGGCGGCCAGCATGAGGCCGGTCGTGGTCGGGAGTGCGACTGCGAGGGTGAGCAGGCGTCGTGGTGTGGTGCGCATGCCCACTCCCTTGTCACGCATCGGTGCATGCAGGAGCCGGATGCCTCGACATGAGGAATGCTCATGTAATCGTTCACCTGTGCGGTGGCGATGTGCAACCCCGGGGCTACACTCGGGTCTCGTGGCCAGGAAGCACCGCTCCTCCCCGGACGAGGAGGCCGTCGAGCGCTACGAGTCCGTGCTTGCGACCGGCCAGCCGGACCAGCTCGTCCGGGTCCACACCGAGGCGTGGGGCGCGCGGGCCCTAGGGGACCGGGCCCCCCGGCGGACGCGGGGCGCGGCGCGCGGCGACGGGGGCGTCCGCCCGGGGGGCGGCCGGGCCGGCTACCGGCCCCCCCGGGGCCCCCCCCGGGGGGGGGGCCCCACCTCGGGCTGGGCGCGTTCCACCGCGCTCACCAGGCCTGGTACACGCAGCGGGCC
>NZ_JBHTXK010000006.1:65055-184307 GCF_042791795.1 Leifsonia sp. NPDC056665
GGGGTGGCCGCCGCGCGCTCGGTGTGCGTGTTGGCCACCGCCCCGCCGCCCCGGCGCGGCGGGGCCAACACCGTGGGGTCGGCCGCGCGGCCGCCGGGGCCGCGCCCCGACCTGCGCACGCGGCTCGCGGAGAGCGTCGACGAGGCAGACCGCCCGGTCGACGACCGTCCCGAGTCCCTCGCCCGCGTGGCCACCGACCTGGAGGTCACTCGCCCCGGGAGCCTCGAACGCGTCCTCGGGCCGTTGCTGCCCGCCGTCGCGGCCTTCGTCATGGCCTCGCCGGTCGCGATCGCCCTGTTCCCCTACGGCTACGCCGCCGGGAGCTCCGTCTGGCAGGACGACGCCGACGACGACAGTCCGCTTCTGTGACGGCGGACTGAGCGACTTTCACGACGAGGCTGAGGCCTCGGAGCCTGTCCCGGAGGAGGCCGGCGCGGATTCGTGGGAGAGGAGCCTTCGCAGCATCCGCCGCAGTTCCCCGGCGTCGGCGCTCCCCAGCGGCTCCAGGAACTCCCCCTCCGCCGCCGCATACGCCGCCTCCGCCGCCGCGTTCGTCGCCTGCCCGCTCGCCGTCAACGCGATCTGATTGCGCCGACGGTCCGCCGGGTCCGGCCGGCGGGTCACGATCCCCTTGTCCTGGAGCGCGTCGAGCACCGCGACCATCGTGGTGGGGTCGACGCCGAGGAGGCCGGCGAGCGCCTGCTGCGACAGTGGCTCGCCCGCGGCCAGCACCCGGAGGACCCCGAACTCCTTGCGGTCGAGGCCGTGCGGTTCGAGCGCGGCGTCCGCGAGCGCCATCAGCCGCTGCTGGGCGTGCTTGAGGAGGTAGGCGAGGAGCTCGCTCGGGTCGCCGGCCGCCGGCCTCTCGCTGGACATACAGAAATCATAGCGTAGGCTGATCATCAGCGACACAAACGATTGTGCCTGCGAACGTTACAGGAGACCCGCATGAGCATCGAGCTCGAACAGACCCCCGCCCTCGTCGTGATCGACCTCCAGACCGGCATCCTGGGCTACCCCACGGCGCACCCGATCGAGCAGATCGTCGCCAACTCGGCGCAGCTCGCCGCGGCCTTCCGCGCGAAGGGCCTCCCGGTCGTGCTCGTCAACGTCGCCGGGACCGCGCCGGGCCGCACCGATCGCGGCAAGGCGACCGGACGCGCCGGAGGGCAGTCCCTGCCCGCCGAGGCGACCGCGCTCCTCCCCGAGCTCGACCAGCAGCCGGGCGACATCACCGTCACCAAGCGCACGCTCGGCGCCTTCCTCTCGACCGACCTCGACGCCCGGCTGAAGGAGGCCGGCGCGACGCAGATCGTCCTGACCGGCGTCTCCACCACCTCCGGCGTCGAGTCGACCGCCCGCTCCGCGTACGAGCTCGGCTACCACGTCGCGTTCGTCACCGACGCGATGACCGACGCCCTCGAGGCGCACGAGGCCTCCATCGCCCACCAGTTCCCGAAGCTCGGCGAGCTCGGCACCACCGCGGAGGTGCTGGAACTGGTCGCGGCGCGCTCCTAGCCGGCGCGGCTCTAGCCGGCGTCCGGGCGGACCGTGCTCGCCCCGACCCGCATCCCCACCGGCAGCACCACGCGCTCGTGCCGGTGCCCCGGCTGCGCCTCGTCCAGCACCAGCCGGATCGCCTCCTCGCCCATCCGGTAGCCCGGCAGGGTGATGGAGGTCAGGCTCACCCAGTCGGAGTCCGCGCCGTCGTGGGTGCCGTCCAGCCCGATGACCGCGACGTCCTCCGGGATGCGCACCTCCGGGTGCTGGCGCAGGACGCTGAGGGCGCCGAGCGCCAGGGCGTCGGTGATGCCGACGAACGCGAAGCGCTCGCCGTCGGCGCGGTCGGCGAGGAGTCCGGCCATCGCGGACCGCCCGTGCTCGACCTGCAAGCCTTCGGCGGTCACCTGGGTCAGCTCCAGTCCCAGCGTCGCGGCGGCCTCCTCGATCCCGCGGCGCCGGTCGGCGATGGGCTGGGCGGCGTCGGGCGGCGAGACGTAGAAGACGCGGCGCACGCCGATGCCGGCCAGGTGCTCTGCGGCGATGCGCCCGGCCTGCCGGTTGTCCATCAGCACCGAGCACCAGTCGCCGGGCTGGTCGTAGTTGATCACCACGATGGGGCGCACGTGGCCGCGGATGCGGTTGATCCCGTCCGTCGGGTCGCTCATCGCGGCGTAGAGGATGCCGCTCGTGCGCTCCTCCGCGAAGTAGTCGAGGAACTGGTCCTGCTGGTCGGTGACGACCAGCGGCTCGAACGACTCGAACGCGTAGACGGCGTTGGCCATCAGCAGGCTCAGGCCCTTCCGGCCCGCGGTGATCTGGGCGCCGCGGGACATGTCCACGAACAGCCGGTTGAGGATGTCCGGCACGATGAGCCCGATGCCGTCGCTCCGGCTGCGCTTGAGGTCGCGCGCGGCGGCGTTGCGGATGTAGCCGAGCGACTCGATCGCCGCCCGCACCTTCTCCCGGGTGCCCGGCGCGACGCGCGACGGCTGGTTCAGCACGTTGGACACCGTCGCCAGGGAGACGCCCGCCGTGTCGGCGACGGCCTGCATGGTGGGCAGCTTCCCATCCGTCACTGCGTGTACTCCGTCGTCATGGCGAGCGGGGGCTCCTCGGGGGTGGATCGGTCTGTGCGCCATCCTCTCACGCACCCCGCCTGGCGCTACTCCGCCTCCTGCCGCGCCCGGAACGCCACCATGTTCATCCGGTTGCCGCACCGCACGCTGCAGAACCGCTTGGACCCGTTGCGCGACAGGTCGAGGACGAGGCCGTCGCAGTCGAAGGCGGCGCAGCTCCTCAGCCGATCGTTCTCGTTGGAGCGGATGACGTCCACCAGCGCGAGCGCGACCTCCACCCGGATGCGCTCGGCGAGCGGCGCGTCCAGCGACGTCGCGTGCAGGTGCCAGTCGAAGCCGTCGTGCCGCATCAGGTAGGGGGAGGCGTGGGCGTCGGCGAGCATGGCGTTCACCTCGGCGACGGCGGCGTCGCGCTCCATCGTCCAGGCCCGGCGGAGGCGGTCCCTGGTCTCGTGCACCTGCTGGAGCTCGGCCTCGTCGCCGTCGATGCGCCCCGAGTACTGGTTCTCGTGCATCAGGGCGACGAGCTGCGCCGGGGTGGCGAGCTCGTCCTCCCCGCTGCGGGAGGCCGTCGGGACGGTGTTGCACAGGACGACGGCGAACTGGAGGGCGTCCTCCGCGTCAGGGGCAAAATGCAAGTTGACTCCTTACCTTGCCGAGTACTAACGTCAGGATCATAACCCACTACGGTCCTGACGCTGGCCCTGTCCGGCCGCCCGGACCCGCGCAACGCACGCAGGCAGGAGGCCTCCGATGGCACTGAACCAGACATCCAAGGGCCTCGTCGTCGCGGTCGTCGCCGCCGCGTCGTTCGGCCTGTCCGGAGCGTTCATCAAGCCGCTGCTGGAGAGCGGCTGGTCGCCGGCCGCGGCGGTCACCGCGCGCGTGCTGATCGGCGGCGTCGTGCTGGCGCCGTTCGCGATCCTCGCGCTCCGCGGCCGCTGGGCCTCGCTCTGGCGGGGACGCTGGCGCCTGCTCGGGATGGCCCTGGTCGGCGTGGCCGGTACGCAGGTGCTCTACTTCGCCGCGATCGAGCGCATCCCGGTCGGCACGGCCATCCTGATCGAGTATCTGGCGCCGGTGGTGCTGGTGCTGCTCGTGTGGGCGCGCACCCGCCGGGCGCCGAAGGCCGTGGTCCTCGCCGGCTCGGCCGTCGCGATCGCCGGCCTGCTGCTCGTCGTGTCGCCCGGCGGCGGGAAGCCACTCGACCTCGTCGGCATCGCGCTCGCGGTGACCGCGATGCTCGGCTGCGCCGGCTACTACATCATCGCCGCGCGCCCGTCCGACGGCCTCCCGCCGGTCGCCCTCGCCGCGGGCGGCCTGCTCGCCGGCGGCGTGGCGCTGGCCGCGGTGAGTGCGACCGGCCTGCTCCCGTTCGTCGTGAGCACCCGCGACGTGGAGCTCTTCGGCGGATCTGCGCCGTGGTGGGTGCCCCTGGCCGTGGTCGGGGTGCTCGCGACCGCGCTGGCCTACGCGTCGGGCATCACCGCCGCGAACATGCTCGGCTCGCGGCTGGGCTCGTTCGCCGGGCTGCTGGAGGTCGTGGCGGCGACGTTCTACGCGTGGCTGCTGCTGGGGGAGTCACTGGATGCGCTGCAATTGGTGGGCGGGGTGCTCATCCTCGGGGGGATCGCGCTCGTCCGCGCCGACCCAGTGACGCCTGCCCCCACCACCCCACCCACCTCCACCACCCTCGAACCATCGAAGGGCACGTCGTTGTCACTTCCGGGCGTCCCCAGCGACAACAACGTGCCCCTCGGCTGACGGGTCGGGCCGCGTGCGCGACGTCGGTAGGATGAGCGCGGGTTGCCACGAGGCAAAGCGCGGAACACGGCGGAGCGGGGAAGCATGGCGGCGACACGTCGTGAGGTGGCGGAGACCGCGGGCGTCTCCGTCCGGACCGTGTCCAACGTCGTCAACGGTTTCGACCATGTCGCGCCGGCGACACGGGAGCGCGTCCTCCGCGTCATCAACGAGCTCGAGTACCAGCCGAGCGAGCTCGCGCGCAGCCTCAAGGTGGGGCGGTCCGGGCTCATCGGGTTGATGCTGCCCGAGCTGGACACCGCCTACTTCGCCGAGCTCACCCGCGCTTTCGTCGAGGGCGGCGCCGAGCGCGGCCTGACCGTCGTCGTGGACCAGACCGACGGCGACCGCGAGCGCGAGCTCGCTCTGCTCCGCCGGACCGCGGGCGGTTCGCTGTTCGACGCGCTCGCCCTGAGCCCCCTCGCCCTGCGCGCGGAGGACCTGGAGGCGCTCGCCGCGGGGCCTCTGGTGTTCCTCGGCGAGGATGAGTTCCCGGGTTACGACAAGGTGATGATCGACAACTTCCTGGCCGCTCGGGAGGCCGTCGAGCATCTGCTCGCGCAGGGCCGCCGCCGCATCGCCGCGATCGGCGCTGAACGCAGCCACCGCGCCGCCAGCTCGCAGCGCCTCGAAGGCTATCGCGCCGCGATCCGCGCGCACGCCGACCTCGGCCTCCCCGAGATCGTGGAGTATGTGGAGGGCTTCCGCCGGCCGGAGGGCTCCGCGGCGATGCGCCGGCTGCTCGACAGCGGCGAGCGTTTCGACGCGATCTTCTGCTTCTCGGACGCGCTTGCGCTCGGTGCGCTGCGGACCCTGCACGAGGCGGGGGTCTCGGTGCCGGACGAGGTGGCGGTGGTCGGCTGGGACGACATCGAGGACGGCCGTTTCTCCATCCCGTCGCTCACGACGGTGAGCCCGGACAAGCAGTGGCTGGCCGAGACGGCGCTCGACCGCATCGTGCGGCGGCTGGCGGGCGAGGCGCTGGAGCCCGAGGTGCTCGTGGCTCCGCACCGGCTGGTCGTGCGGGAGAGCGCGCCGGTGGTGGGGGCTCCTGAGTGATACTCGCCCCGTGATTCCGAACACTTTCCGAAATGTGTTTGCATCGAGGCAAACTGCGCGCTAGCATCCTGATCGTGTCATTTGCATCGAGGGAAATCGAACAGGACGGCGACGCGGCCGTCGCGCGGGCCGTGCCGCGCCCGGAGTACCCGCGCCCGCAGTTCGTCCGCGACCGCTGGCTGAACCTCAACGGAGTGTGGAGCTTCGGCTTCGGCGCGACGGAGGCCGCGGAGACTGCTGCCCCCACCGCCTGGACCCTCGACCGCGACATCCTCGTCCCGTTCGCCCCCGAGTCGGAGCGCTCCGGCATCGGCAGCACCGCATTCCACCCCGCGGTCCGCTACCAGCGCACGGTGGAGGTCCCGGCAGGCTGGGCCGATGACCGCCTCCTCCTCCACTTCGGCGCCGTCGACTTCGACACCACCGTCTGGGTGGACGACATCGAGGTCGGCCGGCACCGCGGCGGCTTCACCCCGTTCACGATCGACGTCACGGATGCCGTCGCCCGCACCACGTCCTCCACCTTCACCCTCTCCGTCCTCGCCGAGGACGACCACCTCACCATCCAGGCGCGCGGCAAGCAGTCCCGCCGCCCCGAGAACTACGAGGCCTTCTACACGCGCACGACCGGCATCTGGCAGACAGTCTGGATCGAGCCCGTCGCCCCGGCGCACTTCGGCCGCCCGGTCATCCGCCCCGACCTCCCCTCGTCGTCGTTCGGGGTCGAGGTCGAGGTCGTCTCCCCGGCCGCCGGACTCACCGCGCGGGTCGAGATCAGCGACGCAGACGGCCTCGTCGTCACCCGCGAGGTGGAGGTGACGGCGCAGGTGAAGCCGGTTCTCACGCTCCCGATCGCCGCCGACCGCCTGCGCACCTGGTCACCCGAGGACCCGCACCTCTACACGGTCCGCTTCACCCTGCTGCGCGGCGGGACCGTGGTCGACGTCATCGACAGCTACGCCGGGATGCGGTCTATCGCCATCGACGGCCGCCGGGTCCTCCTCAACGGTCGCCCGGTCTTCCAGCGGCTCGTCCTCGACCAGGGCTACTGGCCCGACACCCTGATGACCGCGCCCAGCGACGAGGCCCTCGTGGCCGACATCGAGCTCGGGATGGCCGCCGGCTTCAACGGCGCCCGCCTCCACCAGAAGGTGTTCGAGGAGCGTTACCTCTTCCACGCCGACCGGCTCGGCTACCTGGTCTGGGGCGAGTTCGCCGACTGGGGCGCCAAGGTCGGCCCGGGCGGCCCGCAGGAGCCGACCCTCTCGTTCGTCACCGAGTGGGTGGAGGCGCTCACCCGCGACCTGTCGCACCCGTCGATCGTCGGCTGGTGCCCGCTCAACGAGACGTTCCAGCCGATGACCGACCGGCTCACCGTCCTCGACGACGCCACCAAGGCGCTCTACGCGGTCACCAAGGCGATCGACCCCACCCGTCCGGTGATCGACGCGTCCGGTTACTCGCACCGGGTGCCCGGCGCCGACATCTACGACTCGCACCTGTACGAGCAGGACCCGGACGTCTTCGCGCAGCGCATGGGAGGCCTCGCCGACGGCCGCCCGTACGTCAACACCGCGCTCGACGGCACCGAGTGGTCCGTCCCGTATGCCGGGCAGCCCTACTTCTGCAGTGAGTTCGGCGGCATCTGGTGGTCGGACAGCGATCGCACCGGCGAAGACTCCTGGGGTTACGGCGAGGCGCCGCGCACCCGAGAGGAGTGGGTCGACCGGTTCCACCGGCTCGTGGACACGCTGCTCGACGACCCCGGCATGTTCGGCTACTGCTTCACCCAGCTCACGGACGTCTTCCAGGAGAAGAACGGCGTGCTCGACTTCCGGCGCGTGCCGAAGTTCGACCTCCGGCTCCTGCGCGACATCC
Organism: Leifsonia sp. NPDC056665; assembly: GCF_042791795.1. NCBI lineage: Bacteria > Bacillati > Actinomycetota > Actinomycetes > Micrococcales > Microbacteriaceae > Leifsonia > Leifsonia sp. NPDC056665. Next base: position 72,375 of record NZ_JBHTXK010000006.1, read on the forward strand.
AGTCGCGACCCGCGGCCTACGAGCTCGACGACGTCCCGCCCCTCGATCGCTGATCGGGGCGCGGGCCAGGCTCCAACCCCCGCACCACCGCAACCCACGCACCACGCAACGCACCACCTGACAACACAGGCACCTCACAAAGGAGTGGACAACCCATGCGCAAGAAACTGATCCTCGCCGCCGCCGCCGTCTCGGCGGTCGCGCTGGCGCTCGCCGGCTGCTCGTCCGGCGGCGGCTCCAGCAGCGGCAAGACCACGTTGACCGTCGTCGGCTTCGAGGGCGGCGGCACCGAGCTCGCCGACATCCCCCAGATCAACGCCGACTTCCACAAGAAGTACCCGGACATCACGATCGACTACAAGTACGTCGCCAACGGCGAGTACGACCAGTACAACAACACCCGCCTCGCCGCCGGCACCGCCGCCGACGTCCTCATGACGAACGCGACCCGCGTGCAGCAATGGCAGAAGCAGGGCTACCTCGCCGACCTCAGCGACCAGTCGTGGGTGAAGCAGATCCTCCCGAACGTCGCGCCGTTCGGTGCGATCGGCGGCAAGACCTACGCGCTCACGCAGCAGAACATCCCGATCGGCCTGTACGCGAACCTCGACATCCTGAAGAAGGCCGGCATCAGCCAGGTCCCGCAGACCTGGCCGGACTTCCTGGACGCGCTGCAGAAGCTGAAGGCCGCGGGCCAGCCGGGCCTCCTGCTCGCCGACCAGGGCGGCTGGACCAGCGAGCAGCTCTCGCTGGCGCTCGCCGCGAACCTGACGGATCCGAAGTGGGGCCAGGGCTACGACGAGGGCAAGACGAACTGGAACCCGACCTTCATGCCGGTGTTCGACCACATCAAGCAGCTCCTGACCACGGGCGGCGTGGACGGCAAGCTGATGAACGGCATCGAGCCGTTCAACACCGGCAACGCGGACTTCGCCGCGGGCAAGTGGGCCTTCACGATCATGGGCGCGTGGGAGCTGCAGAACTTCCAGCAGAACGCGAAGTTCGACTTCTCGCTCAACCCGTTCCCCGGCGGTGACGCGGGCAGCAGCCCATACGGCGTGACCTTCGTCGGCTCCGGCTGGGGCGTCAACGCCGCGAGCCAGCACACCGACGCCGCGAAGAAGTACGTCGCGTTCATGGCCGACCCGGCCAACGACAGCCGCTACCTGGCCGCCGAGAACTCGTTCACCACGCTGAAGAACGTGCCGAGCCCGACCATGGATAAGGCGAGCGCCTACGTGGATGCCTTCAACGCGGGCCACTCGCAGGTCTCGCCGATCGAGTACCTGCACTTCCCGACCTACGAACAGGAGTTCTGGAAGGTCGGCACCTCGCTCTTCAACGACCCGACGCAGTCGACGAGCACCCTCCTGAAGCAGCTCGACCAGACGATCCCGAAGACGGAGTAGTCACCACCGTCCCGGCCGGGGAGCGGCGCAAGCCTCCCCGGCCGGGCAACCACGCACCACCGCACCCGCTCCACCCAGCCCGACCGCACCACCCCCGAAAGGCGATCCCATGCAAATCCGTGGCCGTTCCGCGATGGTGCTGATCGCGCCGGCAGCCCTCATCTTCGCCGTGTTCGTGATCTACCCGCTGATCCGCGGCGTGCAGCTCAGCTTCACCGACGCGATCGGGCCGAGCGGCGGCAACTTCGTCGGGCTGAAGAACTACCTCCACGCGCTGTCCGACCCGACCGTGCTGCACGCGCTCGGCAACACCATCGTCTACACGATCGTGGTCGTCGTCGTGCAGAACGGCCTCGCCCTCCTCGTCGCGTTCTGGCTGTTCAAGCTGGAGCGGGTGCGCAACTTCGTCCGCGCCGGCCTGCTGCTGCCCGCGATGATGGCCTTCGTCGCCGTCGGCTACCTGTGGTCGTACATGTACTCGCCGCTGGGAGGCCCGATCGACGACGTCATGGACGCCCTCGGCCTCCACGCCTTCGAGCCGATCTGGCTGGGCGACCCGCACACCGCGCTCATGTCGATCGCGGCCATCTACATCTGGATGTTCCTCGGCTACACCGCCACCATCTACCTGGCCAACTACATGGCGATCGACCCGGCCCTGATCGAGGCCGCGAACCTCGACGGCGCCGCCGGCTGGCGCCGGTTCTGGAGCATCGACTGGCGGCTGCTCGCACCGTCGTTCACCATCAACATCACGCTGAGCGTCATCGGGTCGCTGCGGGTGTTCGACCTGCCGTTCATCATGACGCAGGGCGCGCCCGCGGACGCCACCCAGACGCTCAGCCTCGTCATCTACAACAACAGCTTCGCGAACTACCAGTTCGCCTACGGCACCACGCTCGCCGTCCTGCTGCTGATCCTCACGATCGTCGTGGGCGTCACGCAGGCGACGCTGCTGCGCCGACGGGAGGCAGACCTCGCATGACCGCACTCATCAGCCAGGAGACCGAGGCCGTCCGCGACGGCGGCGTCGCGCCCACCGGCCCCACCGCCCGCGCCCCGCGGTTCCGCTCCCGTCGCTTCCGCGCGCGCGCATCGACGGTCATCGCCTCCGTCATCCTGCTCGCCTTCACAGCGGTGGTCCTCACGCCGATCTGGGTGCTCGTCATGGTGTCGCTGCACCACGGGAACACGTCGCCGTCGAACCCGTTCGCGCTGCCGGCGCCGATCGACTTCCAGAACTACATCAACGCGTTCCAGAACATGCACTACCTGCGCAGCGTCGGGAACACGCTCATCATCACCCTCGCCACCGCCGTGATCACGGTGTTCGCGGCCTCCCTCGCAGCCTGGGCGATCGTGCGGCACACCCGGCGCTGGACGCGCACGCTTTACCAGGTCTTCGTCTCGGGCCTCACCATCCCGATCTTCGTCGTGCTCACCCCGCTGTACGAGGTGATGCAGAAGCTGCACCTGCTGGACAGCTACATCGGCATCGTGCTCGCGTACACCGCGACGATCATGCCGTTCGCGGTGTTCTTCTTCGCCGGCTTCCTGCGCACCGTGCCGCCGGAGCTGGAGGAGGCCGCGGCGGTCGACGGGGCGGGCCTCATCCGCACCTACTGGAAGATCGTCTTCCCGCTGCTGCGCCCGGCGACGGCGACGCTGGCGATCTTCGTCATCCTGCAGGTCTGGAACGACCTGATCCTGCCGCTCGTGCTGCTCTCGTCGGACGACAAGCAGACCGTCACGCTCGCCGTCTACGGGACCATCGGCACGCACACGATGAGCCCGGAGCAGCTGCTGCCGACGCTCGTGCTGGGCGTGCTGCCGCTGTTCATCGTGTTCCTCGCGCTGCAGCGGTATGTGGTCGCCGGGATCTCCGTCGGCGCCGGAAAGTAGCAATCCCCTCTGCCGAAGGGCACGTAAACGCCCCTAAAACGCGCTTTTAGGGGCGTTTACGTGCCCCTCGGCTGAGGTGCGTGCGGTCAGTGGCCGCGGGGGGTGAGTGCGTCCAGTACGGCCATGTCCTCCGCGCTCAGTTCGAAGTCCAGCTCGGCGTTCTCCGCGATCCGGTGCGGCGTCGTGGACTTCGGCAGCGGGAGGACGTCCTTCTGCAGCAGGTAGCGGAGGCTGACTTGCGCGCCGGTCTTGCCGTACTTCTCCGCGATCAGCGCGATGTCCTCGTCCCCGATCAGCCGCCCGGTGGCGAGCGGCGAGTACCCCTCGACGAGGATGCCGCGCTCCTGGCAGTAGGCCGTCGTCTCGGGCTGCGTGTGCCCGACGAACCAGCGGATCTGGTCGGCGTGCGGCACCACGCTCGTCCCGCCGATGAGCGACTCCAGGTCGGAGACGACGAAGTTGCTCACCCCGATGGAGCGCGTCCGGCCGGCGTCGTACAGCTCTTCGAACACCTTCCACACCTCGATGTTCCCTGCGCGGTGGTCGCTGCCCTGGTGGTTCCACGGCCAGGGCGCGTGGATGAGGTAGAGGTCGATCGGCCCGAGGTCCAGGAGCTCGGACGAGCGCTCGAACGCGTGGCGTGCGCCCGCGGCGTCCTTCACCTCGGCCGGGCACTTGGTCGTGATGAAGACGTCCTCGCGCGGGAGGCCGCTGTCGCGCACCGCCCGTCCGACGCTCGCCTCGTTGCCGTAGGCGCGCGCCGTGTCGATGTGCCGGTAGCCGACGTCGAGCGCCGTTCGCACCGAGTCGTAGGTCTGCGGGCCGTCCGGGATCTGCCAGGTGCCGAACCCGACCTTCGGGATCTCGACGCCGTTGGACAGGGCGAAGGTGTCGGTGAGGACGGGCATAGGGGGTCTCCTTTCGGCGGGCGGATGCGGGCCATCGTAGACCCCGGGGGTTTCGGGACGCCGGGACCGTCGTTGCCACCGGCTCCACCCGGTCGGTAGCATCCGAGCCATGTCCACCGATGAGCGCAGGCCGAAGATCCGCCGGACGCCGAACCTCGCGATCACCGTCCTCGTGACCATCTACGTCGTCGCGCTGGTCAGCGCGGTCGTCCTCTACTTCGTCGGCTTCGCCATCCGCGGGACCGACGCCGCCGGAGCCGCGGACGTGTTCGCCTGGGGCAACCGGCTGGGCGTGCTCGGGGTGCTCGGCGGGATGCTGCACCTCGCCGTCGGCGCCGTCCGGCACATCGTGGAGGACATTGCGCGCTAGGGCGGCGGAGGCGGGGCGCTCCAGGTGTTCCCCATCGGCTGACCGGGGTCTACGTTCGCGGTGACGCCCCGATGAGCGGAGCCGTGGAGGAGGACACCGTGGACACTGACGCACACCCGGTCGGCCCGCGCCCGTTCGCGGTGATCGGCGCCACCGGACAGCAGGGCGGCTCCGTGGTCGCCGCGCTCCTGGAGCGCGGCGCGCACGTCCGAGCCCTGGTCCGCGACCCCGACGCGCCCGCCGCCGCGCGCCTTGCCGAGCGCGGCGTCGAGCTCTCGCCCGGCGAACTGGACGACCCTGCCTCCCTCGACCGGCTCTTCGCGGGCGTCGCCGGTGCGTTCGCGATGACCACGCCGCGCGGCGGGATCGAGCACGAGACGACCTCCGGGATCGCCGCCGCCGACGCGGCCGACCGCGCCGGGGTGCCGCACTACGTCTTCAGCTCGGTCGGCGGCGCCGAGCGGCACACGGGCATCCCGCACTTCGAGAGCAAGCGCCGCGTCGAGGAGCACCTGGACGCGCTCGGCCTGCACCGCACGATCATCCGGCCCGTGTTCTTCATGGACAACCTGGCGGCGCGGTCGGTCAGCGTCGAGGACGGCCACGTGGTCGTCCGGATGGCGCTGCCCGCGGACGTGCCGCTTGAGATGGTCGCCGTGCGCGACATCGGGCGGGTGGCGGCGGCGATCCTGCTCGGTGGGACGCCGGTGGAGGGGTCGAGCCTGGAGATCGCGGGCGACCGCCTCACCGGGGAGGAGATCGCCGCGACCATCGGGGCCTACGCGGGCCTCCCCGCACGGTACGAGGCGCTGCCGTTGGAGGCCGTCGCGTCGTTCGGGGACATGGCGCAGATGTTCCGCTGGTTCGCGGAGACGCCGGCATACCAGGCCGACTTCGCGGTGACACGCGAGATCGACCCGGAGCTGCTGGACCTCCCGGGCTGGTTGGCGCAGTCGGGGTGGATGCCGGGGAGGTGACGCCGTTCAGAGCCGTCCGGGTCGATGCATCGACGCGGCGTGCTCGCGCAGCCACTCCCTCATGAACGGGACGGTGAAGTCGACCAGCCCGGTACCGGTTGCTTGGATCATCGCGGCGTCGATCAGACGCTTGCGATACACGCTGGCGTACTTGGCGGTCTGCCCAAGGCGCGAAGCGATCTCCGACGTTCGGCTCGGGCCGTCGTCGTCGGCCATCATGACCAGGAACGTTTTATCCACGTCGGAGAGCCCGTTCACGGCGGCCGCGATGACAGTGCTGCCGAGCCGTCGCCGTGCGGCGTCGAGGGCCTCTGTCATCGCCTCGTCGGTGACTGCGCGATCAGTTCGGCGGTTGGCGAGGCGCCAGACCTGGTAGCCGACGAGCTGAATGAGGAAGGGATAACCGCCAGTCGACTGCGCCGCGCGCGTGAGCTGGTCAGGGCTGATGCCCACGCCGCTGGCCCTGAAGGTCTCTTCGAGCGCATCGCGGACGTCGGCGATCGGCACGTCGCGCAGGTCCACCCGCTCAGCCCGACGCAGGAACGTCGAGACGTCCTCGTTCAGGAGGTCGGACACCGCTTTGGGGATGCCCGCCATCAACAGCGCGATTGGCTGCTCGTCACGGATGAGGTGCTGAATCGCAGCGGCTAGCTGGGTGAGCTCGTCGCGGTCCACCGCGTGGATCTCGTCAACGGTGATGAGGAGCCCCGTCTCGTGGTCGCCGAGGATGTCCAGCAGCTCCGTCGCGATCTGCCGCCACTCGACCTGCTTCTCGGGAGGGAGCTGGCGCGTGACGCCCCAGCCCGCCACGGAGATCGCGGTGACGCGCGAGCGCGTCGGTCCGTCGCCGAGCTCCTCGAGGTGCTGCTTCATCGTCGTGCCGAGCCTCACCATCAGCCCCGGCGTCGCAGTGTCGCTGATCGTGACCCAGCCGTGCTCCTTCGCGAGGTCCTCGGCGGCCGACAGCATCACAGTCTTGCCGACGCCGCGGGCTCCGGTGAAGATCGTCAGCAGCCCGGGCGACCCCGGGCCGTCCTCGATCCCCTCCTCGAACGAATCCAGCGCGTCGCTACGGCCGACGAGCAGCGGCGGCATCGCGCCGGCGGTCGGCTTGAAGGGGTTTCGCATGGCCTGCCTTAGGATCCGTTTAGATTCTTTAGATCCTTTATACCCTTTGGATTGCTTTGTGTGGCGAGCCGTCGCCACTTCCAGCGACGGACGCGTCGGGGACTACGCCTAGCTGTGCCGCGGCTTGCGGGGCGGGCGCTCGTCGCGCGCCGGCCGGTCGTCGCGGTCGTAGCGGTCGCTGCGTGCCGGCCGGTCATCCCGTCCCCGGCGCTGCTCCCGCGGCCGGCGCTCCTCCCACTCCCCGCGCTGTCGCCGCGCCCCCGGCCCGTTGTCCGGCCGGATCTCGATCAGCTTGCCGCTGATCCGGGTCCCCGAGAGTCGGGACAGCGTGTCGCCGGGGAGGTCCGCGGGCAGCTCCACGAGCGAGAAGTCGGGCATGATCTTGATGTGGCCGAAGTCCTCCCGGCTCAGGCCGCCCTCGTTGGCGAGGGCGCCGACGATCTGGCGCGGCTCCACCTTCTGACGCTTACCGACCTCGATGCGGTACGCCGCCATCGCCTTGTCGCTGCGCTCGCGCCGCGGACCCCGCTCCCCGCGCTCACCCCGCTCAGCGCGCCCGCCGCGGTCGTCGCGTCCGGCGGAGCGGGTGTCCCGCCCGTCCCGCTCCACGCTCCGCGCCAGCGCATCGTCCGAATTCAGCAGCAGCGGCTCGTCGCCCTGCGCCACGACCGCGAGCGCCGCAGCGACGTCCGCCTCCGGCACATCGTGGTGCTCGACGTAGTGGCCGATGATGTCGCGGAACCGCGTGACCCGCTCGACCTGCGCCAGCGCCGCGGTGATCGCGTCGTCGAACCGGGCGAGCCGGGTTACGTTGATGTCGTCCACGCTCGGCAGCTGCATCTGCGTGAGCGGCTGGCGGGTCGCCTTCTCGATGGCCGTCAGCAGGCGGCGTTCGCGCGGGGTGACGAAGCTGATCGCCGCGCCGCTGCGTCCCGCGCGGCCGGTGCGGCCGATCCGGTGCACGTACGACTCGGTGTCGACCGGGATGTCGAAGTTGACGACATGGCTGATCCGCTCGACGTCGAGGCCGCGCGCCGCGACGTCGGTGGCGACCAGGATGTCGAGCTTGCCCGACTTGAGCTGCTCGACCGTCCGCTCGCGCTGGGCCTGCGCCACGTCGCCGTTGATCGCCGCCGCCGAGTACCCGCGGGCGCGCAACCGCTCGGCCAGCGTCTCGGTCTCGTTCTTGGTGCGGACGAAGACGATCATCCCCTCGAAGTTCTCGACCTCGAGGATGCGGGTGAGCGCGTCCACCTTCTGCGGGTACGAGACGACGAGGTAGCGCTGGGTGATGTTGGGGGAGGTCGAGGTCTTGGTCTTGACCGTGATCTCCTCCGGGTCGTGGAGGTACTTCTGGGAGATGCGCCGGATCGAGGCGGGCATCGTCGCCGAGAACAGTGCGACCTGCTTGTCGTCCGGGGTGTCGGCGAGGATCGTCTCCACGTCCTCCGCGAACCCCATCTTCAGCATCTCGTCCGCCTCGTCGAGCACGAGGTAGCGGAGCTCGGAGAGGTCGAGCGTGCCCTTGTCGAGGTGGTCCATGATCCGGCCGGGCGTGCCGACAACGATGTGGACGCCGCGCCGCAGCGCCGAGAGCTGGACGCCGTAGCCCTGACCGCCGTACACCGGCAGCAGGTGCACGCCGCGCATATGAGCGGCGTAGCTCTCGAACGCCTCCGCGACCTGCAGGGCCAGCTCCCGGGTGGGCGCGAGCACGAGCGCCTGCGGCGTCTTCTGGGACAGCTCGAGCCGGGACAGGATCGGGAGGGCGAAGGCCGCCGTCTTTCCGGTGCCGGTCTGGGCGAGCCCGACGACGTCGCGGCCCTCCAGCAGCAGCGGGATCGTCGCAGCCTGGATGGCCGACGGCGTCTCGTAACCGAGCTCCTTCACGGCCTTCAGGACGTGGGCGTCCAGGCCCAGGTCCGCAAAGGTGAGGGAGGCCTCCGTCTCCGCGTCGGCGCCTGTCGCGTCGGTGCCTGTGGTGGTGTCGGCCGTGCTCGTCGTGTCGTTCTCGGGGGTGCTCACCCTTGAACGGTAGTCGCCCCCTCCAGCAACCGCACCTCCGCGCGCGGCGGGACGACCGCGGGATGCGTCCCCGCCATCCGCTCCAGCACCCGCACGACCTGGCAGGAGTAGCCGTATTCGTTGTCGTACCAGACGTACAGGACGAGGTTGGTCCCGTCCGCGATGGTGGCGAGCCCGTCCACGATCCCGGCGCGGTGGGAGCCGACGAAGTCGCTGGAGACGACCTCCGGGGACTCCACGTAGTCGATCTGCTGGCGCAGTTGCGAGTGCAGCGACACCCGGCGCAGGTAGTCGTTGACCTGCTCCTTCGTCGCCGGCCGCTCCAGCGTCAGGTTGAGGATCGCGAGGGAGACGTCCGGCGTCGGGACGCGGATGCTGGAGCCGGTGAGCTTGCCCGCGAGCGACGGCAGCGCCTTGGCGACCGCCTTCGCCGCCCCGGTCTCGGTGATCACCATGTTGAGCACCGCCGACCTGCCGCGCCGGTCGCCCTTGTGGAAGTTGTCGGTGAGATTCTGGTCGTTCGTGAACGAGTGGACCGTCTCCACATGCCCGCGCACGATGCCGTACGCGTCCTCCAGGGCCTTGAGCACCGGGGTGATCGCGTTGGTGGTGCAGGAGGCCGCGGAGACGATGCGGTCGTCGTCGGTGATGGTGTCGTCGTTGATCCCGTGCACGATGTTCTTCAGCGGTGACTTGCCCGGCGCCGTCAGCAGGACCCGCGCCACGCCCGGGCTGGCCAGGTGCTGCGCGAGGCCGGCCTCGTCCCGCCAGCGGCCGGTGTTGTCGACCACGATCGCGTCGCGGATGCCGTAGGCGCTGTAGTCGACGTTCGCCGGGTCGTCCGAGTAGATGACCTGGATGCGGGTGCCGTTGGCGACGAGGACGTCGTGCTCGGCGTCGACGGTGACCGAGCCGGGAAACGGCCCGTGCACCGAGTCGCGGGCGAGGAGGCTGGCGCGCTTGTCGAGGTCGTTGTCCGACCCGCGGCGCACCACGATCGCCCGCAGGCGCAGCCCGTTCCCGTTGCCGGCGTGGTTGATGAGGATGCGCGCGAGCAGCCGCCCGATGCGGCCGAAGCCGTAGAGCACGACGTCGGTCGGTCCCGCCGCGTAGGTGGAGTGGGCGTTGTCGAGCTCGGCCCGCACGCGGGCCTCCACGTGGGCGTCGTCCAGCCCGCGCACCGACATGGCGAGCCGCGCGACGTCGATGGAGGCCGGCGCCGGCGCGATCCCGAGCAGCGCGGTGAGCACCGTCGCCGTCTCCTGCAGCGTCAGCTCCTCGTGCCCGAGTTCGCGGGCGCGATCGTGCACCGCGATGACGCCGGTGGCCGACAGATTGATGAGGCGGTGGCCGTGGATCGAGGTGACGACGCCGTGGTCGCGGTAGAGGCGCCCGATGAGCGGGATGAGCTGCTCGGCCTGCACCTCCCGTGCGACCCATGCCGCGCGGTGGGACTCGAAGGCGTGCGGGTGGTCGGTGTTGAAGGTGGTCACGCTCGGTACTCAGGGCCCTTCCGCGTCGGATGAACGCGTCTGTTCGTCGGCTGCGGAGGTCGCCCGCACTGCGACCGTAGCGGGCGAACGCCAGTTCTTGGCGCGGTTGAGCGTCGAAAGATCCCGCGATCTTTCGCTTCCGGCAAGATGTGCGCGGTTCCGCCGCGCAGGAACCCTAGAACTTATCGGGCGAGTCGATCTTCTCCCCGGCGAGCACCTGCGGCGGCGCGCTCGTGTCGCCCCCGACGGAGGCGATGAAGCCCTGGAGCTCCGGGTCGGCGAAGAACGTGCGGAACGCGTCCTGCGTCTCCCACTCGTCCATGATGACCACGAAGCCGTCGCCGACGGCGAACTGGTGGTGCAGCGCACCGGCCGCCTTGGCGCGATCCGCGATCTCCCGATACTCGCCCGCGCGCTCCGTGAGCGAACTCGTGAACGCCGCCGTGTCGCCGGTGAACCGGGTTGCGATGAGGACAGACATGAGGGGTACCTCCTGCGGTCTCCCCCGGATCGGTGCCGATGGTAGCAAGAGGGGTGGAGGGGTGGCAATGGGGGCGGCGCTGCGTTGAACGCGGTCTACCTGGCGTGCCAAGTCGGTGTTCGCACCAGCCTCGCTGGGCTGCTCGGTGGAAAAGGCACACGAGACGTCCCAGCATGGGGTCACGTCGTCGTGCGAGTGCGGATGCTGGTGCGGATGTCGTCGGTTTGGATGCCAATCGAGTTGAGGTGCTGACGCATCTGTGCGAAAACGGGAGCTTGCCGGGCCGGATCGGCGATGGTCATAACCGCCGCATACTCAACCCCATCGACCGGGAGTTTCTCGTCCGTGCGTTCCAGGTAGTCGACCACAAACTTCCACTGGGAGGACGGTCCGCGGCCTGTCATCTTCGCCGTCTGGAAGGATTTGACGACCTGCCACTTCATCGCTTCTTTGAGGAGGTCGCGCTCAGTCTTGTGGGCCGTGTCGGCAGTTGGCAGTGAGTTCACCGGGGACATCTGACCCTTGAACCGCCCGTCGGTCTGTCGCTGCATGAGGCGGGCGCTGATGTTCGCGCGGACACGCTCGTCACCGTGCTCGTGCGCGATCGGCGGCCTTGCGACCAAGGTGAGTCGCGCTTGCCCGGTGCACCGGCCGCCATCCCTGACCAGCGCTTCCGGCCAGGTGAACTCGAACCAGTTGTCCTCGCCGGGCCGGAGAGTGCTGCTTACGACGAGGGTGATCTCCGAATCATCCCTCTGCAGCATCTTCTCCGCCGTGATCGGTACCCCGAACCCGATCAGATCGCGAGTGACGGGCAGGATCGCTTTCTGTCCGAAGACATCCGGGGTGCGCGCGAAGTGGACCATCAGGGCGAGCAAGGTCTCGCGAGAGACGTCTCCATCGATGAGCGCATCAAGGTCCGCGAGCCGACGAGCGACGAGGGGCGCCGCGTAGCTCGTTCCGCAGCCGCTGACGAGGAATCCGTCCTCGTTGACGGACACCATCCCGTGGTCTCCGGCCGGCGTGGCTGTTCCGGAGCCTCCCACATGCGCGAAGTCCGGCTTCGTCGCCCCACGCAACCCGGGTCCACGGCGGCTGTAGCGTGCCAGTGCGAACGGTACCTGCCCTTGCATCCCGGGAGGGTTCAGTGCGCTCACCGAGACGTTCTGCAGACTCTCGCCTGGCTCAGCGACGAACCCGAGCTGGTCCGCGGCGAGAGATGCGAGGGCCTGGTCTGGCTTGCTGTGCCATTCCGGACGCATGTCGCCTGGGAGAAGGTTGCCGGCGGAGATCACGAAGATCACGTCCTGCGCCTTGGCGATCTCATCCAGGCGAGCTGCGGTGAATCCGTAGCGGGTCGCGTCACCGGGGCTCTGGATGTTCATGCTGAGGTTAAAGATCCGTACCGCATGGTCGCGTCTATATGTTTCGACCGCGGTTTCGATCTCGTCCAGGAACTGGGGTACACCTCCCGGGCAGTAGGCGTCGAACGGGAGCCCGGTCTGGCCGGGGTCGGCGGGCAGCACATCCACGTCGAAGACGAGGCAGCCTCTGGATTGGTCGCTGAGGTAGGCAGGGTTCAAATCAGCGGCGGCGACGAGCAGGCCGGAGATGAACGTTCCGTGATCGGTGTTCCGATCAGCCGACGACAGAGTCCCCCAACGACCTCCCATCCAAGGTTGGAGGTTGTCGCCAACCCCACCATCGATCACGCCGACGCGCGACGCGATCTCGCCGTCGGGTCTCGCAAGGACATCTGCCGCAACCTGCTCACCCAGCACCGTGTCATCGGCGTGCTCGGCGGAGATGATCGGCGGCAGAGTGATCGACCTCACGAGCGGGTTGCGGCCGAGCGCGTCGAGGAGCTCCTGGTGCCGCTGCGCGGGCGCGGACTCTGAAATCTGCTCGCGCGACTCGGTGATGCTGTCCTGGCCGGACGCTGACGTGATTCCACGCACGGAGGTCGCGATGCCGAGCGCGAGTATGCGCCCACCATGATCTGCGTCACGGAGTAACCGTGTCGCGGAACGGTTGGCGCTAACGGCGGCGCTCAGCTGGTCCTCCGCAACCATGGTCCGCTCGAGAAGGCGCGGAACGTGGCTGGCGGATGCGACGGGAAAGCAGGTCACGATGTAGCGCCCGTCGATCCGGTCTTCGGTCGAGCGCTCCCAGGCGGCGACGAGGTCGCGCATCCGGTCGAGGTGATCGTCGCCGTGCGTCGACAGGGCGGCGCGGCGATACTTCGTTCTTCGCTACCCGCTTGGCTCGCACATAATCCGATGAGTGGGGCCGAGACGGCACAAGGACCCGGCTGAGAAATCCTGCGAGAGCGTGCGCGCCCGAAGCCCGGACGTGCAGGCTCTACTTGGGCTTCTCAACCTATCCGGTCGGAGGGTCCCGCCCAGATCGTCACCGGGGTTCGGACCGCCCGGTACGCACACTTTGGGGTTCGAGGTTCGGGACCGAGATCGTGTGGAGGGTCGGGAACCGCTGAGGGCGCCGCGGGTTTACGATCGCGATGTCGCGGCGATGGCCGCCGCGCCACTGCCGTCCGAGCGAAGGAGCACCGATGAGCACCTCAGCAGCCACCCCGTCACGCGGGCTGGAGGTCCGCTCGATCGACTATGTCCCGCTGAGCGAGCGCCACGGCAAGGTCTCGCACATCGGGCCGCTGTGGTTCATGAGCAACGCGCAGATCGCGACCCTCGCCACCGGCCTCATCAGCATCACGAGCGGCGGGAACCTGATCTGGTCCTTCATCGCGATCGTGCTGGGCATCCTCATCGGCACGTTCTTCATGGCCGCGCACTCCTCGCAGGGCCCGCAGCTGGGCCTCCCGCAGATGATCCAGTCGCGCCCGCAGTTCGGGTACGTCGGCGCGCTGCTCGTGTGGCTGTTCGCCTACATCCAATACGCCGGATTCAACATCTTCAACTCCGTGCTCGCGGGGGAGGCCGTCGGCGGCGCGATCAGCAAGGAACAGTCCAGCAACCCCCTCTGGATCTGGGTGGTCACCATCGTCGCCGTCGTCATTGCCCTCGTGGGATACGACCTCATCCACACTTTCGAGCGCTACCTCATGTACATCACGGTCGCCATGCTGATCCTCCTCACGATCTCGGCAATCGTGAACATCCACATCCCGCCCTCGCAGTTCGACCTGTCGCACTTCAACGCGGTGGCCTTCTTCGGCCAGCTCGGTGTGGCCGCCGGTTACCAGATCTCGTGGGCGATCTACGTGTCCGACTACTCCCGCTACCTGCCGCCGACGACCCCCACCAACAGCACCTTCCAGTGGACCTTCTGGGGCAGCGCCCTCGGCGGCATCTGGGTCATGTTCCTGGGCTCCTGGATCGCGGTGTCGGCCAAGGACATCGGGACCAACACGGTCGAGGACCTCAAGCATGTGGCGGACCTGTTGTTCCCCGGGTTCGGCGTCATCGCGCTCATCGTTGCGGCGCTGGGGCTGATCTCGGTGACCGCGCTGAACATGTACGGCGGGTCGCTCACGCTCATCTCGTCGATCGACAGCTTCGTTAAGGTGCGGCCCACGCTCGCGATCCGGATCATCACGCTCGTGGTGACCGCTGCGATCTCGCTCCTGTTCGCGCTGTTCGCGACCGCGAACTTCCTCGGAGACTTCAACGCCTTCCTGCTGCTGATCCTGTACTTGTTCATCCCATGGACCGCGGTGAACCTGACGGACTTCTTCATCGTGCGCAAGGGCCACTACGCGATCGCCGAGATCTTCGACCCGAACGGCATCTACAAGCGCTGGGGCTGGGCAGGCATCACCGCCTACCTGCTCGGGTTCGTCGTCATGATCCCGTTCTTCGACGTCGCCGGCTTCTACGAGGGCCCCGTCTCGAAGGGCCTCGGCGGTGTCGACATCTCCCTGTTCATCGGGCTGCCGGTGGCCGCGGGCGCGTACTGGCTGATGACCCGGCACATCGACGTCGCCGCCGAGCAGGAGCTGGCCCGCAAGCAGGCGCGCGAGATCGAACAGGCAGCGGCGGCGCACGAGCTACCGTGAGGATGCGCCGAGCGCTCGAGAGCCGAGTTGCCCGGCAGGGTGCGCCCATGCCCAACGACCAGACCGGGAAAACAGCCCAAGTGTTAACGCCGGGGTTAGATGGCCAAACCACAATAGGTGTCAAGTCCGGTATTTCGCATGAGGTCGAGGGTACCCGTGACGCGCATTCTTGCCACATCGCTTGCAGCGGATCCCGGCATCGCCCGGTGACGGCGCCCGGGTGGCGCATCAGCAGAAGAGTCACCGCATGGCGACGGTGGAGTCACGCGTGATGACGCGAGGCGCGACTGACCGGACGCCTCCGACTAATCCGTTCGCACTGTCGTCGAGCAGGGCATGGGCTGCAAGGCGACCGAGCTCCTCCAGTCCCATGTCGATGCTGGTCAGCCGCGGGCGGGCGTTCTCGGTGACGACGCTCCAGTTGTCGAAGCCCATGACGGCGACGTCGCTGGGGGCGTCCTTGCCGATAGCGTGCAGCGCGTCGAGTGCGCCGCGCGCGACGAGGTCGCTGCCGCCGATCACGGCGTCGATCGTCGGGTCCTGGTCGAGGAGAGCGCGCGTCGCGCCACGGCCCCACGCCTCGTCCCAAGGGCCGAACCGGGGAGGGGCCGCGAGCGAGAGCCCGTGGGCGGCGAGAGCCTCCTCGACTCCGCGGGCGCGGTCGCGCGCAGCCTGGTACTCTTCCTCGCCGTCGACCAGCGCGATGCGGGATCTACCCGAGGCGAGCAGGTGCTCCACCGCGAGGCGGCCGGCCGCCGCGTCATCGGTGACCAGCGATGTGTCGTCGGGGTCGTCGGAGGGCGCGTACACGTAGACCGTCGGGACCGGAAGCGGACCGAGGGTCGTCCGCGGATCGGTGCGCGAGCCGACGATGATGAGGCCGTCGACCCGGCGTGAGAGCAGCGCCTGCAGGTGGTACTGCTCGCGGATGGAGTCGCCGCGGGCGTCGCAGAGGAACACCGCCGTCTTGCCGGCGCCGAAGGCGTCCTCCGCCCCCATCATGATCGGGATCGAGAACCGGCCCTCGAGGTCGCCCGTGATCAGGCCGACCGTGCCAGTGCGGCCCGCGAGCAGACCGCGGGCCATCTGGTTGGGCGAAAATGACAGGCGCTCCGCGACGGCGGCGACACGGTCCCGGGTCTCGGGTGCGACGCGGTCGCGACCGTTGAGGGCCTTGGAGGCGGTCGCCACCGAGACGCCGGCCTCGCGGGCCACGTCGCTGAGGGTCGCCGCCCGGTTCCGGGCCGCTCGCGATTCGATGCTCACGGTGTCGCCCCTTTCACTTGACGGCGTGCCGGAGATCACTCTATCGTAGAGAAAACCTTTTCGCGCTGCTTTCGCAGCCAGCATGATTTGCCCCAACAACGCGGACTTGATGGGCAGCGGAGCGCGAAACCCTTTGATAGAGAACGAGTGAGTGCAGAGTGGCAATCGAACAAGCGACGCGGCGTGAGGCCGTATCGGCCGTCATCCCGTCGCGGGGCCGGCTGGCGCCGGTCGGTGCATCGGAAGTCGAGATCACCGATGGATTCTGGGCCGACCGTCAGGCCGTCAACGCGGCGACCACGATCGACCACTGCCTGCGCTGGATGGAGCGCCTAGGTTGGATCGCGAACTTCGACCGCACTGCGGCGGCCGAAGGACCGGACCGCGACGGTCGCGAGTTCGCCGACTCGGAGATTTACAAGCTGCTAGAGGCAATGGCATGGGAGCTGGGCCGCGCCCACGATGACGAGCTGGAGCGCACATACGACGCCCTGGTCGCCCGCGTGGCCGCAGCGCAGCAGCCGGACGGCTACCTCAACACGCGATTCGGGTCGCCCGGGCAGCCCGCCCGCTACTCCGACCTGGAGTGGGGGCACGAACTGTACTGTGCTGGCCATCTCATCCAGGCCGCCGTCGCCCGCCTGCGCACCGGCCGCCCCGACGCGCTCGTCGAGGCCGCGCTCCGCGTCGCCGACCACGTGTACAAGGAGTTCGGGCCCGACGGACGCCAGGCCGTCGACGGCCACCCGGTGATCGAACCGGCGCTCGTCGAACTGGCCAGGGCCACCGGAGAGCCGCGGTACCTCGAACTCGCGAAACTGTTCGTCGACCGGCGCGGCCACGGAACCCTCGACGGCGGCGAGATCGGACTGGCCTACTTCTCAGACGACGTGCCAGTGCGCGACTCCGAGGTGCTTCGCGGGCACGCGGTCCGCGCCCTCTACCTGGCCGCCGGCGCCGTGGATGTGGCGATCGAATCCGGCGACGATGGGCTGCTCGACGCCGTGAAGACCCAGTGGGACACAACCGTCGCCCGCCGCACGTACCTCACCGGCGGCATGGGCTCCCGGCACGAGGGCGAGTCTTTCGGCGACGACTTCGAGCTCCCCAGCGACCGGGCCTACTCGGAGACATGCGCCGGCGTCGGGTCCGTCATGCTCAGCTGGCGGCTACTCCTCAGCGAGGGTGACGCGAAGTACGCCGACCTCATCGAGCGCACCCTCTTCAACGTCATCGCCACCGGCCCCGACACCCGCGGCGACGCCTTCTTCTACGTCAACCCGTTAGAGCGTACGGTCCTCGGGGTGGAGGCCGATCCCGACCACCCGAGCGAGCGAGCAGCATCCAGCCAGCGGGCCTCCTGGTTCGCCGTCTCCTGCTGCCCGACCAACATCGCCCGCACGATCGCGAGCCTGTCAGCGTACGTCGCCACCGTCGACGAGAGCGGCCTGCAGCTGCACCAGTTCGCGTCGGCGCGCATCCGGACCGCTCTACCCGGAGGCCAGACCGTGGCGGTGACCGTCGCGACCGGATACCCCTACGACGGCACCGTCGAGGTGGTCGTCGACGAGGCGCCGGAGCATGAGTGGACGCTGTCGTTCCGTGTTCCGTCGTGGGCACAGGGCTCTGCGACGGTTGATGCGACTGATGCGACCACCATGATCGAGGACGGCTACGCCCGGGTCAGCGGTGCGCTGCGGGCCGGCTCGCGCATCACACTGCGCCTGCCGGTGGAGCCGCGCGTGACCGTCCCGGACGCCCGGATCGACGCGACCCGCGGATCCATTGCCATTGAGTCCGGTCCGCTGGTCTACGCCGCCGAGACGCTCGCCGATGACCCGGTGCAGCTGGAGCGTGTGCGTGTCGGACACGACGCAGCGCCGGTCCGCGGCACCGACACCATCACGCTTCCCGTCGCGCTCGACACCCGTCCCGACCACACCTGGCCCTATGGCCCGGTGACGGTTGACCGGCCGGAGCCCGCCGGGCAAACCGAGCTTCAGCTCATCCCGTACCACCGCTGGGCCGAGCGCGGACCGTCGCGCATGCGCGTGTGGCTCCCCCTCGCCTGAACACACCCATCCCCCGCACCACCCACCACTCCTATACACAGCAGGGCAAGGAGGCCCCCATGAAAAGATCAACCCGAACCGTCATCGCGCTCACCGCGGTGGCCGCAGCGTCGGCGCTCGCGCTGAGCGGCTGCAGCAGCTCCGGAGGAGCATCCTCCGAACCCAAGACCGTCACCGTCGGCTACTCCGGCGGCGGCGTCGTCGACACGTACATGAGCCAGATCATCGCGCAGGCAAAGAAGGACGTCCCCGGCGTGACGATCAAGACGCAGGTATACCCCACCTACGACGACCAGCTCAACCAGCTCCCCACGCAGTTCGCGTCGGGGACCGCACCGGACATCATCCTGTGGGACAACTCCGCCCCGATCGCCCAGTTCGCAGACGGCGGGGCGATCAAGCCGATGGACGACCTGATCAAGAACACCAGTGTCGACCTCAAGAAGTACCCGGAGGCGCTGGTCAAGGGCTGGACGATCGGCGGCAAGCTCTACTCCGTGCCGTCGTACCTCCAGAACTCGGGCTTCGCGTACAACAAGACCGTTCTCTCGGCCGCAGGCATCACCGAACTGCCCACCTCCATGGACCAGCTCGGGCAGGACGCCGCCGCGGTCAAAGCCAAGACCGGCAAGGCCGGTGTTGTCGTCCTTGACAACCTGTTCCACCTGACGCAGTACGCCATCGCGTTCGGCGGTGGCTGGAACTATGGCAAGTCGATCGACTCCTCGGCGAACGAGAAGGGCATCGATTTCCTCCTCGGCCTGGTCAAGAAGGGTGAGGGAGCGACGGCCAAGCAGCTCGGCGCCACGTGGGACGGTGAGGCGTTCGGGAAGGATCAGGCCGCCATGTCCGACGGTGGGCCGTGGTACATCGGGTTCATGTCGAGCACGGCGCCGAAGACGCCGTACGCGCTGGAGCCCATGCCGACCACCGAGACCGGCAAGACAGTCGTCGCGACCTACGGCGGCGGCTTCAGCATCTCCGCGAAGACCAAGTCGCCCGAGACGGCAGCCAAGGTCATCGCCTCCCTCACCGGTGAGAGCGCGCAGAAGGCGATCATCACCACCGGCCTCGGCTACGTGCCCGCGATGACGACCTACGCCGCCGAATACCGCAAGGCGACACCCGCCTACGCGGCGTTCACCGACCAGGTGCTCGCCAACGGCAAGGGATTGGACTACCCGAAGAAGACCACGGAGTTCGGCAACGACCTTGTCACCGGATTCCAGCAGCTCATGGCGAGCGGCTCGACCAGTTCGAAGTCGCTGCTGCAGGACCTGCAGAAGAAGTACGGTCAGTAGGACCCCAGACCGGGCGGGCGCGTCTCTGGCGCGCCCGCCCGTCCGATCGGAGAAACACCTCGTGAACCCCACCACCTCGACGGCCGCCGCGACGCGGCCGCCGACGGCCCGCTCCGGCGCATCAGCGCATTCGGGCCTGGCCCGGCGCAGCTTCCTCTTCCGCCGCGAATCCCGGACCGCGTGGCTCATGCTCGCTCCCGCCCTGGTGCTGCTGGCTTGGTGGTGCGCGGCACCTATCGTGCAGTCGGTTATCCTCAGCTTCCAGAACGTCAGCAAGTACGAGCTGTCGCAGCGGGAGTTCGCCGGGCTCGACAACTACACCCAGCTCTTCGCTGACCCCGCTTTCGGCCGGTCGGTCGGGATCACCGTCACCTTCGTGCTCGGCGTAGTGCCCGCGCAGACCATCCTGGCGTTGCTGGTCGCCTCCACCTTGCACGGAGCGACCAAGGGCAAGGCGGTCTTCCGCACGGCGTTCTTCGTGCCTTACATGACCTCCACGGTCGCGATCACCACGATCTTCATGCAGCTCTTCGTCAAGAGCGGGCCCATCACCAGCCTCATGACTGTATTCGGCCTTCCGAACACGACCTGGTACGCCGACCCGGACTTGGCGCTCGCGTTCCTGGTCATCATCTACGTCTACATGTTCGTCGGCCTCTACATCGTGATCTTCGTCGGCGGCATCGAGACCGTCCCCGCCGAGCTCTACGAGGCGGCGCAGATGGACGGCGCCGGTGTGTTCCGCCGCTTCTGGACCGTCACGCTGCCCGGCATCCGACCATTCGCGGTCTTCGTGGTGGTCGCCGGCGTCATCCAGGCGGTGCAGGTCTTCGATCAGGCCTACGTGATCTCTGGCGGAACCGTGCTGGGCAGCCCGGCGGGAGCGACCTCCACGATCGTCATCTACATCTACCAGCAGGCCTTCCGCCTGTCGAACATCGGTATCGCCAGCGCCGCAACGGTGCTGCTGCTGGTGGTCGTAGTCGTGGCCGGCGTGATCAGCCGCCGCATCGGCGCGAAGGAGGCATGATGGCCAACTGGAAGGCGCGTAAACGCGGCGCTGCCGCTGCGCGGTACGGGTTCCTCATCGTGTTCGGCCTGGTCATGCTGGTGCCGCTTCTATTCGTGCTCTACGTCTCGGTGCTTCCGGCCTCCTCGTATCCCGGTGTCGTCGGCCCGGGAGGCTGGACTCTCGATAACTACACCTACGTCTTCCAGCACGCGCCGATCGCACGCTGGTACATCAACACGGCGATCGTGACCCTGTGCGTCGTCGCCGGCGCCGTCATCGTCAACACCCTCGCCGGATGGGCGCTCGCACGGTTTCGATTCCGCGGCAAAGGGCTCGTATTCCTCGCCATCGTGGCGATCCTGATGATCCCCCTGCAGGCGTACCTGATCCCGATGTACCTTCAGGTGGTCGACCTGGGCTGGCTGAATACCTTCCAGGCGCTTATCATCCCGTTCCTGGCCAACCCGCTGCTCATCTTCCTCATGCGGCAGTCGTTCTCCACCCTGCCGAAGGAGTTGGAGGAGGCCGCCGCGATCGACGGCGCCAGCCGATTCCGCACCTTCCTGCAGATCGGCGTTCCGCTGTCGGTCACCGCCATCGCGACGCAGGCGATCCTGTCCGCGACCTGGACGTGGAACGGTTTCCTCGTCCCGGTCACCTTCACCAACGACAAGGACATGTTTATGCTGACCGTCGGCCTGAACAGCCTCCAGGCGCAGAACTACACCCTGCCGACCGTACAAATGGCCGGGGTCGTGCTCCTCACCATTCCCGTCGTGGTGATGTTCCTGATCTTCCAGCGGTTCATCGTCCCCAGCCTGGCCTCGACCGGGATCAAGGGATGACCTTCCCCCGACTCGGCGACCGCTCCGGAGGTGTCGAGCTCGACCTGGACGGCCGTCGTTTCGTGCTGGCGGCGCCGGTCGTCCTCCGCTTCGCGGACGGCAGCGAGTTGCGTGCGCCCTACGACGCGACAGAGCCGGCCGGCAACGCGCTGGTGGGAACGGCGGAGCTCGACGCCGGGCCGGGATGCCGCATACGGGTCCGAGACACGTGGACCGCCGGGAGCCGAGGCGTCCGCGTCGCGCGAGAACTGTCTGTGGTCGGCGACCGCGACGGTGCGTTCCAGTCGGCCGTCGCGTTGCCGCTCGCCTGCTCCTTGAAAGCGGCGGCGCCTTTCCTGCCCGGGGTGATTTACGGCAACGCCGCGCCGGTTCCCGCGCTCGCGCTCGGCTCGCCGACTCTGCGGGCCGGGGGGCTGCGCACGCTGATGGTGCGGGAGGACCGCGCCGCGGCGCCGGTCTTCGCGCTCCGCGAGGACGACGGACGCTGGGTGGCCGTCGCCCACCTCGACCCGACCGGCGGCACCATCGCCGCCGACGGCGCCGATGTTCAGGGCGACCGGCTGGTGGATGCGCGCCTGCGGTTCGGCTCGCTGGGGGCGTCGTCCGCGGGCGATGACGACGGCGTTGAACTGGGGTTCTGGTATCCGGGCACCGAGGGCGAGTACACCTACGAGTCGGGCGGCCTTCCGTTGAGGCAGCTCCACCGGCCGCGCGAACGGTACCACCCGCTGACCGACGGCCTCGTCCAGACGTACACCGTCGAGTTTCGCGCGGGACACGCTGCGACGGTCTTCGAACTCCACAGCGAGCTCACGCAGTGGATGTGGGACGAACTGCGGCCACGCATCGAGCCAGTGGCAGTGGAGGACTACCTCGCCGCGACGGTCGACGTGCTGGCCAGCCAGGTGCAGCAGCGCTCGGGCGTTGCTGGGGTTGCTCTCGAGTCGGATCCCACCATCGGGCGCCCCCTTCCCGGATCCAGCGCCGCCGTGATGGGGTTCGTCGGGGCGAACACCGATGCGGGTGCCGCGCTGCTGCAGGCCGCGGCCCGGGGGATCGGCGCCGACCCAGCACGGTATCGCTCGCTCGGAACTGCCATCCTGGACGCGTTCGCAGCCCTCCCCGCCAACCCGGCCGGAGGAGAGGGCTTCGACCTTGACACCGGTTCGGTGACCACGTACCGAACCCTCGACGGACGCCCCGCGGTCTTCCTCCGCGCGATAGCGGAAGGGTGGTCGGCCGCCCTGCGCGGGTACCGGATCGAGGCGGCGCGCGGCGACGAGCATCTGGCGTGGCCCGCGTGGGCGCAGGCCGGCGCAGAGTGGCTGCTCACGCAGCAGCGTCCCGACGGTCACTTTCCGCGCGCGTGGGGACTCGACGGAGGCGTGCTTCAGGACTCGACCACCTCGTCCGCGCTGGCGGTGCGCTTCCTGCTCGAGGTCGCGGCCGCATTCGACGACGCGCGGTTCTTCTCCGCCGCCCTCGCGGCCGCCGAGGCGTCGTGGCGCGACGCCGGCTCGAGCGGCACGTCGGCCGGCGCGACACTGGACAATCCGGACGTCGTCGACAAGGAGGCGTCGACCATGGCGCTCGAGGCCTATCTGGCCACCCACCTCGCGACGGGCTCCCCAGACTGGCTGGAGCGTGCGCGTGAGGCCGCGATCGTTGCCGAGACGTGGATCCACTTGTGGGACATCCCGATGGCGGTCGACGGCGACGACGCCTCCACGCACTGGAAGCGTGGCCGTCCGACGACCGGGATGCAACTCATCACGAGCGGTGTCACCATGTCCGACGGATTCTTGCAGGTGAACGCGGCCGCCTTCGCCCTGCTCGGCGATCTCACCGGAGAGCGGCACTGGATCGACGTGGCGCGTCTCGTGCACCACGGCAGCAAAGCGATGCTGGCCGTACCCGGGCGGACCTTCGACCTCGCCGGACCGGGATGGCAACAGGAGCACTGGGGGTTCTCCACCAACCGCGGACGGGGGCTCAACCGCTCCTGGCTGCCGTGGACGGCGGTCGCCACCATCGACGGCGTCTTCCGGCTGCTCGATCTCCCGGGCGCCCTCGGGGCCGAGGTCCTGACCTGAATCGTTCTGAACGCGCTGCCCATGCCCACTTAGAACGAGAAAAGTGTGACGAACTCCGATAAATGGCCCATTGGCTCGTACATGGCACCGGTATCGAAAGGCGCGCGGAGCCGGTAGCTGCCCAGATCGGTCCAATCGAAGTTGGCACAGTTTCGGCGTTGTCATTTTGGCTCGGCGCAAAGGGCGTCAAAGGCGGACCTTCACGCCGCGCACCTGGCATCGATACGCTCTCGCGGGTCCACGACTTCGACCACCAGGCCGGCGCCGGGGCCGCCGGTTCCAGAACCGGATTGTCGAGCTCGCGGTCATCGACGAGGTCCCTGATCCCGGTGACCGTGTGCTAACCGTGCAGAGACGCAGGCACGCCAAAATAGTAGACGAGTAGCGTATTCGTAGAGCTTCGAAGGACGTACCAGCGCGCCCAATTCGTCAGTGGTGAGCCCGGGCCGAACCTCGCTCATCTCCGTTTCAGCCGGGCCTGCGGCGTACTAGGGGGCGAGCATGGTGCTACGAAGTACAAGCTGGTCTTCTGTAAGGATCGGCGCATTACGACACGACCTCGATAGCAAAGGGAGCCTTTGTGGCCAAACGCCCTCCGGAGTACGACCAGCGCGCCACAATTACCGACGCCGAAGGAAAGTCCAGGCCGGTCCTCGCATCTGACCTGCACGGGCTGGACGAGTTCATCGCCGCCTGGGAGAACGAAGTAGCGACACCGCACCGCATGGCATTCGAGGCGTGGCAGCTCGCTGACGATTTCCATCCGGGAGGCGAAGGGAAGTCCAGCTACCGGATCGTCTGGAAGACCATCCGTGAGCTCACCTTCCCTGCAGTGCAGATAACCTTCCCGAACCTGGTGGTCAGGTTCGTCAACGAAAGGGTGAATCGGGGGGAGCCGGTTTTTACCAACGCCTTGCCTGACCAGGAACCCGGGGTCTTCATCGTCCCGGAATGGGGAGAGATCCTAGAACGTGACGGGCAGACCGGCTATCAACCCCACCCGAATATGCAGGTCAGCGTTCAGGCGCACCAGGAAGACCTCCCAACCGCGAACATCGTGGAGGTCATATACGTGTTCCCGTTCAAAACCGAAAAGCAGTCTTACTCTGACGCGATCGCATCCGGCAGAGCTTCAATTGCTCCACTTCGAATGATGCTGGAGTTCACATTCGGGGACCGACTACTCGGCCCTAAGCTGACCGAAGAGGTCGGCGAGGTGTTCGACGACTGGCACTGGAACCGACAACTCGGCGGTCGCGATATCCGGCTCGAATCGCAAGCAGACATGCGCTACCGGCCGGCCGTCGAAGCAGTTGAAGGCTTGCAGCGCATCTTCACAGCACACGTAGAACGCGACGAAGCAGAAACGCTCCGCGTACGCATCGCATCCCGATGGTGTTGGGAAGCAGAATCGCAAGCCGACCCAGTAATGAGATTCGTTTCCTACTGGCTCGCGATAGAAGCGCTCGAACTCGGCGAGAACTCAAACATCGCGCCGTTGAAAGACGTCGTCGCCGCAGTCTTGGGGCTCCAACGACCTGATGTCACCGTCGCGATCGGACGTCTCTACGCAACACGAAACCGGCTCCTCCACGGCAAACAACGAACAATCGAACCAACGGATATCGACGCTGCAAGAACAATTGCACATGTCCTGCTCGCGAACCGCGCCCTTGGCGAAGTCACCGACGGGCAACTGACGGCTTTACTGAAGGTAGTGACCGCGCAAGCGCCATTGAAATAGGACGTGACCGGAAGCCTGCGTCAGCAGCTACCGGGGGCTCCCCATCTTCATTGCCATAGCGAATCGAGTCGGAGCTGCTGGATGATCAGCGCACTCAGGCTGACTCGGGGCAATCTTGATGCGCTGAGGTAGTCCCGTGGAGAGACAGCGCCAGTTGTTGGCCACTGCTTTGGACGCAACGTCGGCCACCAATGAGAAGCTTGCCTCATGATCCGCTTGAAGCCTGGTGCAACGGTAGATAGCGCGCTTGCCGCGCTCGGTGAGGCTAAGCGCGAGGCCAACAACGTAATCGGTGCCGGGTATACATTTCGCGATCTGTTCGCAAAATACCTTGAGTGGGCTGTAAACCAGGAGCGCCGTCTTGCGAATGCGTATGGTCCCGTTCAGATTGAGATGCTCATTCAAACTCGGCGTTATTGGACCATTCAGTCGATCGCACCCGATTCATACGGACCAGCTCTTTCGTCGTTCATTCAGCTCGAGTTGAATGATCGGATTCGCCAGTTCGAATCAACGATCGCGGCGCTACAACGCTCAAAGAGCACATGGAACGTTCAATGGGCGGAAGCGGCATTTCCAGAACAGTTGCACGCCGTAGTGGTAGATACGAATGTCTTTATGCGGCACGCGACGACGATCGCCGACCTCGACTGGCCGGCCATAATCGGACGGCGTCCCCACGAGTCGATCGGTCTCGTGACTCTTTCAGTTGTGATTGACGAACTCGACTCGCTAAAGACGGCTTCGGGTGACATGACCAACGTCGGCGGAAAGACGTACTCGCGCCGTTCTCTTGCGCAGCGTGCACTGAATCACATCAACGCGACTTTCACGAGTGACGCATCGAGGGTCTTGCTCCGCGAAGCGTCGCTGGACCCCCTTAAAGGAGCGGTTCCAGCGCTGCAACAGATGCTCATCCTCGATGATCTCGAGCACACCCGCCTTCCGTCTGCGGACGCCGAAATCATTGATCAAGCACTGGGCATCCAGTCATTCGCGCGAAGCGCGACAGTTGTCAGCTACGACAGCAACCTGGTCTTCATGGCAAGACAATTGGAACTTGGGGCCCACCTGTTCACAAGCGAACCGACGCAAAAGCGCGATGGCGCAAGGCCCGCATAGTCCGCGACACGCGACGTGGGGCATTGCTCGGTGTTGGAGTGGACCCGATGTCAGTGTGTTGCCGTATTCTTCGGATCAGCCTACAAGGGAGGGTGAATGGCCACCGGATTCGAAGCTGCAGCAAGTGCGGTTGAACCTCAGGAGATCGATAAATCCGCCGCGAGCCGCGCGCATCTCGAGGTTCGAAAGGTCCTCGAATCCGATCGGTTGCTCGCCAGCTGGGGCATCAACTCGGTGCTCATTGGGTCATACAAGCGAAGGGTTTCGATCCGCCGGATCAAGGACGTCGACGTGTTCTGTCGACTCGAGGGTATTCCCGACGACGTCTCGGGAGCAAAAGCCCTTGATGAGTTCTATCGCGTACTGGTCTCTGCGTACGGCGAAGACTTCGTCACGCGGCAAGCCCGTTCCATGAGTGTTGAAGCCGAGACGTGGGACGGGCTCCATGTCGACGCGGTCCCCGCTCGTGCTGCCGGCGCCTACTGGGAGATCCCCGACAGGAGCGATCCGAGTGCGGGATGGCAGGAAACCAACCCGGAGGGCCTCACCGAGCTCTCCTCGACGATGAATACTGCGATGGGTGACCTCTACGTCCCTGCAGTGAAGCTCATCAGACAGACTCGCCGAACGCTGATAGGCGACCACCCTGGCGGGTTGTTCGCGGAAGTGGCTCTTTATCGTGCCTGCGAGCGGGGACTCGTGCATGGCAATACCATGCGCGATTTCTTCGTCAGCGCCCTCCAAGGCGTGTCACAGATCACGGACGAGAAGGTCCTAGAGGGGGCCGAACTCCCGGATCCGACGCGACCGGGCAATTACTTAGCGTTCAGGGCGACAGACGAAGAGTGGGCGCTCGCGGCGGAAGCCTTCCGGACGGCTGCCGCGCAAGCAGAGCGTGCGCGCACCGCTCCTCGATGCGCTGCTGAGGCGACGTTCCATCGGCTTCTCGGCAAGAACTCGGACGGCGAGACCGTCTATCCGCTTCCTGCCGACTGCAATGCGGACGGCACCACCAAATCACGGCTCGTGGCCGGTGACCGCACTGTGCCTGGGGGAAACCAGAAATTCGCATGACCGAGGTCGATGAGTTCTTCCGCTCTGCGCACGACGATCTCATCTACGAGCTCGAGGCGCACGGCTTCGCACAGGTTGATGAAGCCGCTTGGGACGGCGAAGTTGTCGCCTCAGGGAATGCGTGGCGGGTCAGGATTGACTTCGGTCAGATGTACCCAGTGCGCGCCCCGAAGGTCTTTCTCCTCGATGAAAAGCCGTTGTCATGGCATCAGGAATCCGACGGTTCGCTCTGTCTGTATTCGCAGTCGAGCCCAGGAGCCTTCCCTTGGTTTGCTCACGGAGCGCTGCTCGACAAAGTACGGGGGTGGCTCGAGAACGACGAATCAGGCTGGGCGGATGAGATACCGGACCTCGATCTCGAACGGTACTGGGCGCCGAACGCTCGCTTCTCGCTCGTCATTCATGATGAGCTGCACCAAGGCGGAACCAATTGGGTAAGGTTCGATCGCCTTGCACCCAATACTCTCGTGCAGTCGGGAGCCGCCGCGCCCCCGCACCGCCGTCCGAAAAGTCACAAGCACCTGTACGGGTTGTCGGTCGATATCGGCGAAGTGAAAACACCGCCTCGTTCCTGGGCGCAGCTCTCAGAACTCATTGCTGACTCCGACAGAGTCGAAGCGGAGCTTCGTGAGCGGCGGGCGGACCTGCTTCTCATTCGATATACCCGCGGGGGTCACTCAGGCGTGCTCGGCCTCGTTCCGCTGCCTGGTGGTGCAAGCCCGGAGCTGCAGCTCAGGTCGGTGAGCTGTGCGTCACGCAGCCCGGAAACGAGGGCCCTTCGAGCTGGCTATCAGAGCGCTGAGCTCAATCAAAAGGTCGTCACCATCGTAGGTGTCGGCGCGATCGGCTCGTTCGTAGCCGACGGGCTTCGTAGATCAGGAGTTCGGGCTCTCGTCCTAGTTGACGGGGATCGGCTTCGACCGGGCAACCTCGTTCGCCACGCGGCGAGGGAATCCTTCGTGGGGAGACCGAAAGCGGAGGCTATGGCGGCGACCCTGGGGGATCTCGCTGAACCACTCGCGGGCGGTGTCGAATCACTGAGTTTCGCCGGGAGGCTAGTCGAAGCGTCGGACCTGGTGATCGATGCGACGGCCAACGAAGTGGTCACACAACTTCTGACCGAAGCTGGCAGGGTTGCAGGCAAGCCGATTCTCTCCGTCTACTTGGCGAACGCCGGCCGCTCGAAGGTTGTCGAGATCCTGCCACCGGCAAGCGGCGAGCGACTTGCCCCACAAGAGATGGCGCCTATCGCTCCAGACGGCGTCGAATCAGGATGCGGCGACCCTGTATCGCCTACGCCCCCATTTGCAGTGATGGAGATCGCCGGCATGGCCTGCCGAATCGCAACTGCCCTCCTGACCGACGACGAAGCGAACGCTAGGTCTGAAATGCGCGAGCCATGACCGACCGGGGTCACCATGTCAAAGTGGAGTTCGCGGTCGATCTACTCAAACAACTTGCGGGCGTAGCAATGGATGCTCTTCCCAATGAAACCGGCGGCCTGCTGATCGGCTGGAGGGACGGGGAGACCGTCGTCGTTTGCGCATGGCTCCAATTGGGTACGCCGAACCCGAGGAGGAATCGCTTCGAGATCGATTCCAAGAAGGCCACATCGGCTCTGAAGGGCTATCTGAGAACCGCAGCGAACCCGCTGGAGGGTTACGTCGGCGCATGGCATACGCACCCGGCGCTCGAAGCCCCGAGCGGGCGAGACTTCGAGACATTCCGCTCCAGCGCCGCGGCCACACAGGCGCCACTAGCGTTCGTCGTCCTCGCAACGGAGGGCAGTTCGAGCGTTGCCCACGTCGTCTGGTCTGGCCGACAGAACCACGAGATCATCATCGAGACGCAGAAACCCATCGCACTTGGGAGGATTGCCGAATGAGCAAGAGATCCAACGCAAAGTTCGACTTGAAACGCGCCTTTATGCAGCGTCAGAAGGCGATGTCGGCGGAACTGGAAATTCCACTTGAGTTCACGACTCACCCAACTGCGCTCGGTGACGCATCGGAAGCAAACTGGGGCAGAATGCTCAAGGCGTTTCTGCCGGGCCGGTATGAAGTAGGGCCGATCTTCGCGCTTGACGCAAAGGGTGGGCGAAGCGAACAGATTGATCTTGCCATCTACGATCGCCAGTACTCGCCTCTCTGGTTCGAGGCCGCAGGTAACCGGTATGTCCCGGTCGAAAGCGTGTACGCAGCGTTGGAAGTTAAGCAGGAGATCAATGCGAGCCACCTCAAGTACGCAGCCCAGAAGATCGAAAGTGTGCGGACCCTCCACCGCACGTCCGCATCCATCGTCGACATTTATGGGATACAGCCGGGCCCAAAGCCACGAGACCGACCGATAATCGGAGGCATCGTCGCCCTTCGCGCGAAATGGAAGGAAGGACTTGCGTCTGAGGCGGGCCGCAAGAACATCACGAAGCACACGGGGGATCGTCACCTGGATCTCGGGCTGGCCCTCAATGACCTCGCATTCGATAATGTGCCCGATTCGACAAAGAGTGAGCTGCTTACTCCGGGCCTTACTTTTTGCGAGCCGGGCGTTCAACTGATTTCGTTCGCCATGCGGCTGTTCCGGCGGTTGCAGGCCACCGGGACTGCGCTCGCGGTCGATCTCAATGTCTACGAAAAGTCGCTGGACTCCATCAGCGTCTCGGACTACACGGATATCGACCAGCCGGACCCTTAGGGAAACCAATGGGCCAATCGCAGCTGACAGACCCACCGAGCGCTTGCTGTGGAGGGATCCCCACCCACCCTACGAAATTCAGGTTGGGTTTCGCACCGAGTCCGTGATCTTCAGATCTCGATGACGTCGAACGCCGAATGGCACCACACCGCCTCGGTTCGCTCCTTGGTGAGGTCGCCGGACTTGAGGTCTCCCGCAGCCAAAAGGAAACGACGGAGCGCGGCTCCGCACTGCTGCTGCGTGACCAGGTCCCGGCCGGAGATGACAAAGGTCCCTGGCCTCATGTGATCGGACCAGCGGACCGTGTCCCCCACATAACAGGCCATTACGAGGAGCACTCGAGCTCCGAAGATGAAGTCATCCCCGAAAGCCCCGGGGAATTGTCCGAGGCCGGTTGGGGGACGCTGCCTTTAGCGGATTGTCCCGGGTGCGCCATATAGTTCGACGCGTGTCCAAGCTGCCCGACCAAGTCCGTCCTCACATTCATTCGACCGCTGAGGTATCACTTGAGCGAATCACTGCCTTTCATGCCGAATCGTCGGAGACGCGCCTGCTTGTCCGCAGCGAGCTGCGTCGTCGAATAGCTGACGACCCGACGGCGATCCAGTTAACAATTGCCGGCCTCGCGATTGCGTTCTTTGGCCTCTTGGTCGTGCCGGCGAAACCCATTCGCCTTGGCGAGGGGCCCTGGATGGAAATGGCGGCCACATCGATACTTCTGGGCGTTGTAAGTGCTTTGGTAGTGCTTCCGATCTTGTTCGTCGCTGTTCGACGCCACGAGCGCAAGGTGTGCGCCGTGGTCTGGCTGGCAGCGTTCGATGATCAGCAATACTCGGAGGATTCGGCGGTCGCGTCAGGACGCCAGGCTAGGAGATGGAGACGCGGGCGGAACGGGCGGGATTCGCTGGCATAACCCCCGTCAGTATCTGTGGTTCAAGTTCAGGCCTATGTTGATTGGCTAACCCAAGTGTCGCATCGCGAGAGGATTCACCCATGTGGCTACAGAACGTAAGTCGTCGCTTGCTGTCGGACCACATTGTGAAGTACACCAGCTCCGGTGTACTGGAGTTCGACGTTCGATACTTCGAACCAGCGAGCCGCCTGACGTCCGTGACTGGGCTAGATGGACCTCAGCTGCTACAGCCGATTACCATCCTGAACTACATTGCCCAGTCGACGCCACTCCAATTGCTCGACGATCCGTACCATCTGTTCCGCAGGTGGGCGGTTCTGAAGTACCTCGGCGCGTTCGATAGCGCATATCAAATCCCCAACAGTCCGCCAGTTCTCGATTTGGCTAGGCAAACGAGCTTGGTCCGCGCGAATCAACGCCGGGTCTTCAGCGAAGAACTGGGCATCGGGTTTTCCATAGACGCAGGCGTCCGCTGGATTTCCCAGTTGCGACCCAATTCCCTCACTAGGACGGTCGATGTCGATAACCTCATCGATACCGTTCCAGGAATAGCGGCTGAGATCAGCTACGACTCGAGGCGGCGACCCGATTACCTGCAAATGACTTCAAGCCCCACAGATCCAACGTTGATCTACCTCACGGCATTGGAATCGAAAGGGTCGCGCGCCTACCGAGTCAGCTGCGACCAACTCGGCAACGCATGGTGGCAATTGGACTCAATGAAAGTTGCAGGCACCGCGATTCCCGGGCTCGCCACCGGAGCGGTCCTAGATAGAGGCTCGGTTTCCATCAACGTCCTGCAAATGCCGACGTTCGAGAATTTGGGCAAGGGGCCAGCTGTCCGGCTTGCCGCGGGCAGCCTGGGGCACGAGGACAATGCCGTCGAACGCTTGGCTGTTGCCGGGATTCAGGCAAGTTTGGCGACTCAATCGGCCGTTACGGGGAACCGCGCCGGTTACATGCGCTGGGGTCGATCGCGTGCAGAGCCTGCGAACCTTCAACCCCCGATCCGCGTCCCCACCGACAGCGGCGACATAGTCGGCGTACAAACCACAGTGCCTCTTTTCGGAGGGCTGGTGGATGTTACGATCGGCGTCCCTAACGAGCTCAACGAGATGCTCGCCGAAGCCCCGTTGGAGGCATTGCTTCGCGGTCAGGCAGAAGTCATACCTCGGCGCCGCGATCGTGCGGAAGCTGAGCGTGTTGCGGGAGAAGAAAGCTCGAGCGAGCTGGTCTCGGTTGGCCCGGACGGAACCACGCTCGTACTTCAGTTCCGATCTGCGTATTGATGAATTGTCTCGTCGGTTGAGTTGTCGTTCTACGGACACAGACCAGTGGAGTCGCAGCGCAATCCCATGGAGTGAGGCGATGACGAGGCGGAGACCGCCGATACCTGAACGGCCTGGAACTGTACGCGGCGGCGGATGCCGAGAAGATGCCGATGCCTGACAACCTTCATCCGGCCGACGACGTGCAGGCCCTAATGGCTGAGCGCTTCGTGGAGCTCGTGCCTAACGCGGACCGCGGACTGAAGGGGTTTGCGGGCGCGATCGTAAGAAGGCCTGAAAAAGGAATCTGTCACGACAAGTATCTACGATCACCTGCAGTTTCGACGGCCGCCCGAACAGGTCTCCGGCTGGTTGCATGGGCGCGAACTTCATGCTGGATTAGGGCCGCCTTCGCGAGCAACCACCCTGCCTCGCGTATCCGTTTGACCTGCAGCTCCGCCGCCCGATCACGACGAGCAACGGCACCGGAGGTGCGAGCAAACGTGTCGAGTCGGCCGTCAGCGTGTCGTCGACGCCGACATGGGGAGTGTCTTCTTGAAGATGCGGAGCGCTCGGCGTCGCACAGGCTGCCGCGGGCGGCGACGCAGGTGTCCCCGGGCCTAGTAGTTCACCCGTGACCAGGTAGCAGTCCACGAATCATCGTCGTGTATCTCGTAGTGATAGCCCACGATTGCCTGTGACCACAGGACGACGATCTTGCACAGATCGCTAAGCACAGCGGCGATCTCGTCGGGCGTCATTGGTTGGTCGGCCGGTTTGAGCCGGTTGAGGTTCAGAGCCCACGCATCCCAGACGTCCTCGACGTATTCGTTCCAGCCCGCGGGAAGTTGTTCAGGTCTCGCCCCAGTGGTGACCTCGCCTCGAGCAGTCATCTCTGCGGCGAGGTAGGTCATTGCGCGAATGAGATCGTTGATCGCTGTTGAGCTCCGATATGTCGCGGCTTCGCCGTCGCTCAGGCGGAGAGTGTTCGATTCCGTCAATTGGCTTCGCATATGACCGAGAGCATCGCCGAGATTATCAACGTTCGAAGATGGAAGCGACGCGATGCGGTTAGTCATTGTTTCGATTCGGAAGTCATCGATGTGAGCTGCGAGGTGCTTGCGCCAAGCGCGCTCGGTCTTGGTCCCGGTGGTGCGATCTTGAAATGCTTCCGAATCTTCGCGCCGTTGGTGAAGGATTGCGTGGCCTGATTCATGTATCGCGAGATGCGCTCCGATCGCGTGCATACAGCTGATCAGTTCATCGCTGGATGAGACTTCGAACGGGGGCATCAGCGACCATGCGCCGATGATGATGTCGTACGTCCCGTCTTCTGAGTTGATGGTGCGCGCGCCCACCTGGCCGGCGCCCCTTTCGAGCGTGTAGCTATTGGCTGCATCGCGTTGTTCGATCGCATTCACGCTCGCTACCACGTCGCCGCTTATCGTCAGTCGCCACGTATCGGGATCGGGCAAATGCAAGCGAATCCCGTCGACCAATGTGTTGGCTAGGCCCGTCTGGCTAAGGATGTTTAGAAGGGCAGTCGCGAATTCGTCGTCGAGCTGGTCGAAATGTTGAAGGTCGAGTCGGTATTCGGCTGCCGTCTCAGGCGGGTTCTGATCCGTCATGCGCCCAGGCTACTGACGCTGTAAGGCGTTCTCTGAAGCGCCGCACGCTCAACCAACGATCCTTGAGGTGTGTAAGGGCGGCGAACGGTTCGGGTTCCGTCCGCCGCCCGGTTGGTATCAGCCGAGGTTGATGGTCTCGCCTTTGCTGAACATGTCGCCGGAGACCTGGATGCTGACGGCTTTGGTTCCGGTGGGGACGTCGAAGAAGATCGGCCCGGTGATGGAGTTGCCAGGGTTGATCGCGGCAACCCACGCGGATTGGTTCGGGCTCGCGTAGAGGGTGGCTGTCGGGTCGGCGTCGTAGGTCTTCCCGGTCGCGTCGACGACTTTCACGTAGTTGGAGACGAAGGTGGCAGACGCGTTGCCGACGTTCTTGATGCTGAGGTCTACTTCCACGAACGTGCCCTGCGCGGTCTGGGTGAGCGGGGAGGTGCCGACGGTGGTGCCGGCGTCTTTCGACCCGGTGGCGGTGTATTCGAAGGAGCCTGCCTTAACCGGGGTGTTCAGACTGGCAGTGGTCGGAGCTGCGGGGGCTGAAGCGGCCGCGGGCGACGAGGAGCCCGCTCCGGAGGTGGCTCCGCTTCCGGAGCATCCGGTGAGGGCGAGGCCGGCTGCGATAGCGGCGGCTGCGGTGATGAGTGCGGTGCGACGGAACATGATTGTGCCTCCTGGTGAGTTCTCGGGGCCGACGTTCGACCTCCACCAGGACACCTCAGTGGCCCAGCGCGGGAACACGTCGGAACGGTCTGCGGTCGGTGTACGAAAGGACGGTTCGCGTCCCTCCGAAAGGCGGTCGAGCAGCCGCTGTGGTCGCCTCTACGATCAGGGCATGACGTCTCCACCGCCGCCGGGTAGCTGGCCAGCCGCTGTCGCCCCGTCACCGTCGCGCGTCCGGCGCGGGTGGGCACTGACGGGTTCGATCACTCTGGCGGTGCTCGGCTGTCTGATGTCGCTTTCGGCGGCGGGCATGTTCAGCGGGGAGGGTTCGACGTTCCCGGGCCCAGTGCAACTGATGGCATCGACCGGGCTGGTTGTAATGCTGGCAGCATCGGTGATGCTGGTCTGGCGGCACCGTTACCCGGTCGTGGTGGCGTCGCTGGCGATCGCCGGGACCATCATCTTCCCGACGTCGGCGTTTACCGTGCTGGTCGCCGCTGCAGCGATCACCGCTGCGACCACTCGGTGGCGGCGGTGGTTGTTCGTCACCGGAGTGTACGTCGCCGTCGTCGTCGCGCTCTGCTGGGATGTCGCCTCCCACACGTCATTGCTGGCGAACTTTGCGAACGAACCTGCGGAAGGGACGCCGGCCCGGTTGGCGTTGTTCTGGGCGGTCCCGTTCGTCGCCGCCGTCGAGGTGGCAATGTTCGCCGGCTATGGTTTCCTTCGGCAGTTGCGCCGGGAACGGGACGCTGCCCGGCTCGGAAATGCGACCGCGAGGCGGAACGTCGCCGTCCTTCACCAGGAGGTCGAGCGGGAACACGATCGGCAGGAGCTCGCCCGGGAACTCCACGACACGCTCGCCGCCCGTCTCAGCGCGCTGTCGTTGCACGCTGGGGCGCTGGAACTCACTGTGGACGGCACCGACGAACGGGCGACCACGGCGGCCCGCGCTGTGCGGGAGACCGCTCAGTCGTCGCTCGACGAGCTCCGAAATGTCGTCCACACCCTCCGGAACCCCGCTGCGCCTGGTGCCAGCACCGGCCTGAACGAGCTTGCCGGTCTCATTGACGAGACCGTCCGAGACGGTGTCGACGTTCGAGCGCAGGTGCTTGTCACCGACCCGACCTCCTGTGACCCGCAGGTTGCCCACGCCTGCTACCGGATCGTGCAGGAGTCCATCTCGAACGTTCGCCGGCACGCCCCGGGCTATGCGATCCGCGTCGGAGTGCGTGGTGGACCCGACACGGGCCTGACTGTCACTGCGACGAACTGGATCGCTCACGGGGTTACGCCGTCGTCCATCGGCGGTGGTCACGGGCTCACTGGTATGAGCGAACGGGTCGCACTCGTCGGCGGTTCCTTCCAGGCCGGCGCGACGCCGGATGGGACGTTCACACTGATCGCCTGGCTGCCGTGGCGGCCGCAGTGACCCCTCTGGCCGAATAGCAGCCCGCGTCCGCCGATAGACTCGCGGACGTGACCGACCGCCGCATCACCGTCCTCATCGTCGACGATGACACGATGGCCGCGAACGGGCTCACCGCTCTCCTCGGCGCGGCGCCTGACCTGGAAGTCATCGGCCGGTGCAGCGATGGCGACGAAGTCGCGGTCGCCGTTGCAATGCATCGCCCTGATGTGATCCTCTGCGACGTGAGGATGCCGCGGATGGATGGGGTCGCCGTTGTCCGCGCGTTCCGCGGGACCGGCCCGGTCTTCCTGATGATGACAGCGTTCGATGAGGACGGTCGTGTCCTCGACGCGGTCGCCGCCGGCGCTGCCGGATTCATGCTCAAAGACGAGGATCCGCATCGGATACTCGACGCTGTGCGGCAGGTCGCGGCCGGTGACGCAGCGTTCTCACCGCGAGCGGCGAAACAGCTCGCGTCGTGGGTGCGTTCCTCCCGTGCCGCCGACGCAAAGCGGGACGCAACGGCGAAGATGGCCTTGCTCACCGACCGGGAACGAGAGTTCGCCCTCGCTGTCATGGACGGCGCTTCCGACGCGGACCTTGCACAACGGTTCTTCGTCGCCGAGACGACGGTGAAATCGACACTGTCTGGCATCCGGACGAAGTGGGGGGTGCGGACGCGAACAGAGCTCGCGGTGGTCGTCGCCCGATCCGGTGCGTGACAGAACGATCGTCCCACCCCTTCTGGGGGCTGAAAAGAAGCTGAGAGTTCGCCATGCTCGATTACTGTGAGTGATCCAACACAGCAGAACCAGAACCTGAATACTCCGCAGCAGCCGTCCGCAGCGGTCCCGCCGCCGCCCGCTCCCAACGTCCCTCCGGCGGGCAGTGTGCCTCCCCCGCCCGCTCCGACCGTCCCCACGGCTGCGAGTGTTCCGCCGCCGCCCGCGACCGGCGCCGCAGCGACGGGAGCTGTCCCGCCTCCGCCGGCTGGGGTGTTCGCGCCAGCAGGAACGCTGCCGCCGCCTCCGTCGCCGGCGAAAAGCGGTCGCGGTTTCGCCGTCGCCGCTCTCGTCCTCGGCCTCGTCGGTGTGATCTTCGCGTTCACCCCAGCGGCCGGATTCGGACTCGTCTGTGGAATCCTCGCCCTCATCTTCGGCATCATCGCCCTCCGTCGGAAGCCCGCTAAGGCAGGCGTCCCGATAACGGGCACCCTCCTCGGCGCCGTCGCCATCGTCATCGGCCTCATCTTCGCGATGGTCTACGGCGGCGGGAAAGCGCCGACCACCGCGTCCACCGACATCCCGGCTGCCTCGAGCACCGCCGCCGCCGACAACTCGTCACCGAAGCCGACGCAGACGAAAGCGCCGGTAAACCCGAACGCCGCGTACGACACTAAGTTCGGCACATTCGCGCCGGTGGACCAGTCCGGCGCCGGTGACTCCGTCATCGCGATCCCAGCGGGCGCCGAAGCCGGTGTGGTCACCGCCACCCACCAGGGCTCCGCGAACTTCGCCGTCAACGTCCTCGACGCCTCCAACCAGCCGACCGGCGACCTGCTCGTGAACACCATCGGCAACTACTCCGGGGTCACCGCTTTCGGTCTCAACAACATCGGCGGAGCCGGCACCAACCTCCAGATCAAAGCCGATGGGGCGTGGACCATCAAGATCACCCCGATCAGCTCCGCCCCCGCATTGACGCTCCCCGGTGGCGCAACCGGCGACCAGGTCTACAAGTACGACGGCGCGGCCGGAAACTGGGCGTTCAACAACCAGGGACAGGGCAACTTCGCCGTCGTCCAGTACGGCGGGGCGATTCCCAACCTCGCCGTCAACGAGATCGGCGCGTACACCGGCACGGTGCCGATGTTCGCCGGGCCGACCGTGGTCGTCGTCAAGTCCGACGGCACCTGGACGGTCGCCGCAGGCTGACCTTCACCGCAACGGCAACGGGGCGTCTCCGATTCGGGGACGCCCCGTTTATCGCTTGGTGGCTCAGATTCGGGAGAGAATCTCCTGCTTCTTAGAGGCGAACTCGTCGTCGGTGAGGATGCCGGCATCGCGGAGCTGAGCCAGCTGATGCAGCTGTGCGACGTGGTCAGGGGTGGTAGTGACTGCCGGCGGCTCTGTTACGGCATTCGAGACCTGAACGCTCACCGGAGTGGCCGCTCGGGTCTGCATCAGATTGAGGATCGCCTGACGGAACGCAGCTGCGTCGTCACGATTGACACGAAAGCCGACGGTTCCGCCAGCCGTCTGCACCTCGACCAGGTGGTACAGCATCCCGTCTTTGCGGTTGCTCACGGAGGTGACCTGATTGATCGGCAGCATCTCGTACGCGTCCTTGCCCCCCTTCACCCCCGTGGCGAGCAATGAAAGGCCGCCGGTGAGCACGCCGGCGGTGATCTTCCCGCCGGAAACTCCGCGGCCCCGTTCCCACTCGATCCGGTCTGGCCAAAGTTTCACCTTGGCGTTCTTGCCATCAATGTGGGAGACGATCTCATATAGCGGGACGTCATCTCCGGCGACGACAGCCGTCACCTCAGCGTCGTCGCGGACGGTGACGGCAGTGCTCGCCCCGTAACCGATGTTCGACCGGGCTTCCGCGGCTACCGAGGCAGCGGAAGCCTTCACCTTCGCAAACATGCTCTGTTTCGCCTGTGGCCCGTCAGACGCCGCAACCACCGGAGCCTGCGTCTGGTCAGCGAAGTGGTCAGTCCATTGACCGCCATCCCACCACCGGAGCCGTCCGGAGCCGTCGTCGTACCAACCAGCAAGTGTGCTCATAAGATCCCCTCGTATTAGCTGAGACAACGTTAGTGCCTTGTAGGTGCATGACCCGGGCCCCAAAACAAGGCAGGCGCGCAAGCCGTGCGGGCGTTTGGAAGAGTCACTCTCCCCTCAAGGCGGAATGTACCGGGTGCGCCATATAGTTCGACGCGTGTCCAAGCTCCCCGAGCAATCCGTCCTCATATTTATTCGACCGCTGAGGTCTCGCTTGAGCGAGTCGCTGCCTTTCATGCCGTGTCGCCGGAGACACGACTGTCCGCAGCGAGCTACGCCGTCGAATAGCTGACGACCCGACGGCGATCCAGTTGACTATTGCCGGCCTCGCGATTGCGTTTTTCGGGCTCTTGGTCGTGCCGGCGAAACCCATTCGCCTTGGCGAGGGGCCTTGGATGGAAATGGCCGCCACATCCATACTTTTGGGTGTTGTAAGTGCTTTGGTAGTGCTTCCGATCTTGTTCGTCGCAGTTCGACGCCACGAGCGCAAGGTGCGCGCCGTGGTCTGGCTGGCAGCGTTCGAGGATCCGCAGTATTCAGACAGTCCGGCGGCCACAACAGTCCGTGTGGATAGGAGATGGAAGCGGAGTCGAAGAGCGCGTAATTCGCCGACGTAACCTGCGTCAGGAGCTGGTGCCTAGTTCAGGCAGATAGATGGGAGGGTTCACAAGACTCGGGGCCAAGACCAGCGATGAATTGGACTTCGATTCGCGGAAACGAATGACGCGCGATTTTGTTCGCGATCGCTTCGGAGTCGCCAGTCCATTCTGAAGCAGTCGTGGCGAATACGACCTTGTCGGCGCGAAGGAGTTCAGCGGCACGAAACCTCTTCATGATCAAACGGTGACGTGACTTGCCAGTTTCGAGTGAGCCATTCGTCTTGGCTTCAAGGACAACGACTTGGTCGTCTATGTGGGCGATCAAATCGATCTCGAAGTTCAACGATGTGTCACTTAAGCTTCGAAACTCAACTTCGCCTGTGTCTGCATAACGGCGGGCGCCTGCGCTAAGACGGTGCGCCGCCAACAGGGGTACGTCTCCATTGTCGGCTAATAGGCTTGCCAGCGCGGGATGCAGGTCGTAGAACCATCGCGGCTCCGCGGTGATCGACTTCCATCGAGCCGCCGCGAATTCATTCAGTGCTCCACAGGTTTTGCATTCGAACTGTTGTCGAATGTCATCGAGTGAGATGAAGTTGAAAAGAGCACACTCTTCGCAGTTCAGCGCCAGACCCTGTCTCAACAGGCGAGCTTTGAGGAGTTCGTCGATCCACGTTCGCCGGAGGTCGGGTTGGACGTCGGGCGTGAGGCGTTCTAGCGCCTCGTAGGCAAGAATGCGTTGGCGAGCGTTTACCAACATCCCGTCGTCCTCGGGGAAGACCTCAGCGCTAGAGCTGCCTTTTCGCATCGGTAGGAACTCGCGCAGAAACGGATGCATTGGGCTTGCGACAAGGTCTACGAGACGCTTCCGGGATCCCAGGCGGTTGGCCACCAGGTTTGCGAACCGGCCAGGTCGCGAAAGCCTCGCGTCCACACCTGAGCTTTCCGCCATCGCCTGCACCCACGAATACATTCCCAGCTGCCGAATGCGTGGACTCGCGAGCCGCGAAGCGAGAACCTGGTTTGCCGAAACAACACCCAGGCTCGCTGCTAGAAAGCTGACGCCAGCGCGGCTGCTGCGAATCACGGTGGTGGCATTCTCGTCGCCGTCGTCCACGACCCATCGACTGGGTAACCCCCGCCCCGTCGGTGTGATCTGACCTTCAACGGTCACATCAACGATCCACTGCGGCGATCCAAATGAGTTGAGAGGCATCTTGTCCGGATGTACCTCTGGTAAAAGCGATGACACCGGGGTTTGTACGTGAAGTGTCCCATCGTCGTCTTCGCTGATCGGCAAGGCCAACGGTTCGCCTAGGTGGTCGGACATGGCGAGGGTTCGCAGTCCGCTCATGCGCATGCGAGGTCTGCGAATGATGATGTCACCGACGACGTCCGAATCCGCGTCCGATAAGTCTTGGACGTGAATGCTATTGCTGAACACGCGCATCTGCGTCTTGACGTCAGACAGGTGGTCGTCGTCGAGGGATGTGGACCAAAGGGGCACCGCGGAGAAGGGGGAAATGATTTCCCATGTCTGTTGCAGCGAATACTGGAGGTCGGGACTTCGCACAATGTGCTTTTGCACAATGTCTTCAGTGAGCCAGAGCGCGTATCCGAGCATCCGATCGAGGGCCACGGCAAGCGCAAAATCATCGGCGGTGTCACCGACGATCACGGCAGCTTGATCTCCCTGAATTCCGGCCCACATCACGTTCAAGTTCGGAGATGCTGTACCGAACCATGTGTTGTGGTTCCTTGCAGGTGTCGACAACGTCATTGACGAGAACCAGAGCAATTCCTCCGGGGCATCTCCGGCAGCTTGCGAAATTACCCACTTGAGCAGCGTCGATTCGACCGGTTGGTCACGCTGGTCGGAGGTCTCAGGCGTGCCTGTTCGGGCAAGTGCCATCAGATTGATATCGCCAGGCCAGTTGGCTGACGCCACAAGCGCGGCATATGGGCGGTCATAACCCGGGGGAGGTGCAGGAAGGAACGGTTGGGGAGAGAGG
This sequence comes from Leifsonia sp. NPDC056665, assembly GCF_042791795.1. Lineage (NCBI taxonomy): Bacteria > Bacillati > Actinomycetota > Actinomycetes > Micrococcales > Microbacteriaceae > Leifsonia > Leifsonia sp. NPDC056665. The sequence continues at coordinate 113,598 of NZ_JBHTXK010000006.1, forward strand.
GGGGTGCTCGACGAGATATGTCTTGGTGGGCCTGCTGGGACTTTTCGCGCATACCCAAGCGGTGTACATGCTGCCACGAGATCAGCGGAGGCGGCCCTCGCCCAATCATCGCGCACAGGAGACGCCTCAAGCATCTGGTGATACTCGTCGTCGGATAGTCCGACTTGCGGTGGTAATTGCAAACGATCTGGGGCGAGGGCGCGCCAGGCTGGTACGCCTTCCTGCAGGATGGCGATGTAGTCGGGGTCGTAAGCGATGGCTGCCATGAGCAAGTCGGGGTGTATCTTGCCCTCGCTGCTCACGGGGATGTAGATATAGCCGCCGCCTCCCCAGTGGGCGCTGGCCGCTTTGATGGCTAGCCGCATCCAGCCACGCCAATCCCCGAAACCAGGCACGAGAACTACTACGCGCGGGCAACGTAATGCGGTAGTGGCGGTTCGATACCTCAGTTGCTCAGTTGTCACGAGGTGACGCTACCGCTCCATTTGTCCCAACGAGCGAAACGAGCTCCGTAAGTAGCAGTTGGCGCTCAGAAAATGGGGGCGTCGTCGAGTGATGAGTGTTCGAAGGTGCACTCCTTGAGGTACCGACCCGCTAGGCGTTGGACCAGATTCGACTGCCATTCGGGAGTGCCAGGAGCGACGTATATTGCCTCGACAAGCATTGTCAGTTCGACGCTTACGGAGTGAGTGGCCGGTGGCTCGCCATCATCGAACTCGCCGAAGCCAAGTTGTCGTGATCCTTCGAAGCTCACGGCATTGAAGCCGTGTGGGTCAATGAGCATTAAGCGAGCTTCCTTTTCGTGCTCGAAGCTCTTTCGCTTGTGCATGTATGGGGTGATCCAATTGTCGTCCGGGAATGGGTCACTCGCGTAGTTCACGTACTTCACTAGACCGCCGAAGATCTCGTGCGGGTCGCTCAAGGAGGAGGTAAGGCGGTCCCACGTCGACCTGACGGCGACGCCGCGACCGTCTCGTTGATAGATGTCCCACATAGCTGCCGATTCAACCGGCGAAACGTGCCAGCAATTCAGAAAGGTGGTCGCTTGCATCAAGTTGCGGGTCATCTTCGCTGTGACATGTGCGTCCGTCGCCGGATCCTGAAACGCCTCTCGAGGGCGAGGAAGCGCCCCTCCCACGAGTCCGTCATCCTGTTGGCAGCGACAAAAGTTAGTGCGCTGTCTTCGAGCAAGGAAAGGAATCGGTATAGGTCCATGTAGCGCCACACGACGTCGTCCGGCCTTGGCTGATCGATAGCGCTTGAATGGTCCTGGTACATGCGTCTCCTATCAATGGGGCGAGCTCTTAGGCGGCTCTTCTATCGACGCGTGAGCTGATGCGGGTCTTCGCCGCTTGACGTCATGGCCAACTATCGACCTGACAGTTGCCGGTGGTTAGCGGATCGAGCGGCGCGACTCCGGCCGGCGGAGCGTCCACGGTTGGATCGACCGCAGAACGCCGCATGAAATGCCCGCGTGCTTCGGCTGCCCACTGGTCCAAACATGGATGGAACTTCAACGAGGCGAATCGGGCAATGAAAGGGAGTGGAGTTCGTCGTGGCCCACCCCTACGGACTGCGCCCAACTGGCTACTGTTGGGCGCAGTCCAAGGCATGATCATGTGCAGTTCCTCGCCGAAAGGCGATCACGGATCCAAATCATCAAATCGGTTTGACGAACTTTCCTTGGCTCTGCTAAACTCGCCACGTCAAACCGATTTGACGAGTATTGGGAGCACTTCAATGGTGACGATTGGCGATGTGGCCGAGTATGCGGGAGTCTCTCGCAGCACGGTGTCGCACGCCCTTTCGGGAAAGCGCCCGATCTCGCGAGAGACCCGCGAGCGGATCAACGATGCCATTCGGGTGCTCAACTACACCGCGAATGCCGGAGCAAAGGCGCTCGCCACATCGAGAACGTCCACTATGGGACTGATCGTGCCATACGCGCCAGACGAATTCGCCCCCGCCCGGCTGCAGTACACCGGCGCAGTGTCGGAGGCGGCTCGCGCGCTTGACTACGACGTGCTGATGGTCACCGATGTTGACGGGAGCACCGGCATTAAGCGGGTCACCGAGAGCAGCCGCGTCGACGGAGTCGTACTCCTCAACGTGAAGCGATACGACGAACGTATCGACGCCGTCCGGACTGCGCGGCAGCCGGGAGTGCTGATCGGGGTCGCGGAGAACAACGACGTGCTGGACAGTGTCGACTTGGACTTTGGCGAAGCCGGCCGCATGATGGTGCGGCACCTCGCCGGCCTGGGTCACCGGGATGTGGTGTTCATTACCTTCCCCGAGACCATGTTCCAGCAGGACCTCGGCTACGTGTGGCGTTTGCGCGACGCGGTGATCGATGAGGCTGCAGCCCTTGGGGTGTCACTCGCCATCGTCCATGACTCAGCCGACCCGAAGGAGCGCGCGCACGCACTCGCCGACGCGCTCGATGCATCGCCGGCGGCCAGTGCGCTTCTCGTGCACAGCGTCGGTGCCCTTGTGGATCTCCCGATGGTTCTGAGCCAGCGCGGCGTCTCCGTCCCTGCGGATCTATCGGTGGTCAGCCTTTTCGGCGATGAGTTCGGTGCGATGCTGTCGTTGCCCTACACCGCCATTGAGCCGTCACCCGATCTGGTCGCCACGCACGCAGTGCGGCTGCTCGTTGACCGGATCGAGGATCCTAATCGCGCGGTCGTCACGGAGCTGGTGGCGCCGGTCATGGTCGATCGGGGGAGCACCCGTGCGATCTGACCTTCACAGGGCTCTTTTTTTGGCCGCTTCATCAAACCGGTTTGACGCATGGGGACCGCTCCCAGAGCGCCACAAAGAGGTAATACCCCGGACTCATCACACGAGGCGTAGGTAGCACCACAGCGAATACCCGAAATCATTGCATTGGCAAAGGAGCTCATCACATGAATAAGAGAGGCGTCATCCTCGCGGTGACGGCAGTCGTTGGTGTCACAGCGGTCCTCGCCGGCTGCTCGTCGAACGCACCCGCGACCACATCTGGCGGCCAGAAGCTGACCGTCGAGGACTACTACGCGGGTCCGCAGGCTGCGAATTACGACAAGATCTACAAGGACTGCGCGGCCAAGGACGGCAACACCGTCACCGCGACCCACGTCCCCAATGGCGGTCTGATCGCCAAGGTGCTCCAGCAGATCTCTTCGAAGACCCTGCCAGACGCCCTCATGCTCGACAACCCGGACGTGCAGCAGATCGCGGACTCTGGTGCGCTGACCCCGCTCAAGAACTACGGGATCACGGCCGGCGGCGTTACGCAGGGCGTCGTCGACGCCGGCACCTACAAAGGCGACCTGTACGGACTCGCTCCCGGGGTGAACTCGCTGGCCCTGTTCTACAACAAGGACCTGTTCACCGCAGCCGGCTTGAAGCCGCCGACCACGTGGGACGAGCTGAAGGCCGACGCCAAGACCCTGACCACCCCCGACCACTACGGGTTCGCGTTCAGCGGCGTGAACAACTACGAGGGCACGTGGCAGTTCATGCCGTGGATGTGGAGCAACGGCGGTGACGAGAAGAAGCTGAACTCGCCGGAGAACGCGCAGGCCCTCCAGTTCCTCCACGATCTGGTCGCTGACGGGTCCGCGTCGCAGAGCGTGGTCAACTGGTCGCAGGGAGACGTCAACAACCAGTTCCTCGCCGGCAAAGCGGCGATGATGGAGAACGGCCCGTGGCAGATCCCGGCGCTGAAGCAGTCGAAGATCAACTGGGGCTACGTCCCGATCCCGCCGCAGGCCGACGGCAAGAAGTCGCAGACTCCACTTGGAGGCGAGACCTTCACCGTCCCGAACACGGGCAACAAGGACAAGCAGGCCGCGGCCGGCAAGTTCGTCGCCTGCCTGAACACCCCGGCGGTCGAGGCGACCATCGCTGAGCAGAACAACTACATCCCATCGAACGTCGAGGCGGCCAAGAAGTTCGGTGAGACCAACGCCGACCTGTCCGGCTTCGTCCAGATCGTCGCCGACGCCCGCTCTCGCACGGCCGAGCTGGGCGTGAAGTGGCCGGATGTGGGTACGCAAATCTACACCGCCGAGCAGTTGGTGCTGACCGGCAAGGCGACGCCGGAGGCGGCGCTGGCGCAGGTTACTGCAGGCAAGTAGCGCGACATCGAGACACTGGCGTGGCGTCCCGGACCCCCACCGGGGCGCCACGACCAGGCACGAAAGGAGTTCCGAGATGGCGATATTGGATGTCGCGAGCGACGCCAGGCCGGGCCACGCGCAGGGCAGCGGGTCATCTCGTAGTGGACGACGCAGGCCAAGCGGCGAACGGATCGCCCAGTGGCTTTTCATCCTGCCAGCGGTGGCGTACCTCGCCCTTTTCTTCGGGTACCCGATCGTGCAGAACGTGGTGATGAGCTTCCAGGAGTACACCACGAAGACGTTCTACACCGGCGAGGCCCCCTGGGTGGGCTTCGCCAACTACGTGACAGTCATCACGAGCTCGCTGTTCCCGACCACGCTGATCAACACCGCCTTGTTCACGATCGGCTCGATCGTGGGGCAATTCGTGATCGGGATGGCGCTGGCCATCTTCTTCAACCGCCGTTTCCCGCTTAGTGGAGTTCTGCGGGCACTCCTGCTGCTTCCCTGGCTGCTCCCGCTGATCGCCTCCACGGCGGTGTGGAAGTGGATCCTTGACCAGGACAGCGGCATCCTCAATCAGACGTTGCTGTTCTTCCATCTCACACCGCACGCGGTGCCGTGGTTGAGTAGCCCGGATGTCGCGCTGGTCTCGGTGATCCTCGTCAACATCTGGCTGGGAATCCCATTCAACGTGACCATCCTTTACGGCGGCCTGCAGGGCATTCCGGACGAGCTCTACGAGGCGGCCGCGCTCGACGGGGCCACGGGTTGGAAGGCGTTCTGGAACATCACCTGGCCGAACCTCCGTCCGGTGGTCAGTGTCGTGCTCGTACTCGGGGTCGTTTACACGCTCAAAGTGCTCGACATCATCCTCGGGCTTACCGGTGGAGGTCCTGCCAACGCCACCCAGACGCTAGCTACGAACTCGTACCACGAGTCGTTCGTGCTGTTCTCCTTCGGCACCGGAGCTGCGATCAGCAACATCCTGATCGTCATCTCGCTGATCTTCACCGCCGTCTACCTGCGCCTGAACCGGCGCCCGATCGATGAATAGGAGCGGAGCGATGAAGCGAACGACCGCCAGGAAGCTCCCGTACACGATCCTCGGGATCGTATTCCTGCTGATCATGCTGTTCCCGATCTACTGGATGGCGAACACGTCCCTGCAATCTGGGGCCGCCGCGGTCAACGCGACGTTCTTTCCGGTGAACCCGACGTTCGCCGCCTATGGGCAGGCGATATCCGAGCAGCTCGGCAACATGGGCACGAGCCTGCTCATCGCGATCGGAACCGTGATCTTCACGCTCGTCGTGGCGGCGCCGGCCGCGTACGCGATGGCGAAGTTCCGCCTCCGCTGGGTCAGCGTCATCATGCTCGCGCTACTGATCTCGCAAATGATCCCCGGCATCGTGATCGCCAACGCGCTCTACTCGATCTACAACAACCTGGGGCTGCTCAACTCCATCCCCGGGCTGATCCTCGCCGACACGACGACCTCGATCCCGTTCGCGATCCTGATCCTGCGCGCCTTCATGGAGAGCATCCCGCCGTCGCTGGTGGAGGCCGCCCGCGTCGACGGGGCCGGGCACTGGCGGGCGTTTTGGTCGATCGTCGTACCGATCAGCAAGAACGCCATCATCACCGCCGGGCTATTCAGCTTCCTCTTCGCCTGGAGCGATTTTGTCTTCGCGTTGACGCTGACGACCTCCGACACCGTCCGGCCGGTCACCCTCGGCATCTACAACTACCTCGCCGCCAACGTGCAGAGCTGGGCGCCGGTGATGGCCACGGCGACACTAGCGTCCATCCCGGCGATCATCTTCCTCGTCTTCGCGCAGCGCTACATCTCCGCAGGAGCCCTCGGCGGGGCCGTCAAATGACGGCCGACGCTCCGCACCCCGACGCACACCCCAACACCTCGAAAGGCATCATCGACATGACGCTGTTCCAGCGCCTCCACGACGGACTCGAGATCCGCAACCGGCACGAAGTCATCCGCATCCAGGCCTGGGGGCGCGACGCCCTCCGGGTGCGGGCGGCGCTGCACTCCATCGAGCCGGCCGACCACGGCGCCCTCGAGCAGCCGCCGTCGGCCGACGCGCCGGAGGTGACGATCGAGGGCGACAGTGCCGAGCTGACCCAGGGACGTATCCGTGTCGTCGCAACGCTCGACCGCGCCGAATCGATCCCGGAAGTGCAGCTTGCATTCTTCGACGTCGTCACCGGCCGGGAACTGCTGAGCGAGCAGCGTGAGCACTTCTGGACGCCCGGCCCCCGGGTCTACGTCGGCAACCGTGCCGGTCAGTACGAGCTTCATCAGGAGTTCGCCGCCTACGACGACGAGCGGCTCTTCGGAATGGGCCAGCGCACGCACGGCCGGTTGAACCTCAAGGGCCTCGGCCTGGACCTAGTGCAGCGCAACGGCGAGGTCAACATCCCCTTCGTCCTCTCAAGCCGCGGGTACGGCCTTCTCTGGAACCTCCCCGCGGTCGGCCGGGTCGAGTTCGCCGCCAACGGTACCCGGTGGCAGGTCGGGCAGGCCCGGCAGATCGACTACTGGATCACCGCGGGCGGAACTCCGGCCGATATCCTCGCCGCCTACGCTGACGCCACAGGACACGTGCCCGAGTTTCCTGCGTGGGCCAGCGGGTTCTGGCAGTCGAAGCTGCGCTACCGCACCCAGGAGGAGCTGCTCGAGGTCGCCCGCGAGTTCGCGCGCCGCGACCTGCCGCTGTCGGTGATCGTCTCCGACTACTTCCACTGGTCGGCGATGGGCGACTATCGCTTCGACGCCGATGAATGGCCCGACCCGTCCGCGATGGTGGCCGAGCTGCGCGAGCTCGGCGTTGAACTGATGGTGTCGGTGTGGCCCACCGTGTCGCCGCTGTCCGAGAACTTCCTACGGTTCCGCGACGACGGCCTCCTCGTCGCCAGCGACCAGGGCATCGAGGTCCACCAGGCCGCCCGCGACAAGGGAATGCCGCTGGCAATGCCGGTCAGCTTCTACGACCCCACTAATCCGCGGACCCGGGAGTTCGTCTGGAGCCTGATCCGGCGCAACTACGTCTCGCACGGGATCGGCATCTGGTGGCTGGACGCCTCCGAGCCTGAGCTGAGCCCCTTCCACCCGGAGAACCTCTCCTTCTACGCCGGTCCCGGGGCTCAGGTCGCCAACATCTACCCGCGCGAGAACGCCCGCCTGTTCGCGGAAGGAATGGCGCACGACGGGCTTCCGCAGACCGTGCTGTTCTCCCGTTCCGCGTGGGCCGGGGCGCAGAAGTACGGCACAGCGGTCTGGTCCGGCGACATCCCGGCCACTTGGGAGTCGCTTTCCACGCAGGTGCGCGCCGGCCTGAACATCGCGATCTCCGGCATTCCGTGGTGGACGACCGACATCGGCGGCTTCCACGGCGGCGACGCCTCCGACCCCGCCTACCAGGAGCTCGTAATCCGCTGGTTCCAGTACGGCGTCTTCTGTCCGATCTTCCGCCTCCACGGCGACCGGGCCCCTCGTAACTCTGACGGCTACGCTGCCAGCGGCGGCCCGAACGAACCGTGGTCATACGGTGAGCAGGCGTACGAGATCATCGCCGACACTATCCGGCTGCGCGAGCGGCTCCGGCCCTACGTCCACCGTCAGATGACGATCGCATCGGAAACCGGGCTGCCCCCCATGCGGCCATTGTTCGTCGACTTCCCGGACGACGCCGGCGCGTGGCGGGTAGAGGACCAGTTCCTATTCGGCCCCGACATCCTGGTCGCGCCCGTCCTGAAGCCGGGGCAGACCGCACGTGAGGTCTACCTCCCAGCCGGCAGCACCTGGACCGACGCGTGGACCGGCCAGAGCCTCCCCGGGGGGCAGACCGTCCTTGTCGACGCTCCGATCGACCGCATTCCGGTGTTCACCCGTGATGGTGCGGTCGTACCCCTCCAGGCCTCCGGCCGCGAATCTCTCGTGCAGGAGCCGGACCCGAGTCTGGCGTAGCGAGGCCGCTGCAGGGCGGTCTGCTGCGTCGCCACGCCTCGGCCGCCCGGTCGAGCGCACAGGAAAGGGAAGAAATGGTAGCGACACGACGACGTGTCGGAGCGAAGCGGCTTCGCAGCTCCCTGACACTCGCAGCAAGCCTCCTACTTGTAGGAGGAGCGCTCACCCAGAGCGCACCGGCGCTGGCGACCAGCCAGACCGTCACAGTCAACCTCGCATCGACCTCGGGCACAGCGACCGGGGTCGGTGCGGGGTTCCTCTACGGGATGTCCCAAGACGGAACCGCGCCGGCGGACAACCTGCTGACCCCACTCGCCGTCAACGCCGCACGCGGCGGAGGCTCCGACATCCCCGGCGCCGGCTGGGTCGGCGACGGCTACGCAGCGGGTAGCGGCTACACCGCCCGCGTGAACTCGGTGATCGCACAGGCCAGGCGGTTGAACCAGCAGCCGACCCCGGGCGTGTACGACCTCCTCGTCAGCGACGTCTTCGCCGCCTACGATGGCACCTTCCCACCTGGCTCAAAGGCGTTCCCGTGCGCCGGTGGCGATTGCAGCAACTGGGTTTCCTTCCTCCAGCACTTGGTCGGTGATATCAACGCTGCAGGCGTCACCGTGCGGTACGACATTTGGAACGAGCCGGACAGCAGCTTCTTCTGGCCGGCCGGGTACGCCGGAACCCAGTACTTCCAGATGTGGGACTCCGCGTACACCACTATCCGCGGCCTCCAACCGTCGGCCGTCATCGTCGGACCCAGCGTCTCCAACTTCAACAACACGTACATCACGTCGTTCCTCTCGCACGTGAAAACTGCAGGCACCGTTCCGAACTACGTCAACTGGCACTTCAGCGGGAACCCGGCCGCGGACGTCGCGACGGTGAAGGGTGACCTGAGCTCCGCCGGCATCACGGGCGTGCAGACCGCGATGAACGAATACCTCGGCTCCTCGGAGCAGAACGCAGGCATGGAGGCGTCGTACCTGACGAAGCTCGCTGGTTCCGGCATCAGTTACGCCGACCACGCGATCTGGAGCAACTGCTGCATGGTCGGCAGCCTCGACTCCACGCTCGTCCAGGACGGCTCTGGCACCTGGCGACCGACCGGGCAATGGTGGGTCTACAAGGACTACGCCGACGTCACCGGCAGCCTCGCGGCAGTCACCTCCAGCGGCACTACCGGAGCGGTCGCGGGTGTCGACCAGACCCGTGGCCGCGTCGCGATCCTGCTCGGTGACTCCGCCGCGAACAGCGGAGCGCTCACACTCAACGTTAACGGTCTCTCGTCGACGAGCTGGGTGTTCGGCTCCTCCGGAGCGCTGCTGTCCATCCAGCGGATCCCCGACAGCAACCCGCTGGCCCAGCCGACTGTCGTCAGCACGCAGGTGATTTCCTCCGGCACCAGTGGTGTCACCGTTCCGATCACCTGGGCGCAGGCGAACGACGCATACTTCGTCACCATCACCCCGGTGACAACCGGGACGACCATCATCGACGGGAACGCCACTAGCGCGGCCGCGAACTACTTCCAGTACGGCGCCGGCTGGGGCGTCACCGGAGGTGTCTCCGACATGTACAACGGAACCGCGAACTGGAGCTTCACTGGTGGATCCACCGCCGTGCTCCATTTCACCGGCAACCAGGTCGCCCTCCGCGCCGTCAAGGATGTCGACCAGGCGAAGATGTCGGTGTCCGTCGACGGGTCTGTGCCCACGGTTGTCGATAACTACTCCGCGACGCGCAACGCATCGGGAGTGGTGTGGACGTCGCCCGTCCTCGACCCCGGCCCGCACGTGCTCGTCGTCACCAATACGGGAACGAAGAACGCGGCTAGTAGCGGGTACAACATCGCCATCGATCGAGCCGACGTCACCTCCGCGACCCGCATCGACGCGAACGCCACCACCGGAACCCATCTCACCTACGCAGGTTCCGGATGGGGCAACACCCCCGGCGTCGCCGACATGTATCTCGGCACCGCTCAGTGGGATCCGCACGGCGGCGACACCGCCAGCCTCACCTTCACCGGCACCCAGGTCGCTGTCCACGCTGTGCAGGACGTCGACCAGGGCATAATGACGATCTCGGTCGACGGCGGCACACCGGTGACCGTGGACGATTACGCGTCGTCGCGGCTCGGCAGCGGAGTCGTCTGGGCGAGCGGAGCACTCACGTCGGGGAGCCACACCGTCACGATCACGGTGACTGGGGCGAAGAACAGCGCCAGCAGCGGCACAACAATTGCCCTGGACAGCGTGGATATCTTCAACTAGCAGTCAGGTGAAGGGCGGGCTGCTCCGCAGGGCCAGCCCGCCCTTCGCCTCCGCCGCGAGCAGCATCTAGGCAGGAATGTCAATCGTGTGCGACGTCTTGTCTCGCTTGGCAAGCAGATACTTGGCGTTTGCCGGCGACAGGTGTGTCCCTGTTGCTACCACCGCCTCAACTTCGACTCCCAACGCCGTGAGTTGAGCAGCCTTGTCCGGGTTGTTGCTCAGGAGACGGATGCGAGTCGCGTGCAACGCTGCGAGCATCTGCGCAGCGGCGGAGTAATCCCGCTCATCAGCGCCATGACCGAGTGCGATATTCGCCTCGTACGTGTCCAGCCCCGCATCTTGTAACGCGTACGCGTCTAGTTTCGTGTACAGCCCGATCCCTCGACCTTCCTGCCGAAGGTAGAGGAGGAACCCACCCTGCTCGCTGATCCGTTCAACGGCTTCGCGTAGCTGCGGACCGCAATCGCATCGTTGGGAGCCGAATACGTCGCCAGTCAGGCACTCGCTGTGCGGGCGAACAAGAGGCGCGTGGCCCCCATTTCTCGACCGTTGGAGCGCCATCCGCCACGGCCCAAGGCCGAGGAGCAGGTGCTCCGTGCCATCGGTAAGGTCGGTAAAGGTGTGGATGTCGGCGACGGTGGAGTAGCCGTCGGCGAAGGTCAGTGGAACTTGGACGACCTGGCGGACCGAAGCAGGCCCAGGCAGCGCCGATAGAAGAGGGGACGATACGTCAACCATGTGTTGCGCAACCTGAGATCGCCTGCCTGATTCCTACGCCAGCCCACCCGCGTAACAATCCTCAGCACTCCATCGAGGGGGAACGCCGGAGCCAACGGATCGCGAAACCAGCCGTTGTCGTGTCGCTAAATCTCTTGTGCTGCTGTCACCGGCGTTGTGTCCGCGCCCGTCCGACCTCATGCCTTTCGGAGCGAGTGATGACCGACGTGGAGTTCGTGAAGAGATCCATCGCCCGGGACTAGGGACCTTCGCAACCCCCATCGACGCAGTAGCCATATTGCGAGGGCAGCAAGAAGACTGTGAGCAGCGCAACCACGATCACGCCGGGTCACACCGACGTCTTCCCTTAACGCCAGCGAAGGGAGCGGGCGCGCGGCCCGCCCCCTCGCGGTGAAGTGTGACGGTGATGACTAGATAGACAGATCGCGCGGCCTCACTGGATCCACGGTGGCCGTATTCTCGGCGGCTTCGCCGAGCTCCTTCAGGAGCAGGACGAAAGCTAGATCGTCTCCTAGCCTGGTCGATAGTCGTTTCACGTATCTGCGTGATGCCTCAAGACTTGCCCCCACGGCGGGTGAGCCTTCATCCAACGACGCAGACTCAACGCTGTCCGGTACAGGTCTTCTGCAGCGTAGTGCTGAGCATCCCATGACGCGTAAAGGACGATCGTCACCGGCAGGGAATTCGCGAAGGCTGGAACCGCGCGAAGGTTGTACCGCACCGGCTCCGTCACCAGGGCATAGCCGTGACCGTTCGCCGCGAGCGCCTGGGCGATAGTCCCGGTGGAAGCTTCTCGGACGAGCGGTGAACCCGTAAACATGGCCATTGCCTTCAGCACTGCGATCTGAACGCCGCTTCGGGGCACGATGATCCACTCGTCCCTAAGTCGTTCGAGGTCTCCCCGAGAATAGTCCGGAAATGGCCCCGACCTATCCAGCGGTGACTGAACCATGATCGGAATCGTCGCGACTGCCAACTGGCCACGATGGGCCGGGGGAGCCAGCGAGCTGACCGCCATGTCCGCCTCGCGGTCGAGGACGCCGTCTACCTCGCTGGCCGGCATGATGTCGAGGTCGACAATCGGAGGATCCTCATCGGCCATGAATGGTGCCAATACGTCCTGAGCGGTCGAATGCGGGCACGCGACGCGGAAGGAGGGCCTGCCGTGAAATCTGGACCGCATGACCGCCTCGGTGCGTTCGAAGCGGGAGAGAACGTCATCTCCAAGCTCTAGGAGCGTCTCGCCCGCACTGGTGGTCGTCATCCCAGTCGGGGTCCGATGGAACAACCGCACCGCCAACTCGCTCTCGAGTCTGGCGATCTGCTTCGAGACGGCGGGCTGGGTGACCGAGAGGGCCGCCGCCGCGGCGCTCACCGTTCCAAGTCGCGCGACCGTGTTGAAGCATTCGAGAGCTCGCCTGTCCATTCCTGGATGTTATAGCCAGGGACACAAAAAGTCATTCGACAGATTACCCCTAGGTGGCAAGAATGGATGAAATCCCACAGCTTCGGGCAAGAACGCTCAAACTAGGGCGGACCTCCCACTGACCCTGAGAACGGTGGCAACGATGACACTGGAACTGCCTCCCCAACGACGCTTAGCTGTCAACATCGGCGTCGACTTCGACGCGCACGCGACCTGGATGGGAACGTTCGGGCAGACCAGCCCCGGATTCCTGTCACGAGGCGAGTTCGATGCGCTCGTCGGACTGCCTCGTCTTTTGGGTGCCCTAGCTCGTCACGACGTGATCGGCAACTTCTTTACCCCCACCCACACGATGTCGACGTTCCCGGCTGAATTCGAGTCAGTGCTTGAAAGCGGACACGAGATCTCGGCTCACGGATGCTGGCACGAACCGATCATGAAGATCGACGCGGCCGAAGAGCGTCGACTTCTTCAATTGCAGATCGAACAGCACGAGAGGATCGTCGGCAAGCGACCTCGCGGCTACCGCTCGCCCGCGTGGGACTTCACCGAGCAGACGCTCGACCTGCTCGAGGAATTCGGTTTCGACTGGGACTCGTCCCTGATGGGACGTGACTTCGAGCCTTACCGCCCTCGCCCAGTGACGATCGATCGGGAGCACGGCAACAGCTTCGGTGCCCCAAGTTCGATCCTGGAATTCCCCGTCTCCTGGCATCTGGACGACTGGCCTGCGACGGAGCACATCCCCGGCGTCAATCAGGGCTTCGAATCGCCCGAGACGATTTACGCACGGTGGAAGGCGCACATCGACTTCGCCTACGAACGTGTCCCGAACGCCCTGGTCTCGATCACCGTTCACCCGCAGGCGATCGGCCGAGCTCACTACCTGCTCATGTTTGAGCGGTTCTTGAGCTACGTGGCAAACCTCGAGGGCGTCTGGTTCACCAACCTCAGCGCGCTCCTTCCCTACTGGACGGATTGAACTCCCTCAGCTGTCCCACCCCACCCCACCCCCCCACCCAAGAGTAAGGACCAACATGAAGCTCACCTCCCGCGCAAAGAAGCGCGTGCTCGCCGCTGTGGCGGCGGCCGCCGTTGCAGTCTCTTTGGCCGCGTGTAGCGGAGCCGGAGCCGGCGCCAGCCAAGACCACAAGCTGAAGATCGGCGTCTTCATTCCCGCGAACAGCAACGCCTACCTCCAGTCGGAGCAGAAGGCAGCCACCGAGGTCGGCAAGGAACTGGGCGTCGACGTCACGGTGATCACCTCCAACTGGAAAGCCCAGGACCAGAACACCGCCTTCCAGCTGGCTCAGCAGCGTAAGACCTACGACGGCTGGGTAGTGAACGCGATTTCGCCTGCCGATCAGTGCAACGGGATCAAGCGGGCCGCGCAGAGCGGCATCCCAATCATCATCGCGATCACCGCAATCTGCGGGGACGACGGTTACACGAAGGGCACCGTCGGGTTCGTCGGTGAGCAAAACCGCAGCGGCTACGACAAGTGGTTCAACTACATGTTCGCCAACACGACCCCGGGCTCGATTTCGCTCATCACTGGGCCGACTCTCGACTTCGTGACCGACACCACTACCGCTGCAGCAAAGGCTGGCTTCGCCTCACACAGCAATTTCAAGCTGGCATCGATCGAAAACACGGACTACTCCACGGATGCCGCGTACAAGGCCGCCCAAACGTTCCTCAACGCAAACGGTGACCTCAAAGCGATCGCGAGCAACTATTCCGGCATGACCCGTGGCGTCGTCCAGGCCGTCAAGCAGGCCGGAAAGGCCGACAGCGTCATTGTCTACGACAGCAATGGCGACTCGTGGACGAAGTCTCAGGTCGCAGCCGGAACGATCAAGGCCGCACTGCCAGGAATGCCCTACACCGACATCAAACTGTCGCTTGCCCTCTTGGTCGACAAGCTCAAGGGCAAGACCGTTGCCACCAACACCAACCCGCTCGACACTCTGACCTTCCCAGGCGCGCCCTTGATCACCAAGGACAACGTCGACCAGTGGAAGCCCGAGTACTAACAGCCGAGTTCCAATTCGGTGGCCGCCTGGCGACAGGCGGCCACCCGAACCGGCCATGAGAGGCGAACACATGAGCGACGCCATCGTCTGTTCATCCATCACCAAGCAATACGGTCAGTCCACCGTGGTGTCGGACGTATCCGTCACGGTACGCGCAGGCACCGTCCATTCCTTGGTCGGCGCTAACGGTGCAGGGAAGTCCACACTCCTTGGCATCATGAGCGGACGCACCGCAGCAACATCAGGTACAGTCACCGTCTTCGGACACGAACTCAAATCAGCACGTCCCACCGACGCACGACGAGCTGGCCTCGTCGCTGTCTACCAAGAGTTGACCGTCCTCCCAGCCATGACGACGACCGAGAACGTGTTCCTGGGTCAAGACCTCACCGGCGGAGGATGGCTGAAGAAGAAGGAGATGAAGCGACGCTTCCTCGAACTCTGTGCCGAGTTCGGGGTGGACTTCGACCCGAACCTTCCCGCGCGCAACCTCACAGTGGCGAACGCGCAGATCCTCGAAATCCTTCGCGCGATTCAATCCGGTGCGCGCGCCATCCTCTTCGACGAACCCACCGCAGCGTTGTCAGAACGCGAACGGCGGCACTTCCTCGACCTCGTCCGAGAGCTGAAGCGTCGAGGCATCACAATGGTCCTCGTTACCCACAACCTCGGTGAGGTTCTGGAAGTCAGCGACGACATCACCGTCATGACCAACGGGCAGAAGACCGCAGAAGGTCCGGCGGCCCAGTGGACTCGCCCCGCTCTCGTCGAAGCGATGACCGGCGACCAGCCGGCCGAACGAGCTCAGCAGCGCGGGGCACACCGCGGCGAGATCATCCTCGATGCTCACGAGGTCACTCTCCCCGGCGCGATAGAGAACGTCTCAATCAACGTCCGCGCGGGCGAGGTCGTCGGCCTCGCCGGTCTTGTCGGGTCCGGACGAACAAGTCTGCTGCGCTCTCTTGCGGGTGCCGAATCATCGAGCACCGGAAGGATCAGCATTCATGGCCGGCCGGCCAGCTGGCCACGACGCGTTCGCACCGGTCTGCGACTCGGGATCGGTCTGATTCCCGAGGAACGCAAGTCGGATGGGCTTCTCCTTCGAATGTCCGTCCCGGACAACGTGACCCTTGCAAACCTCAACGCCGCGGGTCGTTTCGGATTCGTCAGCACGCGACGCCAGCTGAATGCGGCGAAGGTACTGCTCGGGCAGCTGTCTCTGAGCCGCGAAGTCGGCAACTATCCCGTCGGCTGGCTCAGCGGCGGCAATCAGCAGAAGGTCGCCGTCGCGAAATGGCTCTACCGGAACCCGGCCGTACTTCTCGTCGACGAACCAACACGGGGGATCGACGTCGGCGCCAAATCAGACGTGCTCGATGCGCTGCGTAACGCAGCCGACAGCGGCAAAGCCGTCGTCATGACGAGCTCCGAGATCGAAGAAGTCCTGGAAATCAGCGACCGCGTCATCGTGATGAGCGAGGGACGCGCAGTCGCTGAGATCGATCTCCACACCCAGAACCCCACTCCCGGCGACATCCTGCATGTCGCCTTCGGCTCGAAGGAAAACCGTGACTGACACAAAACTCCGTCCGGCTGGCGCGGCGCAGGGAACAGTCGCTAAGCCCAGCTGGCACTCGCCTGAACGGATCATGGAATACTCCATGCTCGGCGTGCTCGTCGTACTGATCATCGCCGCGACGATCATCTACCCCGGGTTCCTCGAACCCGGAAACCTCTCGATCGTGCTGTCGCAGTACGCGCCACTCGGCGTGGTCGCTGTGGGCATGACACTGGTCATCATCGCCGGAGGCTTTGATCTATCGGTAGGGGCGATCTTCGCAACCGCCGCCACCATCGCCGCAGCGCTCGCACCGAAGATCGGAGTGCCAGCAGCCTTCGCACTCGCCCTCATCAGCGGCATCGCGCTCGGAGCGATCAACGCATTCGGTGTAACGGTGCTCAAAGTCAATCCGTTCATCACCACCCTCGGCACGTCCTCGCTCTACTCCGGTGCCGTGCTCTTCATCACCAATTCGACCGCGTTCAGCGACACCGGCGACGCGTTCCAATGGCTTGGAACAGGCACATTGTTCGGGATTCCGAACACGATCCTGCTCTTGATCCTCACGTTCGCCGCCGGCGTCGTCGCCCTCAACTTCACCACCTTCGGGCGAGGCATATTCGCTGTCGGCGGCAGCCGGGAGGCCGCCCGCCTCTCCGGCATCCGCGTGAACCTGGTCCAAGGCTCGACCTACGTGATCAGCGGCTTCCTCGCCGCTCTTGCGGGAATCATGACAGCTTCCCAGCAGGGCGCCGGACAAGGCTCAATGGGTGGAACCGTCGCCCTGGATGCCATCGCGATCGTCGTCATCGGCGGGACATCGCTCGTAGGAGGCGAAGGCAAACTCTGGCGAACCGCCGTGGGACTGCTCGTGCTGGCCATCCTGGACAACATCTTCTACAGCCTCGCCGTCGACAGCAACGCCCAGCTGATCGTCAAGGGTGCCATCGTCATCCTCGCAGTAGCAGCAGACCAGCTCGTCCGGAGGAAGCAGCGGTGAGCCCCGCCCAGCTACTTACCGTTGGGGTCATTCCCGAACTCGAGGGCGATGTCGATATCCGGGTAGACACCTGGGGTGTCTCCCATATCAAGGCAGGATCGGCGGCAGACGCCTTCCGCGCCCAAGGATGGGTGCAAGCCCGGGACCGGCTCTTTCAGATGGATCTCTGGCTCCGGCGCGGACTCGGACGCCTCGCGGAGGCGTTTGGCGAACAGTTCTCTGAACGCGACCGCGCCTCGCGGCTCTTCCTGTACCGAGGAGACCGGAACGAGGAGCGGCAGGCCCTCGGAGACGCAACCATAGAAGCGCTCGAAGCCTTCGCCGACGGGGTGAACGCGTTCATCGATGCCGCGCATGTTGACCCAGTCCTGCTGCCTCCCGAATTCTCCCGCTACCGCTATCTACCGCTGTACTGGAACGGCTCGGACATTTCCCGAATTCGTACCCACGGCCTCTTCGACAACGTGATCCAAGAGGTTGAACGCGTCATCACGCTGCGCGACTTCGGGCCCGGCGTCGAAGACCTTCGAAAGGTGCGGGAACCGCTTCGCCCCGTGTCGATTCCGGCGGGGCTCGATGTCGATCTGTTCAGCGTTGAGATTCTCAGCACCTATCTACTGGCGACCTCACCGGTGGTGGTGGACGGCGAGCCGGGCAAGCGTTCCTCCGTAGAAGGGAGCAACAACTGGGCCATCAGCGGCACACGGACGGCCTCCGGGCGGCCGATCGTGGCAAATGATCCCCACCGGGCGCTTCCTCTCCCGTCGCTGCGTTACCTGATCCACCTGACGTGCCCGGAGTTCGACGTCATCGGGGCGCAAGAGCCGGTACTGCCTGGCGTCTCGCTTGGCCACAACGAGCACATCGCCTTCGGACTGACGATCTTCCCCAGCGACCAAGAGGATCTCTACGTCTACGAACTCAACCCCGACGATCCTTCCCTTTACCTCTATAAGGGGCGTTGGGAACCATTCACCCGCATCGTCGAGACGGTCAAGGTGCGGGACAGCGAGGATGTCGAGATCGAACTCGGCTACTCGATTCATGGACCCGTCATCCACGTCGACCTGTCCAACAATGTGGCGTACGCGCTGCGGGCAGCCTGGCTTGAGCCGGGGGCCGCGCCGTACATCGGTAGCCTCAAATATCTGAACGCCCGGTCAACAACCGAGTTCATCGACGCAGTCCGAACGTGGGCCATGCCGAGCGTGAACCACGTAGTGGCAGACATCCACGGGCACATTGCGTGGGCGCCGCGCGGCCTGTTCCCGAAACGACCCAACTGGGACGGCACCGTGCCGGTGCCTGGGGACGGGCACTACGAGTGGGACGGGTATTGGTCCGCGGACGACCTCCCGACGAAACTCGACCCCGAAGCCGGCTGGATCGCAACCGCGAACGAACGGAACCTCCCGGACGAGTGGAACGAACCCGAAATCACCTCGGAATGGTTCGCACCATACCGATATCAGCGCATCGCGGAGGTGCTTTCGGCCGAACGCGAATCGACAGTGGAATCCAGCGCCCGACTCCAAACCGACATCCATAGCATTCCCGCACGCGAGGTCGTAGGGGCGCTTCGACGCCACCAGCCGACCGTGAGCCCGGCAGGCGAGCCCATCCTGCAGAGACTGCTCGAGTGGGACTTCGAGATGAGCGCCGACTCCATTCCCGCCGCTGAATTCGAGCTGTGGTATCGCGAGCACCTACGGCCGGCGCTCCTGCAGTGGGCTTTGCAGACGCAGGTGGACAGCGCAAGGCTCGGACGTGCCGTCGAACACCTGCTGCCGAGCCGGCAGGAAGAGCTCACCGGGGACCCGCGCATCGACATCGACCTGCTACGAAGCTTGGACGACTATCCAGACGATGCGGTAACAGTGCTGACCGACAGCCTGAACGGGTACGCCCGACGAGCGTCGAAGGAGCCCGACCGCGAGCTCGGGGAACTCCAGGTCGCCGATTTCAAGCACCCCATCCGCCGGACAACCGAGTGGGACATTGCTCCTCTTCCCAAATCGGGAAGCCCTGACACAGTCAACGTGACGGCACGAGATGCCAACTACCGGCAGACCGTCGGCGCCTCTGTGCGGCTCGTTATGGACGTCGGCGAGTGGGACGGCTCTCTCGCGGCAAACGCGCCAGGTCAGTCTGGCGACCCTCGCTCTCCGCACTATGCCGACCTGGCCGAGCTCTGGGCTGCCGGGACGTACTTCCCGCTTGTGTTCAGCGAGGACGCGGTTGCCGGGAACACGGACGAACTTCAACGACTGATCAGCTCACGGACGGACGCCAGAATCGGAGGACCGATCGATGACATCGAATGAGTACCGCACCGCGATCGTGACGGGCGCGGCCACAGGGCAAGGGCTGGCGACGGCCCGCGCACTACATACCGCGGGATACCACGTCGTGCTCGTAGATATCACGACCGACGTCGAAACGTCCGCCTCCTCGGTCGGAGAACACGCCACCGGAATTCAAGCCGACATTTCCGACGAAGCTGGGTGGGTATCCGTACTACGGCACATCGCAGACACCAGCGGCAAGCTGGATTTGCTGGTAAACAACGCGGGCATCTACCGGCGAGGAGCAGTCGAATCGATGCCGCTAGACGACGTCGACCTGCTCTACAGGGTGAACCAGCGTGCGGTGATTTTAGGGGTCAGGGCCTCATTGCAGTACCTCGTCCGCAGCCCCGGGAGTTCGATCGTGAACATCTCTTCTACGGCGGGAATTACGGGCGACGCCGAGATCGTCGCCTACTCCGGGACAAAGTGGGCGGTGAGAGGCATCACGAAATCGCTCGCTGCCGAGCTCGCGCCCCGCGGCATCCGCGTCAATTGTGTGATCCCCGGCCTTGTCGCGACTGCGATGGCCGATGCGAACGGGGACGCCGTGAATGACAACATCATCGACCGCACGTTCCTTCATCGGATCGGCGAGCCGGATGAGGTGGCGTCGGCAACCCTCTTCCTGGCATCCTCCGGTGCCTCCTACATCACCGGGGCGGAGATCGTCGTCGACGGCGGCCTCTCAGTCTGAACAGCGAAACGAAGACGAAAGAGCAGCAGATGAGCAGGCTACAAGGCAGAGTCGCAATCGTGACCGGAGGTACCAGCGGAATCGGCGCCGGTATTGTTCAGGAGTTCCGTCGGCAAGGAGCGAAGGTGGTCGCCGCAGACGTATCGGTAACCGAGCCAACCGCGTTCGAGCGCCATCTCGATGTCACCGACGAAGAGGAATGGTTTCAGCTTGTAGCCGCCGTATCGGTGCAGTACGGCCCCGTCGACACCCTGGTGAACAATGCCGGAACCACTGGGTTCAAGCCGCTCGACGAGCTGGATCGTGCCGAATGGCGACGAATCGTCGATGTGAACCAACTCGGAACCTACTTGGGTATCAAGGCAGTGATCCCGGCGATGCGCTCAGCCGGGAAAGGCGCGATCGTGAACATCTCGTCGATGTTCGGAGCTCGTGCAGTTCCGGACCTTGCGGCCTACCAGGCGAGCAAAGCCGCGGTGTTGGGCATCAGCCGCAACGCTGCCATCACTTACGCGGGCGAAGGCATCCGTTCAAACGCCGTGCTACCCGGGTGGATTGCAACGCCTATGACAGCCGGCCAGGCGAGCGACCTCAACGACACCTTCATCGCCACCACGCCGATGAAGCGAGGCGGTACCCCAGCCGATATCGCTCATGCCGTCGTCTACCTCGCCAGCGATGAGGCTCAATTCGTCACGGGTGTCGAACTCCAGGTCGACGGAGGATACCTCGCGCGGTAGAGCTTGAGTCAGGCAACCGAGAGGTCACGCGCTTCGGGGCGCATTGCTGCAAGAATTCGCTCGGGCAGCGGCTTGTCCGAGATCAGCCCATCGATCTGTTCTAGGTCGGCAACGTGATGGCGAGCTACCCGACCGAATTTACTCGAGTCCGCCAGGACAAAGTTTGCGGTCGAGTTTTTCAGGATCACCCGCCGAGTCATCGCTTCGTCGAGGTAGAAGTCCGTCAACCCAGCCGCTGCGTCTACACCGCCTGAACCGAGGAACGCAACGTCTGCGTGGATCTCGCGAAAGAAATCCACTGTCTGGGCATTCGATAAGGCGAGGTCCCCCGCGCGGACGCGGCCCCCCGCGACTAGCACTTCGAGGTTCGGTCGATCAGCCAGTTCGACTGCCGCGAGAAGCGAACAGGTAGCGACGACGCCGTTGTAATCCAGTGGGATTGCACGCGCCGCCTGAAGAGCGGTCGTGCCCACGTCGATGATGATCGTCTGACCTGGAACGATCAGGCCCGCTGCTCGGGCGCCGATCGCCTGTTTGGCCGCGCCTGCCGTGTTCGCCCGCTCAAGAAACGGGGGCTCGTCGCCGACCGGGACCAGGGAGATATTGCGAGCACCGCCGTGCACTCGTTTGAGAACGCCGCGACGATCAAGTGCGACCAAGTCACGCCGTGCAGTCTCCATCGAAACGGAGAGCGCTTCGGCGATCTCCTCTGTGCGCACGGTCCGGGCAGCCCGGAGCATGTCCAGGATTCGTGCGTGGCGCTCACTAGCCAGCATAAGCGCAGCATAGCGCGGCCGATCGAAGGCTTGACATCAAACCCACAATCCTCCACAATAAATCCAACAAAAGCGGCAATATCGGTCAATAATCGTCAACCTTCCCATTCGTCAGTCACCATCGCATGCTCAAAGGAGAACGTTTCGCATGGCACAGGACGCACCCGACGCAGCTACACCAACTGCTGGCGTCAACATCTCGGAGTTCGGTTATAAGCAGGAACTGAAGCGCGGAACAGGTCGATTCGCATCCTTCGCCGTCGCCTTCGCTTTCGTGTCGATCGCCACAGGCATCTTCACCACCTACGGATCCGTGCTGAACACATCCGGGCCGGCCGGTATCTGGACATGGCCGATCGTCGTCGTCGGCCAGCTGATGGTCGCATTCATCTTCGGCTCACTCGCCGCCCGAATCCCGGTCACCGGGTACGCGTATCAGTGGATGTCGCGCCTGGCCAACCCTGTCCTCGGTTGGATCATGGGTTGGATCTCGTTCACGTTCCTTGCCATCGTCGCCGTCGCAGTCGACTACACCATTGCGTCGACGATCTTCCCTGTCCTGTTCGGCTACACCGGCAACGCGGGCAACTCGTGGTTGATTACGGCCTTCGTTTTGGTGTTCCAGGCCCTGCTGGTCGCCTTTTCCACTAAATGGACCGAACGAGTCAACAACTTCGCTGTGTCGGCTGAGCTGATCGGTATGGTCCTCCTGGTGGTCATCCTTTTCATCGTCGGATGGGTGACAAAGGAGCTGAACGTGGGCAACCTCTTCTCCACCGGAGCGATACCGGCCGAAGGCTACTTCAGCTTCGGCACCCTAACCAAGGTCGGCCCGTGGATGATGGGAACGCTGCTCGGCGCATTCACCATCGTCGGATTCGAGTCGGCAGCGAACCTAGCCGAGGAAACGAAGCAGCCTGCCCGCGTGGTTCCGCGAGCCATGTACCAGGCAGTCCTCGCATCCGGCATTCTGGGATTCCTCTTCCTCCTCGTGGTGACGCTGCTGGCCGGTGACCCCGTCGCTCTGGCCAAATCTGGCACCCCCATCGCGGACGTCATCAACCGCGTCCTCGGCCCCGTCGTCGGTACAGCCCTGCTCGTGCTGGTCGTGGTCGCGATCTTCGCGTGCGGCATGGTGATCCTGATGTCCGGTGTTCGACTGGTTTGGGCGATGTCGCGGGACGAGCGTTTTCCGGGCCACCGCGCCTGGCGCACCGTCTCGAAGCGGTACGGCACGCCCACGGCAGCGACAGGGTTCGTGTTCGTCGTCTCCGAGCTGATCCTTGCGATCTTCGCCTACCAGAGCGACGTGCTCTTCAGCCTCTTTGCCGCCGCGACGCTACTGCCAGCCGTGATCTACGCCGCGATCGTGCTCCTCTATATCGTGAAGCGCAACAGCCTGCCGCCGAGTAAAGGGTTCACCCTCGGAAGGTTCGAAGTGCCCGTCATCGTGCTCGCGTCGATCTGGCTCGTATTCGAGCTCCTGATCTTCCGTGACGCTTCGTTCGTGACTGCTTGGCTGTACGTGCTCGTCATGGTGGCTCTGGGAGCGATCTATCTCGTCTTCCTCCTGATCCGGCGCGGTGGACCGTCTGGACTCGCCATGCCTGACCTCCACTCCATCGATAAAGAACTCGAAGTCGACGCCAAACTGAGTGAGAAAGCTAGAAATGACCACCGTCCTCGCAATTGACCAAGGAACATCCGGCACCAAAGCTGTCGTTGTTGACGGCGAGGGAAGTATCCTCGGCCTCGCCGAGCTACCAGTCCGGCCGCGTTACTTCGACGGCGGCGCTGTGGAGCAGGATCCGCACGAGCTGCTTGATTCTGTCCTCAACGCCGGCCGCGCAGCGGTCGCGCAATCAGGAGCTCTCGTCGACGTCGTCACGATCGCCAATCAAGGCGAGACAGTTCTCGCGTGGGATCCCGACACGGGCAAGCCGCTCTCGAACATGGTCGTTTGGCAGGATCGCCGTGCGGAGAGCATCACGCGGGAGCTTGGCGCGAAGGCCGAGTTGCTCGCCGAGCGCACGGGGCTTGTCCTCGACCCCTACTTCTCGGCGCCGAAGCAGGCATGGATCCGCAGGAACATCACCAAAGACGGTGTGGTGACCACATCCGACTCCTGGCTGATCCACCAGCTCACAGGAGAGTTCGTCACCGACGTCTCCACGGCCAGCCGATCCTTGGTCACCGACCTGAATACCGGTGACTGGGACCGCGAGCTGCTGGAGATCTTCGAGCTCGGTGACGAACAGCTTCCAACCATCTTGCCGTCGAACGCGATGGCCGGGACCACGGATGCGTTCGGCGGGGTGATGGGCGTCGGTGGTCTCATCGTCGACCAGCAGGCCGCCCTGCTCGCTGAGAACTGTTTGACCGCCGGCGACGCGAAGTGCACCTTCGGTACGGGCGCGTTCCTGCTGGCCAACGTTGGCACGACACCGGTCCGGTCTCGGGCAGGACTTTCCGCATCGGTAGCGTGGAGCGAGAACGAACATCTCGTGTACTGCTTCGACGGCCAGGTCTACACCGCGGCGTCGGCAGTGCGATGGCTGCAGAGCATGAAGTTCATCGACAATGCCGCCGACCTCGATCGCGTAGCTGTCACCGATGCGGACGGAGTCCTCAGCGTTCCAGCGTTCGCAGGACTCGCCGCGCCGTGGTGGCGTCCACAAGCACGCGCCTCGATCACCGGGATGTCGCTCTCGACCGAACCGGGTCACATCGTCCTCGCCGTCTTGCAAGGAATCGCCGCTCAGGTCGCCGAACTCGGAGCACTGGTCGCTCAAGACACCGGAACGCCCTTGCAGCGTCTCCGGGCGGACGGAGGGCTGACGCAGAGCAAAGTCCTGATGCAGTCGGTCGCCGACCTCCTCCAAGTCCCGATCGATGTCTACCCCTCACAGCACGCCACCCCGCTGGGGGCGGTGGCACTAGCTCGCACTGCCGACAACCCCGCACTCTCCCTGGCCGACGCGGTCGTTCCGTGGCAGCCGAGCACCACCTATGAGCCGAAGTGGTCACCAGAGCAGACGGCCGAGTTCCGTCGACGCTGGGCCACCGCTGCAGAAATCATTCGGTAAGGAGTTACAGACCCATGAACTCGAACCCAGATCCGATCTACGACGTTGCCGTGATTGGAGGCGGAATTGTCGGATCGGCGATCGCCCGACGTATCGCGGGCTATGCGCTGAGCGTGACACTGCTCGACGCGAAAGACGATGTCGGAGACGGTACCAGCAAGGCGAATACCGCCATCCTCCACACCGGCTTCGACGCGTCACCGGGAACACTCGAGTCCCGCATGGTTCACCGCGGCTACGAACTGCTCTCCGAATACGCGAAGGAAACCGGTATCCCGGTAGAACACACCGGTGCTGTCCTCGTAGCTTGGGACGACGAACAACTCGCCGCGCTGCCGTCGCTGAAAGAGAAGGCAGCAAAGAACGGCTACGAGAAGACACAGATCGTCTCTGCGTCCGAGGTTTACGCCATGCTCCCGCACCTCGGGAAGGGCGCCGTCGGTGGACTCACGGTCCCGGACGAATCGATCATCTGCACCTGGACGACCAACCTCGCCCTGGCCACCGAGGCCGTGCTCCGCGGCGTCGACCTGAAACTGCTCCACCGAGTCACGTCTGTCCACCGCGACGGATACATCACTCGACTAGACACGACGGGCGGCGCCGTCGAAGCAAGATGGGTCATCAACGCGGCGGGGCTCGGCGGGGATTACATTGACCAGATGTTCGGATACGACCGGTTCCGGATCACTCCGCGCCGCGGGGAGTTGCTGGTCTACGACAAGCAGGCCCGTCCACTCGTCGACAAAATCGTCCTTCCCGTCCCGACGGCACGGGGCAAGGGTGTGCTGGTCAGCCCCACCATCTACGGCAATGTCATGCTCGGCCCAACAGCCGAGGATCTCCAGGACCGCACCGACACCAGCACTAGTGAGAAGGGATTCGAGTTCCTGCTCGAGAAGGGCAAGACTTTGATGCCCGAACTGCTGGAGGAGGAGGTCACGGCCACCTACGCTGGACTTCGCGCGGCTTCCAGTCACCCCGACTACCTCATCGAGGTCGATACGGCGAACCAGTACGTCGTCGTCGGCGGAATCCGCTCCACCGGGCTGACGTCTGGAATCGCCGTCGCAGAGTATGTCGATGAGCTCCTCACTGAATCTGGGGCGATTCAGCTGACGCCTCGCCAAGACCTCCCTGAGGCCCCACACATGCCCAACATTGGCGAGGCATTCATTCGGCCGTACCAGGACGCAGCCCGAATCGCCGCAGACCCCGCCTATGGCAAGATCGTCTGCTTCTGCGAACGAGTCACCGCAGGCGAGATCAGGGACACCTTCACCTCACCGATCCCGCCACGGACCATTGAGGGGCTGGGCCGACGCACACGCGCCCACAACGGGCGCTGCCAAGGATTCTTCTGCGGAGCCGAAGTCAAAGAACTGTTCGACACCTCCGGAGCGAGCGCCAACAACACTCAAAACACGTCTTCGCTGGAGGCCCGTCGATGAGCGAGAACATCCTCACTCCCACCGTCCTCATTATCGGTGGAGGCCCGTCGGGTCTTCGGGCGGCCGCTGAACTGGGGCCTCGTGTGGAGGGACAGGTCCTCGTCGTTGAACGGGAAAGCGTAGCCGGCGGCATCCCCCGCCACAGCGACCACCCCGGTTATGGAATCCGCGACATGGGGAAGTTCATCAGCGGCCCGAAATACGCCCACATCTTGCGCCAGCGCGCCAGCAAAGCCGGCGCCAAAATCATGGTCAACACGATGGTCACCGACTGGGCCGGCGACCTCGCAGTCAACGCCACCTCCCCGCAGGGACGGATCACAATCCAGGCCCGTGTCGTCATCCTCGCGACCGGCGCTCGCGAACGTCCGCGGCCCGCCAGGCTCATTCCCGGCGACAGAGGACACGGCGTCTACACCACAGGCAACCTTCAAAACGTCGTCCACTTGAAACACAACAAAGTGGGAAAACGCGCGGTGATTGTCGGCTCCGAGCTTGTGAGCTGGTCCGCCGCCCTCACGCTCAAACACGTCGGCTGCCGAACGGTGTTGATGACCACCGAATACCCGAAGCCGGATGCGTACTTCTTCTTCAGCAAGCCGGGAAAGATCTTCTTCAACACCAAAATCGCCACCCGGACCAAAGTCACCCGCATCATCGGAAAGCCTGAAGTGCAGGCAATCGAGATCGAAAACCTCGACACGGGCAAGCGCGACCTGATCGAATGTGACACCGTCATCCTCACCGGCGACTGGATCCCCGACAACGAGCTCGTCCGGTCAGCTGGGCTTCCAGTCGACCCATCGAACAGGGCACCCGTCGTCGACGAGACCCTGCAGACCACCCGACCCGGGCTATTTGCAATCGGCAACATGCTCCACCCCGTCGACACTGCAGACATCGCAGCGCTGGACGGCGCCGCGGTCGCAGATCACGTACTCCGGTACCTTGCCGGCGTGGCTCCCCACCGCTCGCCGCTGGATGTCGGGACCGAAGCACCATTGCGCTGGGTTTCGCCGTCGCGAGTCAACCTGAACGGCAGCGAACCACCACGCGGCCGGCTGCTGCTGTGGACGGATCGTTTCGTCGCCTTCCCGAAGGTCGTCCTAAAACAGCAGGGCTCCGTCGTCGCTCGCAAACGACTCTGGTGGCCAGCCGCGCCCGGACGCGTGTTCCGAGTCCCATCCAGCATCCTTCACGGCGTCGACCGGCGTCGCGGCCGAATCACGGTCGCACTCGAACGTTGAGAACAACACCAAATAACCACGAAGAAAGTAGAGGCACCATGCCGATTGAGAACAGGGTCAACATTTCCTCTGGCTCCCCGCGCGAGCCATTCCTCGGGTACTCGCGTGCCGTCAGGGTTGGGAACCTGATCTTCATTGCCGGAACCACCTCTGGGGGAGTCGGTAATACCGCGGCCGATCAAGCCCGTGAGATCTTCGCCCGAATCCGTACCGCTTTGAACCAGGCCGGGGCCGACTACGAGAACGTCGTACGAACACGCGTGTACCTGACCGACATCGCTGACTTCGATGCAGTTGGCGCCGTGCATGGAGAGATTTTCGGCGACATCCGACCGGTGACTGCCGTCGTTCAGGTCAGCGCTCTCGCCGCACCTGAACTCACCGTCGAGATCGAAGCCGACGCCGTTCTGTGACGGCAGCTATCGTGTCAGCCGTGGATACTCGTCGACGTCTCAGCGTCTTCGACCTAGATGGCGTCTTGATTCACGGCGACACGATGGGTGCACTCGTCCTCGGACGCCTTCGCGAACACCCGCTCCGCCTTTTCGCAGCGTTGCCGTTATTCGTCGCGGCGCAGATCCTTCCTGGGACGAGCCTTCGCCGAGCACGACTGCACCGCGTGCTCGTTTCGCTGGCGCTTCGCGGACTGGACCGAGACTCGTACATCATGCTTGCTCGCCGAACCGGCCTCCGCCTGGCGCTTCGAGGGAGTCCGAATCGCCAGGCGATCGCCGAGCTCAAGCGGCTTGCGTCCGAGCACCAGGTCGTAGTCGCCACGGCATCCGAGTTCCACCTCGCACGCGCGTACATAGACGCGATTGGACTGCCGGGTGTGCGCGTGCTCGCATCTCAACTCGGTTTTGACGGTGCGTCCCCTCATCTA
Source organism: Leifsonia sp. NPDC056665 (assembly GCF_042791795.1). Lineage (NCBI taxonomy): Bacteria > Bacillati > Actinomycetota > Actinomycetes > Micrococcales > Microbacteriaceae > Leifsonia > Leifsonia sp. NPDC056665. Next base: position 141,948 of record NZ_JBHTXK010000006.1, read on the forward strand.
GTGGTACACAACGTGGGAGCAATGAAGGTCGAGTCCTTGCGGACCAACGGCTACAACCTCCACCGATTCGAGCTCTACACCGACTCGACATCCGATCTTCCCCTGGCCCGCGTAGCCAACAAGACCACGCTCATCAATCCCAGCCGACGATCGACCCGGCGATTCCGTTCACAGATACCATCCGCGGAGATTCATCGATGGTCGTAGACCTTGAAGGCGCGAAGGGTGCAGTGGGCCACGATTCAGTTCATTTTCCAGCGTTGAAGGCGACCCTGCTGGTATGCCGAAAAGGAAGCGGGGTCTAAGAGTTCCGGCTCACTCAATTGCGCTCCCGGTGACGCCCTCGACGAGGGCAGCGATCTAGGGTTTCGCTCGCACGAGCGTCAGCCCTTTGCGTCATCCTTTAGCTTCGGTTCGGTCCCCTCGGAGACTTCGCTGGCTCTTTGGTCCGCCATCCGAATGTCATTGATGTGACTCGCAGTCGTGTAGCTCACGCCTTCAACGGACATGATTGCTCGGATTTCCCGCTTTCGAGCTGCGTTCTTCGTCATGACGATTCACGCCCTTCTAACTCTTCGTTCATTTGATGGGTAGCTGCTTCTACAGCGATACGCAGCCGAAGTTCTTCGATTGTGAGCCGCAACGGGGAGCACTCGTTCGCGTTCCACCACGCCTCGAATGCGCGCACCAAATTCGGGTCGTCGGAAGTGACTGCGTATGCGAGATCCTGCGGCGTGACGGGGGTCTGCCACCCGGGTGCGTGTCGGTCCAGCCATCTTTCCTTCCACAGTTCCAGTACATCGGCACCGGCCAAGAGACGCTGCTCGAGACACCAGGCGTAGAGCTTCTCTTCGTTGTCCAAAGATGATTGGCTTTGGGGCGACATGGTCTAGTTCCCTCCGTTCAGCTTGCGAGGCGACGTTGGATTGGCTTGCAGACTGTGCATCCTCGACGATCTACGGAGCGTCGGAAGACCTCGAGCATGTAAATGTGGCCCTTCGGACAATTCCAGAACGCGTGGAGCCCGCTGCCCCAGCTGATTTGTCTCGCCGTTTTCGCATTCAGGTATGGATGAAGTTCCTGGGCGATCTCGGGCCTAACCGTCGCCAGGGAATTGAACCCGTCGAGGACGGCCAGTCCCCGGCAGAACGAGCAGGACGGACCGTTCCGGCGGATGTTGATCGGGGACCGGTAGCTGTGACCGCCCGCGCACGTCCAAAAGACAGTGCGACCTTCTCGCCCGGTGAAGTCTTTCGGCAGGAGAGGGAAGTTGGCTTCGTAGTCCCAATGCGCTGCGGCCTCGGGGAAGCGCGCCGCAAGATCGTTGACTCCAACAAGTACGATCCGCCCCGCACAGATCGGGCACGACTTGGAGGCCAATCGGCTCTTCGTGCTCGCCGTCCATCTATGGCGCGTGTCGTTCCGGCATCGCCATTGGTGGACTGTAAAGAGGTTTTCCTCGAGAGTTCGAGCGGTCGTATGTGGTTCGAACTGTCTGTCGATCTCCAGCACAAGCCACCTGGGCAATGGGGTTCGAGGATGCCGGCACCGATCACAGCGGGGCTCCTTGAGCCTGCGTGGAGCCGCCTGGAAGGATCGCTGGCACTCGCGACATACGAATAGGAACGGCGTTTGCGTGGCGCCATAGATCGTCTCAGCCGTTTGCGGTGAATTCCGTGTGGGGTGCAGATGAGCGGCAAGATCTGGTCTCAAGACTGCCAGGGAGTTGAACCATGGCACAACGACCGTTCCTGCGCATACGGGGCAACCAAACGTACTTGACCGCGCGGCGTTCGCGAGCGTTAGGGGTGTTGTCTCATGTCGGTGGCCCAGCGGGCAGATGGCTTGACAGGAGGTCCGACAGTTTGGAGTAGTGGTCGCCACGATAAATGCGCCTCGCACGCTCTCAAGCTCCCAGAACAATTTGTTTAGGGGTCGAGACGCGGCGCTGACCGGACCCACATACCGGGAGAAGGGCTCGAGCGGGCCGATGGATCGTCGTAGCGCATAGCTCGGGTTGAATGTGTGTGGTTCTGGGGGTTGGGCTGAGGTCCCAAGGAGCTCCATTTGCCGTCGCCAGAAGACGGGTCGGTATAACGCCCAGAGTTGGTCGGTTAGGAAGCGATTGGGATGACCGAGCACGTTTTGGATCGCACAGGCAAGGACTTCGTACGACTCCTTGAAACTCAGTCGCCCGTCCAACACCAGATCATTGAAGGATCGGTCGGTGATGAACCAAGCAATCCCGACGAGCTGCGTGAACCACGTTGCAGGATGCGAGTCTGCGGCACCAGGCTCGGTCGCGCGGATGCGTGTTGTCAGCTCAGCGATCAGCGGCGCGTCGACTCGACCGCGCGCGATCATTTTGTCCAGTCGGCGGCCAGCGACTCGAAGAGACGGATCAACGGGAATCTGTAGCTCCGGCGTCGCGCCTGGCCCTGTCCAGATGTTGTGGTGGCAGACATAGTCGCCGAGATGCGCGTGCTGGTGAATGCTTTGTCCCCGACTGCAGAGTCGGCACAGGTAGCGGTCGCCTTGACCGACGAGGCACTTCGCGCAGGTGGTGCCGTCTGGGTGACGTGGTGGGCGCGGTGGTGCTAGCGCGTCCTCCCTGAGCGCTCCCAATTGGCGGACAACTCGACGCGTAAGGTTGCCCGACTTGTCACCAGGGCCCCTCAATCCGACGATCATTTGATGGAGCTGATTCGGGGTCATGTCGTTGGATCGCATGAGCTGTTCCATGTAGCTGCCCACGGTCATGTACCGGAGTTCTTTCGGGCGCACGGCAAGCGACCTGATTTCACGGCGCATTTGCGGTTCCTCCTCTGTAGAAGTCGGCTGCCATTTCTGTTTTGAGATCGAGGGTTATCTCGTCGAGCAAGGCCACGGTCAATCGCTCGTTGCCTGCAGCAAGACGGCTCTCGATGAGCCGAACCGCTCCCATGGTCAGCAGCTGCGCAAGGGCACCAATCGATCCACGCGTTCGACGGTGTAGATAGGGGCCCATCCTCTGAACTGAGGCAGCCGTTGTTCCGGTGAGGCAAAGCTCGTCCCCGAACATCCCGACCACGTTGAGCCACGTCTCGCGGTCTCTGATTTCCTGCGTCGAAGCACCTCTGCCGGAATTGCCAAGTGGGTAATTGTCCAGGTAAACGGGGATAGAACGTCCAGTGATCTGCGCGCCAGACGGCCCTGTGATCGGGCCGGCTTCATCGATGCTCGTTCCGGCGAACACGAAGGTGGCCTGAACTCGGTTGTATAGGGCCTTGATCACCTGCGCCGACGCCCCGGTTGTCGTAGTTCGAACGCTGAGATTCTGGAGTTCGTCAATTACGACAAAACGCAGATCACGCCTACGGTCGACAAGGTAATTGATCACCCGGTTCTGCAGTTGAGGCAACGAGTCGCGATCCGTATAAGGCAGATTGAAGAAGTCGGCGAATGCAGCCAACATCGACTTTGCCGTCGCGGCGGGTGGCACCTCGATGTACACGAAAGGGCAGTCGCCGTCAGGCATCAATTCCCCTGCGCGTTTCAGGTCATACCAACGATCTTGGAGTGCTGCTAGGCAGCTCGTGGTCTTGCCGGTGCCGGTCTCGCCGACGACGAGTACCGCACGCCGGCCCATTCTTCTCGGGCGGGATCGAGGGATGTCCGCCCGATTGAATCGGCTCGCACGTTTGAGGGCCTCGATGACCTCCAGGAACTTTGGCAGGCGGAGGACGATGTCGCCGCCCAGATGTTCAAGGCGCCGATGGTCATACTCGGCACGGTCCTCCGGTGCCAAGAGGGCAAGTTGAGCCGTGTCCAATGGACTGAAGCTCGCGGGCTTCTCGTTGAGGAATTCAAGCAGGCCCTCTCGCCGATCAAGCCGATCGCGTTCCGGAAGCCGCGCGCCATCCATTGTCGGAGTCCTCAGGGTTCGTATCGGCCGAACGGGTCGACGATGTCTGGGTCGATTTCGGGCTCCTCGACGTACGGAGGCATACGTCGAAGCCTAGGAGGCTGCCTGCAGGCCGGGCCGCATTCGGCCGTAGGTCCACCGGTCAAGCGTCCCGGGACTTCAAGGTCAGTCTCACTCGATTGGATGTGCGTCATCAGTTCTCGTCCCTCCACGGCTCGAACCGACCTGGACGTGTCCTCGGAGCGATCACAGGCGCTGTGGTCGGAGGGCGTCGCCTGCGAATCGACGTGTTCGGGGTTGGCACGCCAAGGCTCTTTCGGAGCTCGTTGCCCACCTCCATTCGGTCCTTCTCGCGTTGGGCCCGCTTCGACCCTTCGACGAGGCTCGCGGCAAGCCGGTGCGACTCAGCTCGACTGAGCAGATTCGTCGTCGCGCGAATCTTGCGCGCGTTCGCTCGGATCTCGCGGTCGAAGGGGTCCGAGAGCGCATCCTGATCCATCCAGTCGCACTTGATCCACGTCCCCGTGTCGGGGTCCTCTACCCAGACCGCTTGGGGGTCGTACGGATCCCAGTGGATGTCCCAGCGGCGCGATTTCCGCGTTTTCGTGTCGTATTGCTCGCGGAGCGGATTCAGTGCCTCGGAGTCATACCGGCGGTAGTTGACCGTGATGCCGTCACGCAGGATGCACTGTCTCTTGACGGGCAGCATCGAGATGTAGTCGTCCGGGCCGAGCGGGATAGGGAACGCGCCCGTGAAGTCGTACATGGAAAGGTAAGCGGCATTAGGTGACAGTTCGATCGATGGGTCGTACGGATCGCGCAGGCCTTCAGTCACTGTGTTCTGGTAGACGATTGCGATGAAGCGGTCCAGGTATGTCTGCAAGGTGTATATGTCCAGCAAGCCGTCATCGTTCTCTGGCGCCTGTCCTCGCTTGTTGACCGCCCCTCCTGTGAAACCTGGGCCGTAAGGCAGGAAGTTGTCCTTGATCGTTCTGAACGCCCGTTCCACAATCGCCTTGTCGGTGGGGGTGCGGACGGAGGATCGAACAACACTGATGCCGCGCTGTTCGAGAGCGGAACGGAAGGTTGCGGACATGTAGTCGGCGCCGAGGTCTGTATCGATCATCCGCGGAACGATGTATGGGCGGGCCGCCTCGGCACGAGCGGCATCCTCCGTGGTTAAGAACTCCAACCCCTGCACGGTTGCTATCTCCTGCGGGTCGATCGGGTGCGTCGGTCGTTGCTTAGGGGGTACGAGAGCGCGGGCGAGGAGCAATGTGAGGTCTGCTCCCTTCATCGCGACCGGCATGACAACTGCCGCGATGATGCTGCGAGTGGCCTTGTCGATGAGGATCGCAAGCACAACCCTCATCGGTTTGCCGTTCCACCCCTTAACGAAGATGTCCAGGTTGGTGGTGTCGATCTGTGCTTCTGCGCCGGGCATTAGCGCGCGGCGCGGCTGGAACATCCGTTCAGGCGCATTGGCCGCGGTGCGCCGTGTCTGGGAGTCGCCGAAGGTGTATTTCCCGTGGGTGATGAGATTCCAGTAGGTGTTTCGTGCGCTCTTGCCTGGACGAGGGATGACCTCTCCTGGAAATCGCTTCGCGAGGATCTTGGAGATTTCTTGCTCAAGCACTTGACGGCTGAGATTCGAGCGATTTGTTTGCCGGTCCGCGATCTCGATCATTGCGTCGATCACGCGGATGTCAGCACGCGCAAATGCTCTCTCCGACCGGCCGGCGCGATGATCGACGAGACCGACTGGTCCGTCGTCTCGAAGGATGGCTATCTGGCGCTTCAAGGTGCGGGCAGATGCGCTTGGGACGCCGGCATTGGCGAGCTCGACCGCCTTGCGTTGGACTCGAGTCTCGAGCGACGTGTACTCCGGGTCGAATTCCGGTCGACGATCACGGCCGGGCAGGGGAGTTCCATCCAGGACCTCTCGCAAGTGCGCCTCGCGCTTCGAGATGGCTTCGGACTGTCTCGCATCCAGGTGGTCCATCACCCGGACGTCTGCCAATATGCGTTCAGGCGGGTTCGCTACAGGGTCAAGAAGGCTCGGCAACTCTCCGATCGACACGACTCGGCACTCGCGGTTCTTCTTCGACCTGAGCTTGAGCCCTGCATGCGTAATCTCCGAGATGACGTAGTCGCCGTCCGTGAGAACGACTGTGGAACCCAACCTGGTCCATCGGATCGAGTTCGTCATCATTGGCCCCGATACCCTGGAAGATGCTCGAGTGCGTCCTCGTGCAGCGCGCGAAAAAACTTCTCGACGGCCGGGGGGACAAAGGGCGTGCTTGGAACGACAGGACGCGAGCTTTGAGCCGAGTCTCGACGGTCCTCGGAGTCCTTTGGTTGTGATTCGTTGGAAGACATGGTCTCTCCTAGGCGGCTAGCTGATTGGGTCGAAGTAGGGTTGTCTGCGCGATCGTCGGCAGGGCATTCGGCGTTGCGTCGCTCGAGTTGGGGTTGTCGCCGCTGGTAAGAACCGAACCGAGGTTCAAGCGCCGGCTGCCATCGAAGACGAGGTCACGCGTCCAGATCAGGTGGTACAGGGTGTGGATACTTCTCGGCGGCGATGCTGGATCGAGTTCCTGCATAGCCTGACCGAAAGTGCAGGGCGTCCGAAGCGAACGGAGAAACTCATTGCGTCGTTCGCGAGACGGCGCGTACCAGGGATGGCGGTAGGCGCCGACCCATTCGAGGTTCTTCCTGCTAAGCACGGGGAACTCCTGAATCACAGAGAATTCCCACCCGATTCGATAGCACACCTCCGCGGTCTGCCGGAACTGTGCCGCCACCTCTTCGGTCAGATGATGCCTAGATTTCACTTCATAAAGGACTCGACGCCCGTCCGCGTGCAAAGCGAAGTAGTCGGGGAACGAGCGGTGCCCGTCGGCGTACACGATGCACATGGGCTGGGCGCTGATCTGAGTGATCGGGAACAGATAGTCCAAGCGCATCAATGCGGTGTACTCAAGCAGGGATTCGAACCACACGAGCTTTCGCGTGCCGGCGAACCAGTACTCGCCTTCGTAGTGTCGGCGCTTCGGATAATTGTGTGAAGCCCGCGCGCGGCGCGCTCGTCCGAACGCATCGTAGGCGACTCGTTGGTTCGCGCGCTCACAGTGAGCTTCTCCGTCTGAGTCAGTCCACCAGACGAAGTCACCTGGCCCAGGGTTGGTGACGCGGCTGAAATCGTTCGGCGCCGCCGAGGGAAGTTGAAGCATGTCGCACCGCCTCCAAATGCTTCGGGGTGGGCGTTCGCGCTGAAGTTTGAGCTGGTCGCGCTCGCTCCGGGATGTACGCCGCTCGTTCTACCTCCGAACCGAGTGAAAATGCCACCCACGATCAACCACGGGAGAGAGGCGCCCTAGAAGATCTGCGAGAATACGCGGAGGAATGACTTTCAGATATCCAAACTTCCCTCGTTCCCGATCGGCGGCCAGATCTAGCGAACTCGGCTTTGGCATGGACCGGCTGACTCGATCGTTACAGGCGGAGGGGAGCCCGAGCGTGTATGCGAGGTCTAGGCTCGCCAAGCCCAAGCGGATCTCCCCGCCGCTCGGACCACCGCGTCGAACTCGCCGTCACGAAGCAGTTCCAACGCTGAGCGGCCATCTCCACTCTTTGGATGGCTGAGCAACCACCCCCACCAGGTGTAGGGGTCGTCGACACCCTCCCCTAGCTCGCCGAGCACCATATCGAGTCCGGTCAGGAGCGCACTCTGATCGTCCAACTGGCAGGTCGGAAACACCGACCGCCCATCAGTTAGGAAGATGCGAAGGGCGCGCCTGTCTGCCACAAACCCCTTCAACTCCTCGGTCTTCACTCCAAGCCGGGCGATCATGGCCTTCTCACTGATGACAGGTCCGAGAATGGGCAAGCCCCGGGGGGCGTCGGTTGATTGAACGCGGTTGCGCATAATTCCTCCCGCTTGAGTGCTGCAGCAAACTCTGGCAAGGTCTGGAGTGGTTAGAAGTATAGGCAGTTTGCATGGAAAGTGAACAGTCCACAATCGAGCACCAGTGGGGGGAGTGCATGAGCGATCAGGCTTCCGAGATCCCGGAACTCGCTGAACGGATCAATCGCAACCTCAGGGCGGTGCTCGGAAACGAGGGGGTGGACGAAGTCGCAGAGAAGACCGGACTGGATCCACGCAGGATTGCAGTAATCCTTTCTGGCGCTCTGCCCGACAGTTTCGAGCTCATCACGTTTGAGCGGACTTACAGGCGACAGATTTGGGCCGATGCTAGCGGGGGCAGTGATTGACGACCTTCCCTGGCCGGTGCTGTCCGACCTCCGCACCTCGATTCCAGATTCGCCTGCCGCCTCACCGGTCAGTGTGCATGAGGACGACAACTCTGCCCGCTACCGTTGAGGCATGCCGCGCCCGATTCGACCCGCTCCGAACGCGGGCGACCCCGAGGGTTGGCCGACGTCAAGACTCGATGACCCCGTATCGGAGACGGCTCGCCGACTAGTCGTGAACGTCCGCGAGCTCATGGGCGACAAGAGCATCCGGGCAATCGCACGCGAAGCAAGTATCGATCACAATGTCCTGCGCACTGTGCTCTCCGGAGACTCATGGCCCGACCTCATCACTATTGCAAAGCTTGAACGTACTATCGGGCCTGTTTGGCCGGGCATCGTCGATTGACTGTTTGCGGTAGCCGTGGCCGGGATTCGGGAGGGCTCGGAATATTGTCTCAGCGCGTAGTCGACGACGGGGCGACATGACCGGGACGCCTTAGCGGTTATCCTCCGGCGATTCTGGCTTCTTGTTCGTCTCGGCATTCTCGGCGCGATGTGTCCCCGGGTCCTCCACGCTCGTGCCTTGGGAGGGGGTTTGACCGAGGCCCTGCGCCACCTCTGATCGAAGCCAACGTTCGAGTGACGCGTCGTGATCGATGCGCCACGCCTTATCCGTGTGGGGTTCCGGTTCCGGTTCAGCCGCGCTTGCGGCCTCGATCACTTGTTCATGCCGGTCTGCACGGATTGCGTCTAGAGGCGCAGCGCCCAGCAGTTCGTTCCAGTCGTTAAACCAACGCCTGACGCCCCACTCGTCGGTCTTCTTGATAGCGATGTTCCAGGCTTCGTAGGCGGTCATCAGCCTCCGGACCTGGTCGGGATCGGGGCTTGCGTCGTCGGGGCCGCGTTCGAAGGCCTCGCCCCACACGTAGGCGTCTAACGGGTCGGATGCGAGAGCAAGCCACGACACGTTGTGTGAGCCCAGCCGATCAGTGAGGTACATCGACAGCCACATCACATCAATCGTCATGCAATGCCCCATCTTCGTCGAGCCGTTGGATGGTGACGATCGGGCTCGTGAGCTGCCAGTAGTAGTCAAGGCCGTCGTCGTCTGGTTCCATCGTCCAGTAGCCGGGATATCCAACAGCGCAGGTGATCACCTGACGAATTGGACGCGTTCCGTCGTTGATGGTGGGGCGGGAGCGATCGCCCAGCTCTCGGGTCACTGTGCCGGCGGCGAGATCGAAGGTGTACTTGGAACCGCTGCGGGTTGTGACGACGTATCTACCTGTGTCATTCGGGAGGGCGTTCAGCATCGTGCCGCTCCTCGATTAGGCGTTCGCGGTATCGGATCAGCGCCTCCGCGTACTCCTGGGGATCGTCATCGAGATTGAATTCGAGAGCGGTGAGAGAGCGAGCGATGCCGCGGACGGTGACGCCGGCGCAGCCGACCTCTTCGGGAACGGTCTCGCCGACGAATGTTGTGCCGTAGTGAATCTCGAACTCGCCCGGCGGAAGGATCGCTTCAATGCGCATCAGGAACTGGATCGCAACGGGTCGAAGGCGCAGCGCCTCGTCGTGAGTGCGGAATCGGTCAACCATATCGGCGTCCTATCGAACAACGTATGGCTATAGTTCTAACCACTTGCTAGCCTGTGGTCAAGAGTGATCGGCGTGGACGAAGGAGGCGGGCCGACGGTGGATAGCTACACGCAGATCATCGAGCTGGCTCACGCCTTCGATAGCGACCCCGGTCCCGTCATCATGGCTGCGCTTGAGCGGGGCGTGTCATTCGATGAAGTCGTGGCGGCGTACATGCGAACGCTCCGTTACCTCCGGATCCACGGTTTTGAGGGGACCAGCAAAGCTCCTGTCACCGATGTGGATGCTCGGCCGCCGGGTACGTTCGACCCGCATATCGTCTTGCAAGGCGAATTGTGGATCGACATCCTGCGACGGCCGTTCCTAGTTGAGGAGATGCCCAAGCGTTACGCCGCCAATGTCATCGTCCACCTTCACAACAGAGTCGACAGCATCGTTGAGGTGATTGACGGTGGCGGAGACCCCCACGACTGGCTCGACCAGACTCCGCTCGTGCGTGCACTCCGCGAGCGAGCCAGTTCAGCAGGCGACGGCGATGCTGAAGGCCAAGGCCCTTCTCCTTACTAAACGTCGCTGGCCGCGAAGGGCGATTGGCGAGCGCCGCGGCGAATTCGCGTACAAGCTCGGGCTTCCTTGAAAGGGGGATGACCTTGTCGGTGTTTCGCACCCACATCTCTCTGACAGTGGATGATCGGGCGCTACTTAAAGCCGAATCTGCACGCACGGGACTCTCGATCTCGGCTCTGATCCGGGACGCGATCAGACGCGCATACGGCGCGACCTCCGAAGCAGAACGAGACGTCCAGGCGATCTCGAGCGTCGCAGGCACCTGGAGAGACCGGGCAAGCGATGGAAAGGCGTACGTCGATGCGCTTCGATCTGCTCGACGATTCGACGAAACGAGTAATAACCCGCCAGGACGGTCGGCCGATCTCAACGATGAGGTCGATTCGGGGGATCCGACGGCAAGCGTGAGGCCCGCCCACCTCCCTGTGCTAACGCCGAAGGAAAGATCGGAACTTCTTGCGCTGATGAGCTCGAAGTACGGGGACGGGTTCAAGCGGGACGACGTGCAGCTGGCGAGGCTGCGTGAGGGATGGCCGGAGTAGACGCGCCACCCCCTTGATCCAGAGGGCAATAGCCTGGCGACCCGCGCCAGAGGTGCGCAGGCGTGCCCGTAGGGCGCGGAACGCCGCATCGCGCTGGCGGGGGCTGACGTCCCCTCGTCACCCTAGACCAAAGGTCCTCACTTTCCACCTGCTAAGGCATCCGAGTCGTTCCGTCCAACAGTCCCAGCCGGACTGTGTGGCCCGCGCATAGCTGTCCTTGTAAGGGTCGCAGTGACGGCGGCCAAAGGGAACCGGCCTTGACGGGCCCACTCGACGATAGGAACAACATGGAAAACCAGCTCGGCATCCCCCTCAGCGTAATTCGAAGCGCGCGCGGCGACTTCACGCTCGGCGGCGTCAGCAGTACGCATTCTCAACTCACCCTCGTCGGGTTCAGTGTCAGTGCCAACCACGACCTGCTCACCCCTATCCCTGCGCAGCTCTGCAACTCCGCGTACCTGGACGAGGCTCCGCCGGTCGGACTGATGGTCCGATTCCGTGGAGCCGACACCTTCCTCGATTTCACGCCCGCAGAATACGACGCCGAGCAGGGAGTCTGGCGCTTCACCCGGGAGCGGACGATGGCCGGCGGCAACTACGCCCACTCGCACGATGACCGCTTCCAGCGGTTGATCTACCGGTGCACGGGAGCCTCGTTCTTCGGGGCGATCTCTATCCACGACCGAGTCGAGAGCGACTGAGTCGAGACAGGCGCGCGATATTAGTTCTGTTCAGCTGAAATGGGAAGCTGTGCTCGGGAACCGCAATTCTTGCGGTTTCCGTGCGAGTGGGGGCAGCAACGGCGCGTGGCTGCGCTCCCTTGGCGCAGCCGCTGAAGACCTTGGTTGCCGCGATCTCGCGTCGAATGCCGCAAGGACCTAGGTCGACGAGGGCGTCCGGGCGGGACCACACGCTACCGATCCAACCCCGACGGGTCGGCGCGAGGAGGCTGCCATGGAAGCCAAAGGGCCGCCCCGAGGTCAAATTCGGCAGGAGGCAGAATTCCGCCTCGAACTTTGTGCTGGATAAGAGCCTCCAATACGATGCGAACTCGATCGACGTCCAATCGCCCGTCGAATCCCAAGGGCTCGCCACGGCTTACTTTGGATCTCAAGTCCTCAAGCCGATCCAGCGATGGCGCCAAAGTATCGGGCGATTGATGAAGTATCTCGGAAAGCAACGTTGAGAGGGACCGGGCTGAGGCATTGGCATCTAGCAACGCCTCAATCCCAGTCCAAGCAACGAGGAACTTGATCGCGGGCGAGGATTCTTGCCTCAGAAAGCGGTAACACGTCGATGCAAACGCAAGTTGACCATGATCCGGATTGCTAGTCGCGTGGTCTACCGCGGCGCTCAATGTGCTCAGTACTCGACGTTCCTCTACGAAGTTCAACGTCATCGGCTTTGCAAAATAGACGGCAGGAACTAGCCAGCGATTCCAATGGCCGTCGTCAAACGTTTCGCCGAGCTCCTCAGATACCTGAGCACCAAGAAAACCAGGTCCGAGCTCAATCTCCAGCATCGTCGTGATGATCGAAGCACGATTACGACCATCTGCGAGGAAATCTTGAGCTTTCAACTCCATTCGCCGATGGTCTTCGAGGTGCAATCCGGGTAAGAGAACAGTTACTTCGATGCAGGTGCCAATGTAGGTCTCCCTTTGCTGATCTGCGCCCTGGGAGACCCTTGTGTCGGTGACGACGTCGGAATCAGTCGTATCGGGGTCGAAAGCGATTCCCTCTAGGATGACAGACCCCCATTCTGGAACCAAGCACAAGCCAGCTTCGCCCGAGCGCCAGGCGCCGAATTGGCTTACGCCGCCGGTTCGGCTTGACCATGCCTTAATCCGGACAAAGTAGCCCGATCGACGGAATACGACGTCGGCTATGCCGAGTCGATTCGACCTCCGCACGACCCGGTACGCCGAGGTTCCAGAGCCCGCTGGATGGAGAGAGTCGGCCCCGTGCCATTGACCAGGCTCAGGCTGGAGTTTCAAGAAGCCGTTGAATGGTGCACTCTCGACATGCTCCGACTCTGGGGGATCCGTGGGCGGCGGGCCTCCCTCGGTGCGCTCGCGGTTCATGGGCTCAAACTAGTGAGCGAATCGTCCTTCAAGCAACCGATTCGAGACGGAGGTTCCTGGAGCTTGAATACGACGAGCACCAGTGAACCCGGTCAGGAAGGAACCACAGGGCCTCGATCCTCGGGCCAAAATGCGATTAGCCGCTGCAGGCTCGCAAAAGACGCGAGGCCAGCTGACCTAAGAACATTGCGGGGATCTTCGCGCTCGCTCAACCTGTCGATTATCCAGGTGCAACGAGTTCTTCGGGTGCTCGGCTTAAGTCCGCAAGCCTTGCTGCGATCAATGAAGTTGTACACGAGGCCTGGACCCAGCGGGCGCTGGTGGGCGAACAAGCGGTCTGCGGACGATAACTGCGCGATTCGAAAACGAATAGCACTCGACCAATGGGAACCACTAATCGCCACGACTCGAGGGTGGGACCCACGCACGTGGATCTCAAGCGGACCCTCCGATCCGAAGGGTTCCACTACGTCGGTGACCCGAGTTTGCATGATTTCGGAAGCTGTTAGACCAGCGCCCAATCCCAGCGAAATCAGCATCATTGCGTCCCTGCAGGCCGCCTCCGTCTCTTGGTGAGTGGACCATTCCATCAACAAAGAGACGTGCCCTGGCCCGTAGGGTGATGCCGGCACAAATGGGTCCCATTCGCGACGGAACTCCCCTTTGTTCGACGGGAATATCAAGGCACGGTTGTATTCCAATAAGTAGCGGAGGGTTATGTCGCTAACCGCTGATTCGAATGGGCGGTGCTCTATCTCGATGTATCGGTTGATGATGGGCCTGCCGAAAAAGAAGGGACACGGCGCGTTAGCCGGACGACGCTGCGTGTAGGCCCACCGCAGCAGTGCTCGTGCGTTGTCAAGGCGCGCAATTTCCCACTGCCGAGTCGGTGCCGGAAGCTCAGGAAGCTGGTCCGCAATCCGATCCACAAATACTTGCTGTCTTAGATCCATTGCTCCCCCCGATCTGCGATCGATACACCTAGCGTCTATAAAATTAACCGCTTTGGGAAGTGTCAAGTATCGGCGTCTGTGCCAATTGACCGGGGCGAAATTTTGAGTTGTGCCAGTTTGGACTACGCGAGTGCCACTTCTGGGTGGCGCTCACAAAAAGCCCAAGTAGCTCGAGAGCTGACAAGTGGAGCGAGTGACGGGAATCGAACCCGCGCTATCAGCTTGGGAAGCTGAAGTTCTACCATTGAACTACACTCGCGCGGCCCGGAATCCCAGTAAAACACTGGGGACCAAAGCTGCCGCCCACACTACCCGGTCAACGGTTTTTGGCCAAACTCGTCGTTTGCTCACTAGGGAGCGCAGCGAGCCGGCAGGGCCTCGCTGCCTCAGGAGGCGAGGCTGGCGACGAGGTTGACCGTCGCCGCGATGATGACGGCGCCGAACAAATAGGACAGCAGCATGTGCCGCAGGATCGCGGCGCGGATCCGCTGGTCGGAGATGTCGGTGTCGGAGACCTGGAAGGTCATCCCGACGGTGAACGCCAGGTAGGCGAAGTCGAGGTAGCGGGGCGGGGTGTCCTCGTTGAAGTCGATCCCGTGCCTCCTGCTGCCGGCGGACTCGTTGTAGTAGAGGACCGCGTACCGCAGCGTGTAGAGCGTGTGCACGAAGAACCACGACAGGGCGACGGAGGCCACGCCGAGGGCGGCGATCAGGTCCTTCCCCGGCGCGGAGGCGTTCTTGGTCTGACCGAGCAGCAGCACCAGCGCGGCGAGGCTGGCGATCGAGGCGATGAGCAGCAGGGTGTCGGTGGTCGTCTTGGCCGGGTCCTCCGCCGCTGCGTGCCGCCCGGTCTCGGAGCCGCCCATCCGGGAGATGGTGACCCAGACCCAGGTGAGGTAGACCGCGCACGCGACGGCCCAGCCCACTGCTGCGGCGTACGCCCACTGGCCGAACAGTCCCGTCACAGCCGCTGCGAGAACGCCGGCGGCGATCATGGTGGCGATGCGGATCCCGGAGATGTGCCGCGACGCCTGTTTGTCTGCGTTCATGCCACAGACGCTCCCACCACGAGGGCGCGCTTCCCAGGTCCCTGAGCAGGTCTTCATCAACTCCGGCCGGAGCGTACCGTGCGCCACCTGCCCACACTGCACGCGAAGGGCGGTCGCCCCATTGAGAGGCGACCGCCCGTGGGTCTGGGCGAGCGAGGCGCGCCGCCCGCATCATGCGGTCCGGCCTTCACCGGCGTCGAGCCCGCTCGCAGGCCGCGGCTCAGGCGGCGACGGCCTTGTGGTGCTCTCGGGCCGATCCGACGCTGACCTTGCGCGGCTTGGCTCGCTCGGCGATGGGGATCAGGACGCTGAGGACCCCGTTGTCGTAGCTGGCGCTGATGCCCTCGGTGTCGACGTCGTCGCCGATGGTGAATTGCCGCAGGTAGCTGCCGAAGGGGCGCTCCTGGAGCAGCCAGCGGCTGTTGGAGTGATCGCCTGCGGACCGTTGCGCACGGATGCTGAGCAGGTGGCCGTCGAGGTCGATGTCGATGGACCCGGGGTCGATGCCCGGGAGGTCCGCGTTGAGCAGGTACTTGTCACCCTCCCGCGAGAGGTCCACCGGCATCATGCGCGGTTGGCGGCTGGTGTCGAAGACGCTCTGGGCGATCCTGTCGAGCTGGCTGAAAGGATCGAACGACATGGCCATGGGTATGAACTCCTTTCATCGTGGTGGATGCGAGCGCTGACGCGCGTCGCAGTTCGCTGCGGTAAGGATCACGGTGCCGGCGGGTAGCGGGCCACCGCCCGTACCCGCTTGTCACCGGCGCTGGTGTGCACGCGAACCGGTGTCTGCGGTCCGTGACCCAGCGACTCGGCTCGCGGACCGGTATTGCCGGTGCGCACGGGAGGCTCCAAGCGTGCACGCGCGACGAGAGCGACGAATTCGGCCTCCAGCCATTCCGAGTCGGAGCAGATCAGGTCTGCGAACCCTGCCGTCGTCGTCTCGGCCGCCGTTTGCATCTCGGAGCCTCCCTTTCCGCCACCCGGATGAGATTACCTACAGCTATTGACATAGATTTGATACACCCACATCTTGACAATATCTCCGTTTAACAGCAAACTTTGAGAATGACGGACCGGTCGGGGGAGGTGCCCCTGTACAGCATCGCTGTCGCGGCGCAACTCACCGATCTCCCCGCCGCGACGCTGCGGCTCTACGAGGAGAAGGGTCTGGTCGCACCTGCGCGTACGGAGGGCGGCACCCGTCGATACAGCGACGACGACATCGCAGCCATCCGCGAGGTGGCCGTCCTTCAAGGTGACGGAATCAACCTCGCCGGCATCGGCCGCGTACGCGAGCTGCTCGCCGAGAACGCCGAGCTCCACCGTCGCCTCGGCAGTTGACGAACACATGTGATCGCCCGACCAAGGACCTCCCGACGAGCCCCTCGAATGGCGGACCCAAGCGTCCGGGGGTACCGTCCGGTCCGACACCTCAGCGATCGGGATGGCGGGGCGTCACCGACCTGCTAAGGAGAATCCCATGGAACTGAAGCTCGGTGTACTGGCAAGGCTTGAAGCAAAGCCCGACAAGGCGGAGGAGCTGAACGAGTTCCTGATCGGCGGCAAAGCCCTGGTCGACCTCGAGCCAGGAACGCGCACCTGGTACGCCTTCCGACTCGATGAAACGCATTTCGGCATCTTCGATACCTTCGCCGATGAGGACGCGCGGCAAGCGCATCTGAACGGCGCCGTTCCCGCGGCTCTCGGTCAGGAGGGTCCCCGCCTGCTCGCGAAGGACCCCGAATTGAGCACCGTCGACCTCCTCGCCGTCAAGCACGAAGGCGACTGAGCGCTCACACACCTGCCCTCGTAGGTGAAGTGCCGGGAACACTCTTGGGCTGCCCGGGACGTGTTCGAGGCCTGCTCGGCGCGTAGCGTGCTCACCGATACCGACCGCCGACTATCGAAGGAGCCATCGTGGACACCGACAGAGACGATGAAGACCGAACGCCCGCCCAGGACGACTTCGTCCTCGCACTCGAGAGCGGGCCGCTGACCGACGTCGAGGTCGTCGAGGTCGATGACGGCGAGCACACCGACCTGTTGATCAACGCTATCTCGGTAGACCCGGAGACGGGGGCGGCGATACCGGTGAGCATCGCTCTGAACCCGGACGACTCCGCGTTCGTGGTCACGGTCGCCGATGACGAGTTCGTGGCGCCGCTGGAGGAGACCAGCGAAGAGTCCAGCCACCGGCATGCAGCCCAGCTCCGTCCGTTGCGCAGACTTCAACAGCTGGCGCAGCGCGTCGAAGCAGAGACCAAGGGCATGGCCAGGAGGCTGGCGGAGAAGTTCACCCGCAAGCGAAACGGCGGAACGAGTCAGGGCAACTGAGCCGACCCTTCTTCGCGATCCGGCGGGCACCAAGGGGTCGTGGCGGAGCGCGTGTGAGTAGTGTCGCGTCATGCGCGAAAAGAATCGTGCTTCACAGGGATCGCGTGGTGCGTGGTGGCGCGAGGCCACCATCGTGGCTTGTGCCATGCTCGTCAGCGCGATCGTCCTCGTCGTCGTGCATCACGCCGGCGATCCGGCCTGGCTACGCCGGGACCTCACCCCGGTCCCCGGTTCCGATGCAGCGCTCTGGCAAGTCCAGACGACCTTCTTGTCGGTCGGTTTCGCCGGGTTGACCATCGCGGCACAGTTGTTCGCGGAAGCTCCCCTCGCGATCGGGACGTCCCGGAAGCGTGTTCTCGCGTACATCGGCGCGGGCTGGTTCGTGACCGTCGGGCTGGTCGCGAACGCTGTCATGGCTCTGGAGAGCATCTGGCTGCCGAGCGCAACGGGGGTCGTCATCGCGTTCGCGTGGTTCGTGGCCACCGCCGTGCTGCTGCTGGTGTCGACGTCCCGGCTGACCCGCCTCTTCGGACACCCCTCTCGGCTCGATGAGGTCGTGCGGTCCTCTCTGGTCGAGACGCTCACCGTCCGGTTCGACGAGATGGCCCGTCGGTATGCCGACACGAGGAAGGGCCTGGACGAGCTGCTGGCGTCGGAATCGGCTCCACGCACCTCCAGGAGTGGTGAGTCGACGTTGAAGGTGCCGGTTCCCAAGGCGGGGCGCATCGTCCGAGCCATCAAGCCGAAGGGCGTCCGCCAGGCGATCGCGTCGCTCGGTCTGCCGGCGATCGGCCGCGGATCGGCGGATCGCGGCCCCGCAGACGACTACGTCGCGGCGCGAATCCTGCTCGACATCCGCCCGGGGGACCGTACCCGGCTCGGCGACACCGCGTTCCGCGTCGTCACGTCGGCCCGCCTCGAAGCGGCCACGACCGGACGGATCGTCCGACTCCTCCAGTCGAGCATCGAGTTGGAGGCACCGGGAGCGGTCACCCCGTACGAAGAGACCGAGCACGAGATCGCCGCTCTGAAAGACGCCATCGGAACCAACCTGCGGTCGGGTGCTCTGGCGACGGCCGAGCGGGGGCTGGAACTGCTCGGGCATGTCGTGCGAGGAGTGTGGATCATCGAGCACGAGCATTCGGTCGCGTCTCGACGGGCATCGCCGGCCCAGCGAGGCGGACTTCTCCAGAGCTTGGTCGAGGTCGAGCAGGACCTCCTCCTGTCGCCGCAGGTCGCACAGGTCTTCCTCGACGCAGCGACGACTCGGGCTCTGGAAGCACCGGGCACGGGGTCCGCGGAGTACGTCGACGAATGCCTCCGGAGTTTCACGCGGCAGTGGTCCGACATCCTCCGGAACGGCGGACCCGAGTTCGACGCGCTGCTGCCCCGCATCGTCGCGTGCGTCCAGAACCTCACCACATACTCTGACCCGTCAGCGAGCGAGGGTCTGCGATCGCGCGGCATCTGGGCGATGGTCGAGCTGGTCAAGCTGGCCCTCGACGCCGGGAGGCCGGAGATCGCGAAGAGTGCGGCGGAAGAACTCCATCGGCTCTTCGAATCGGACCCGGAAGGGCCCGCTCGCTGCGAAGTCCGGGCGGGTCTTCTGGTCCTGTCCGGATGGCTCCAGTATCTCGCCGGCACGAACGATCAGCGCTATCCGGCCGACCCGGGCCTGGAGGCGATCCTGGTCTCGGATGGATCCTGGCGCGACATCCTCGCGGCACGCGACGTCGTGCAGGCGGGAACGCCGTTCAGCCGATGGGACTTATGGGAGACGAACAGCTCGGCGTCCGGCAGCGTCGGGTCGGACGAGCTGCTCGACCTCATCGACCGCGCACAACTGACGGCACTCGCCGGCTCATCCGGGACCGAGGCGGCGCGAGAGGGCCTGCCCGCAGAAGGACTCGAGGCGGCGATCAGCAGCTGGGATTCAGCTCAGAACGATCGCTCGCTCCGAGAACCGGTGCCGGCGTCGCGGACCGAGTCGCTCGCCTCCGCCCTCCGCGATGCACTCAACGCGCGGGAGCGGGTCTCGGAGCAGCTTCCCGCCGATAGCGAGGTTCCGGCGAGCGCACCCGATTCGCTGCCGATCCTCGGAATGAGCTTCCGGATTCCCCGCCGTTCGTTCGCCGGAGAGGTAACCGAACAGACCTCCGCCGAGACCGAAGCCCTCGGTCGGATGATCGCCGACGGGTTCACCGAAGCGGAGGACCGCACCGTCATCGCCGAGCTGCGGTCGCTGCACAGCGAGGTGCTCGATCCGACTGCGCCGGGGGTCCGCGACGTGCTCGAAGCGCTGCGCGGCGCGGCGCGGCATTTCGTCCTTCTGGTCCCCTACGGCGGTTACGAAGGGCTGACGCGGGGGTACCCGGACGATGTGGCGGATGCTGTGAGCCGCGTCACGTGCATCGAAACGGGTGCACTCGACGACGAGGCGATCCTCTTCGATCGGCGTACGACGCTGCGGTCCTTCCGCGCGCCCGAAGAGGGGGAGGGCATCTCGCCGGTGGAGGGGACGGCGATAGCGCTCGGGTTCTTCGAGGACGTCGACGGGTCCGTCGTGCGCATCGAGGCCGGTGAGCGTTTCCTGATCTGGCAGGCGGAGGATCCGTGCGTCTTCCGATTCGGGGCAGGGTCGGACCGTCTTCAGCGGAGATAGTCCGTCAGCGCCACCCGCGCCCGGACGGCGATGTGCAGATTCAGCCGGGACTCGGGGTCGCCGATGTCGAGCCCGCTCAGGTCGCGGATCCTGCCGAGGCGGTAGCGCAGCGTGCTCCGGTGGATGACGAGGGCAGCCGCGGTGCGGTCGTAGTTTCCGCCGGCGTCGAGATACACGGCGAGAGTGTGGACGAGGTCGGAGCGGTGCTCCCTGTCGTGGTCGATGAGTGCGCCCAGCCACTCGCTGACGTAGCGTTCGAGCCGGACCCCGTCATCCGAGGTGTCGAGGATGCGGAGGAGGCCGAGGTCGTCATGATTCGAGACCCCCAGCGGCTGCCGTGACTCGGACCGGATGCGGAGTGCCCGGCCCGCCTCGGCGAACGAACGGGGGAGCTCCTCGGCCGTGCACCGACCTCCGATGCCGATCGCGCCTCGCACGCTGGTCAGGGCGCCGGCGACTCTGTCATAGAGTCTTGAGAGGTCGGAGCCGTCTGCGACGACGGCGAGCGTCGCCTCGGGTCGCCGCGAGATCAGTGCAGGCACATGCATCGCCGCGAGCTGGTAGCGAACCGCGGCGCTGACATCGACTCCGTTCGGGGCGGGCGACTCCCAGGCGACGAGCACCACGCGCTGGAGGCCGCCGAGGTCGAAATGGAGAGCCTCTGCACGAGCGAGACCGTCGACCACGTCGCCCCCCGAGACGAGGTCGTCCGCCAGATCGCGACCGAGCCGGATTTCGACTTCTGCGACGTTACGCCGGTGGGCGAGCTCGACCGCGATCGTCGCGCTGGCGTACTCGACCGCGAATCGATCGTCGTCGCTCCTGCTGTCTTCCGGATCGTAGATGCCGAGGACGCCGAGCGTCTCGCCCCGGGAGCGGATCACCGTGGACCGCCAGCCGGTACTTGTGCGTCCAACGGTCGAGAGGTTGACGACGGACGCGGTCATGGCGGAAGACTCCGTGTCGTCTGCGGAGGCGACAAGCGCAAGCTCGTTGCCGAAGGAGTCTTGCAGCACGACCGCCCGCCGCGTGACGGTGCTCACCGTTTCGACGATCTGCGCCTCTCCGTTGCCGGAGCCGGCCGCCGCGACGATCGAATCACGGATCTGCTGCTGAGCGTTCAACTGCACGATCGTGGCGGCCATTGCGCGGTCGGAGGCGTCGTGCGCCTTTCCGAGTCGCCGCAATTCCTTGGCCTGACGGCGCTCGCGGCCGATGAGCTCGGCCGCGGCGAGCGCGGCGCCCGTCGGCTCCGCGAGCGCGAGGAGCAGACGCATCTCCGCTCCCGACGGTTTCCCGGCCGCCTGGAGCACGAAGGCGCCCTTCACTTTGCCGGTCCCGCGGAAGAAGAGCGCGAAGCTCCACGCTCCATCCTCCGCGAGGTCACCGTCGATCCCCATTCTGGCTTCCACGAGCAGATCGAGCCGGTGATCCTCCCGGCCCGAATACCGGACGAGCTGCCCGTGCGAGGTGACGTACACGGCGAGAACGGCGCAACGGGCGATCGCCTCGGCCGCTTCCCCTGCGAGGCGGAGCGTTCGCCGGGTGGACGGACGCTCGAACATGGCCGAACCCACCCTGAAGATGTCGTACAGGTCGGGGCGTCCCTTCGGGGCGGTGCCGGGCTGCGCGACACCGTTCGGAGAAGTCGACGCGTCCATCGCGGCGAACGGTAGCCCCTATCCGCTTGCTCTGACAGTGCAACGCCGGGGTCTGCTTTTCGCCCCGCTCGGTCGATGAGGCGACTGCTGCGCAGGCGAAGACTCCGTATCGAGAGCACGCAGCGATCCGTCCGTGAAGGAGGAGTTCGTGAGTCTGATGGGGTTCGACACGTCTCGCGATGTCGATCGCGCCGTGGAGCAGGCGCTCGGCGTCAACCGGCGCACCTACGCAGTGCCGCTGGAGGCCTATCGGCGCGGAGGCGAGTACATCGTGATAGCGGACGTGCCGGGAGTGGACATCCGCGACATCGACGTGCGCGTCGAGCGCAATGTCGTCACGATCACCGTCCAACGCCGGCCGAAATTCGCGCCGGACGACCTCGTCCTCATCGACGAGCGTCCTCGCGGAGAGTTCATCCGCCGGCTCTTCCTCGGCGACAGCCTCGACGACGCGGGACTGACCGCCCATCTCGGAAACGGTGTGCTGACGTTGCTCGTCCCTGTAGACGAGTCGAGCAGTCCGCGGCAGGTGGAGATCTCGTCGCGGCCGGAAGACGAACACACCCGCAACAGCGAACCGCCGTCGGGCGATTGATCAGACAGAAGGAGCGTTTCATGGCTAAGGCAGTCGGCATCGATCTCGGAACCACGAACTCGGTGATAGCGGTGTGGGAGGGAGGAGAGGCGAAAGTCATCCCGAACACCGAGGGTGCTCGCACGACTCCGTCCGTCGTCGCTTTCACCGACACCGGCGAGCGACTCGTCGGCCAGCTCGCCCGACGTCAGGCGATACTGAACCCGAAGGGGACGATCTCCTCGGCCAAGCGCTTCATCGGGCGATCCTTCGACGAGATCGAAGCGGAGGCGAAGGCGGTCGGTTTCGACGTCGTGGCCGGCCCCAACGGCGAAGCCCGCTTCGACGTCCGAGGAAAGCTGTACGCGCCCGAGGAGATCAGCGCTCTCGTCCTGCGGAAACTGGCCGACGACGCCGGCAAGTTCCTCGGCGAGAAAGTCACCGAAGCCGTCATCACCGTTCCGGCGTACTTCAACGACGCGCAGCGCACGGCGACGAAGGACGCCGGGCGCATCGCCGGCCTCGAGGTGCTGAGGATCATCAACGAGCCGACCGCGGCGGCCCTCGCGTACGGGCTGGACAAGAAGGAGCACGAGACGGTCCTGGTGTTCGACCTCGGCGGCGGCACCTTCGACGTGAGCCTGCTCGACGTCGGCGACGGCGTCGTCGAGGTCCGCTCGACAGCGGGCGACACGCACCTCGGCGGCGACGACTTCGACCGCCGCGTGGTCGACTACCTCGCCGATGAGTTCCAGAAGGAGAACGGCATCGATCTCCGCAACGATGCCCAGGCCCTCCAGCGTCTGTTCGAGGCGGCGGAGAAGGCGAAGGTCGAACTCAGCACCGTGAGCCAGACGCAGGTGAGCCTGCCGTTCATCACGGCGGACGCCGCCGGTCCGAAGCACCTGACGACGACGCTCAAGCGCGCCACCTTCGAGAACATCACCGCCGACCTGGTCGAGCGCTGCCTCGGCCCGGTGCGCCAGGCGATGGAGGACGCCAAGGTCACCGAGAACGACATCGACGAGGTCATCCTCGTCGGTGGTTCGACGAGGATCCCGGCCGTGCAGAACCTCGTCAAGCGGCTCACGGGCGGCAAGGACCCGAACATGACCGTCAACCCGGACGAAGTCGTCGCCATCGGCGCGGCCATCCAGGCGGGGGTGCTGAAGGGCGAAGTCAGCGACGTCCTCCTGCTCGATGTGACCCCGCTCTCGCTGGGCGTCGAGACGCGGGGCGGGGTGATGACGCCGATCATCGAGCGCAACACCACGATCCCCGCGCGTCGGAGCGAAGTCTTCTCCACCGCGCAGGACGACCAGGACTCGGTCGAGATCGTCGTGCTCCAAGGGGAGCGCGAACGCGCTGCGGACAACCGGGTGCTGGGCCGGTTCACGTTGACCGGCATCCGGCCGGCCCCGCGGGGCGAGCCCCAGATCGAGGTCACATTCGACATCGACGCCAACGGAATCCTCAACGTCACCGCACGCGACAAGGACACCGGGGCGGAGCAGGGCATCACCATCAGCGGCACCACGACCCTCGATCAGGCCGAGATCGACCGGATGGTACGCGAGGCCGAGCAGCACCGCGTCGAAGATCAGCGATTGCGCGAAGACATCGACGCACGCAACGAGCTCGACGCCGCTGCCTACCGCCTCGAGCGGGCGCTCGCGGAGCACGGCGACGCGGCGCCGGCCCACGAGCGGTCGCGCGCCGAGATGCTGGTCGGACAGGCACGGGAGGCCGTCGAACGGGAGGTCTCCGCAGCCGAGGCGCGGGAACTGACCAGCGAGCTGCGGCAGATGGACGCCGCGCTGTCCGTCGCGCGTGCGCCTCAGGAGTCCTCGCCCTCGGGCGGCGCAGGAGCCTCCGACGATGCCGACGACTCCGACGATGTGGTCGACGCCGAGTTCGATCGGAATTGAGGGGCCCGGAGATGGAGAGCGGGGATGCACGCGACCCGGGCGGTGATGGGCCGCTCGCGTCGGTCGACGGGGCCGAGACGACGGAGCAGCCGCCCCCGGAGGACGAGCGGGGCGTCCGCCTCGCGGAACTCGAGGATCGCTGGCGCCGTGCCGCCGCGGATCTGGACAACGTGCGCAAGCGGGCCGCCCGCGAACTGGCCCTGGCCCGCGACGCGGAACGCGCTCGCGCAGCGTCCGTCTTCCTCCCCGTCGTGGACGGGCTCGCGGATGCGGTCGCCTACGCGAAGCGCGTCAACGACCCCATCGGCGAAGGCATCGAGTCGATCCGTGAGCAGGCGGTCGCCGCCCTCGAGCGCCTCGGCTACCCGCGCATCGACGAGGTCGGCGTGCCGTTCGATCCGCGCCTCCACGAGGTCGTGTCGGTCATCGACAGGGATGACCTTGAACCGCGGACCGTCGTGGCGGTCACCCGGCTCGGCTTCGGCACGCCCGACCGACTGCTGCGACCGGCCGGCGTCGTCGTCTCCGCAACCCGGGAGTGACGCCGTGGCACAGGACTACTATCAGCTGCTCGGCGTCCCGCGCACGGCCGACGCCAAGGAGATCCAACGCGCCTACCGCAAGCTGGCACGCAAGTATCACCCCGACGTCAACAAGGAGGCGGGCGCAGAGGACCGGTTCAAGCAGCTCAGCGAGGCGTACCACGTGCTGAGCGATCCCGAGTCGCGCGCCCAGTACGACCGGTTCGGACCGGATTTCCGTCGCTATGCGGGCGCCGAGCAGGAGTACGCCGCCCAGGGTGCCGGGGCCGCAGGCGGCGGAGCGCGCGCGAGAGCCCGGCCGGGTGCGTCGGGATTCAGCTGGTCCAGCGCCCGGGCGGGAGCCGGCCCGGGGAGCGCCTCGGTCAACTGGGACGACCTCTTCGGCGACGTCTTCGGCTCCAGTCGCGGGATGGACTCCGAGGCCGAGCTCGAACTGACGGTCGACGAGGCGTTCCGCGGCGGTCCCCGGACGGTCGTCCTCGCCGGCCCGGACGGTGAGCGTCAGACGTTCGAGATCCGGATTCCGCCCGGCGCCCTGGATGGGCAGCGCATCCGTGTCTCCGGCGGCGGCGGACCCGGGCGACAGGACGGCGGGACGGGAGACCTGGTCATCACCCTCAGGGTCAGGCCCGACCGGCGGCTCCGCCTCGACGGGAAGAACATCGAGATGGACCTGCTGGTCTCCCCCTGGGAGGCCGCTCTGGGCGCGAGCGTCTCGACCCGGGCGCCCGGCGGCCCGATCACGGTGCGCGTTCCCCCCGGCTCGTCGAGTGGCCGCCGGCTGCGATTGAAGGGCCAGGGGATGCCTCAGCCCGGCGGCAAGCCCGGCGACCTGTTCGCCAAGGTGAAGATCATGGTCCCCCCGCACCCCACCGACCGCGAACGCGAACTTTTCGAGCAGTTGAAGCGCGAATCCTCCTACGATCCGAGGTCGTCATCATGAGCTCTCCTCTGCTCCCCGTGCTTCCGCCCCGCCTCGACCTCGGGATGGTCGCCGCCGCGTCCAGGGTGCATCCCGAGCTGGTTCGGCGATTCGTCGAACTCGGGCTCGTTCCCGCACGGGCGGACGCGTCAGGCCGGCTGTGGTTCACCACGGACGCGCCGGAACAGGTCCGGCGGATCGTGCGGCTGCACGCTGACCTGGCGCTCAACTACGCGGGCGTCGCACTCGTCATCGACCTGCTCGCCCGAATCGACGTGCTCGAGGGCCGGCGATCGGTCGTCCGCTCCGGAAGGGAGACTCCGCCATGGAGATGAACAAGCTGACCAAGAAGTCCCAGGAGGCCCTGCAAGAGGCCCAGAGCATCGCGAGCCGGAACGGGCAGACGGAGACCGAGAGCGAGCATCTCCTGCTCGCCCTGCTCACGCAGGAAGGCGGCCTGATCCCGCGGCTGCTCGAAGCGGCAGGGGTCGACCTCGCAGTCCTTCTCACCGAGGTGCAGCAGGCGATCGAACGGAAACCGCGCACCACCGGCCCCGGGGCCACGCCCGGCCAGGTGTTCCTCTCCAAAGCCCTGGCGGCCACGCTCGACCGTGCCGAGCGGGAGGCGACGCGACTGAAGGACTCCTATGTCTCGGTCGAGCACCTGCTCCTCGCGCTCGCCGACGATCCTGCCGGCGGAGCCGCTCGGCTTCTGCAGAGCAACGGGGTGAACAGGGAGAGCTTCCTCCGGGCGCTGACAGCCGTCCGCGGCAATCAGCACGTGAACTCCGCGACTCCCGAGCAGACCTACGAGGCGCTGGAGAAGTACGGCCGCGACCTGGTGGCGGACGCGCGGTCCGGCCGTCTCGACCCGGTGATCGGGCGCGACACCGAGATCCGCCGCGTCATCCAGATCCTGTCGCGCAAGTCGAAGAACAACCCGGTGCTGATCGGAGAGCCGGGCGTCGGCAAGACGGCCATCGTCGAGGGGCTGGCGCAGCGGATCGTGCGCACCGACGTCCCGGAAGGGCTCCGCGACAAGACGATCTTCCAGCTCGACCTTGCGGCCCTCGTGGCCGGCGCCAAGTATCGCGGTGAGTTCGAGGAGCGGATGAAAGCGGTGCTGGCCGAAGTCGTGGCCGCTGAGGGGCGCATCCTCCTCTTCATCGACGAGCTCCACACCCTCGTCGGCGCCGGAGCCACCGAGGGCGCGATGGATGCGGGGAACATGCTGAAGCCCATGCTCGCGCGTGGTGAGCTCCATCTCATCGGCGCGACCACCCTGGACGAATATCGGCAGCACATCGAGAAGGATGCCGCACTCGAACGGCGTTTCCAGACGGTTCTGGTGGATGAGCCGAGCGTCGAAGACGCCATCTCGATCCTCCGCGGGCTGCGCGAACGCCTCGAGGTCTTCCACGGGGTGCGGATCCAGGACAATGCGCTCGTGGCGGCAGCGACGCTCTCGCACCGGTACATCACCGACCGGTTCCTGCCGGACAAGGCCATCGACCTGGTCGATGAGGCCTGTGCGCGGTTGCGCACGGAGATCGATTCGATGCCGGCCGACCTGGACGAGCTCACCCGGCGCGTGACCCGGCTGGAGATCGAGGAGGCCGCGCTGGAGAAGGAGAAGGACAAGCCGAGCCGGCTCCGCCTCGAGGAGTTGCGGCGCGAACTCGCCGATCTGCAAGCGGAAGCGAACGCGAAGCGTGCCCAATGGGAGGCGGAGCGTCAGGCGATCCGCAAGGTGCAAGAGCTCAGAGGCGCGCTCGAGAGGGTGCGTCGTGAGGCCGAGGACGCCGAGCGCAGCTACGACCTCAACCGTGCGGCCGAGCTCCGCTACGGCAGGCTCGCCGAACTCGAGCGCCAGCTCTCCGCCGAGGAGCAGAGGCTCCAATCGAAACAGGGCACTCAGCGGCTCCTTCGCGAGGTCGTGACCGAGGAGGAGATCGCCGAGATCGTCGCTGCCTGGACCGGTATCCCCGTCGCCCGGCTGCAGGAGGGGGAGCGCGCGAAGGTGCTCAAGCTCGACGAGGTCCTGCACGAGCGCGTCGTCGGCCAGGAGGAAGCGGTGCGACTGGTCACCGAGGCGATCATCCGCGCCCGCTCGGGCATCCGCGACCCGCGCCGGCCGATCGGCTCCTTCATCTTCCTCGGGCCGACAGGAGTCGGGAAGACGGAGCTCGCGAAAGCCCTGGCCGGCGCCCTCTTCGACAGCGAGTCCGCGATGATCCGGCTCGATATGAGCGAGTACCAGGAGCGCCACACGGTCAGCAGACTGGTGGGAGCCCCTCCGGGATACATCGGGTACGACGAGGGCGGCCAGCTCACCGAGGCCGTGCGCCGCCGACCGTACTGCGTCGTGCTCTTCGATGAGATCGAGAAGGCGCACCCGGACGTGTTCAACACGTTGCTGCAGGTGCTCGACGACGGACGGATCACCGACAGCCAGGGTCGCACCGTCGACTTCCGCAACACCATCGTGATCATGACGTCCAACCTCGGGGCCGAACACCTGCTGACCGGTTCCCGAGACAGCGGCGGAGACATTCCGCAGGACGTCAAAGATCTGGTGCTGACGGAGTTGCGCGGTCGTTTCCGGCCGGAGTTCCTCAACCGGGTGGACGACATCATCATCTTCGCCCCCCTCGGCCTGGAACAGATCGAATCGATCGTCGAACTCCTCATGGCCGACTTGGCGCGCCGGCTAGCGGAACGTCAGATCGGGCTCGACGTGACACCGGAGGCGCGCCGGCTGATCGCGGAACGCGGCTACGACCCGCTGTACGGCGCGCGGCCGCTGCGCAGGTACATCTCGCACGACATCGAGACGCGCTTGGGCAGGGCGCTGCTCTCCGGCACGGTGCTGGAGGGCTCGACCGTGCGCATCGACGTGCGGGACGGCGACATCGTCGTCGACGCGGTCGAGGCGCCGGCACAGGCCGACGCGGACGCCGGGGTTCCCGTATGACCACCCTCGAGGCGACCACCGTCATCCGCTGCCCGAACTGCGGGCGCAAGAACCGCGTTCCCGTCGCTGCGAGTGGACGACCGCGTTGCGCGAACTGCCACAAGGCCCTGCCGTGGATCGTCGACGCTCTCGACGACACGTTCGCGGAGATCGCTGTGAAGGCGGATCCGCCAGTGATCGTCGACATGTGGGCGACCTGGTGCGGCCCCTGTCGAATGGTGAGCCCGGTGCTGGTGGAACTGGCCACCGAACGAGCAGGCGAGGTGAAGCTCGTCAAGGTGGATGTCGATCGGGCGCCCCGGTTGTCCTCCCGGTTCTCCGTGCAGGCCGTGCCGACCCTGATGATCCTCGATCACGGGGAGGTCATCGCGCGGCAGGCGGGGGCCGCGCCCGTCGCTGTCCTGCGCCGCTGGTTCGATGACGCGATGCTGCAGCGCCGACGGGCGCAGAGGAAGGCCGGAGAGGCCGAGGAAGGAGGGCACCCCCGTGACCGCTCGTAGGGATCCCCATATCGCCTACATCCGCGCAGTTACTCCGCGCACGCCGGGTGCGTGCGAGGACTGCCTGGCGCTCGGCACGCCGTGGGTCCACCTGCGATTGTGCTTGACGTGCGGCAAAGTGGGCTGTTGCGACTCCTCGCCGATGAAGCACGCGCGGTCACATGCGCTGAACGACGTCCACCCGATCGTTCGCTCGCTGGAGCCGGGCGAGGACTGGCGCTGGTGCTACTTCGACGAGGACTACGTGTGGTGAGCGCTCCCCGCGCCGACCCTGCGGCGGCCGAGACGCCCGACGCCTTCGGAGCGTATCCGCGGCTCGCGCCGGCTCAGTTGCAGGCGCTGAGCGGACACGGCACCACCGAGCCCGTCTCGAAGGGCCAGGTGCTCGCGCGCGCCGGCGAGCCCCTCGGATCGTTCTTCGCGGTGGTTGAGGGAAAGGTCGCCGTCGACGAGGGCGAGCGGGATGTGCCGGTCCAGGTCCACGGGCCCGGCCGTTTCGTCGGCGATATCGGGCTCCTGGAGGGTCAGCCCTCCTTCGTCACGATCGCCGCGATGGAGAGCGGTAGGGTGCTCGCCGTGCCGATTCCGGCGCTGGAGCGGATCGTCACCAGCGACCCGCTGCTCGGTGACGTCATCCTGCGCGCGTATCTCATCCGGCGGTCGCTGGCGATCGGGTCGGGCGCAGGCCTTCGCATCGTCGGTTCGCGGTTCTCCCCGGACACCCGCCGGTTGCTCGACTTCGCGGCCCGCAACCGGATACCGCACCGGCTGCTCGACCTGGAAGGCGATCATGGCGCCGAGGTCATCGTGAACAGGCTGCGCCTCGACATCGCCGATCTGCCGGTCGTCATCCTGTCCGGCTCGCGCGTTCTGCGGAATCCGTCGATCGCCGAGGTCTCGGAGATCCTCGGTATCGGGAGAGCGCGGCCCGACGCCGGCTGCGACCTGCTGATCGTGGGCGCTGGGCCGGCGGGTCTCGCCGCGACGGTCTACGCAGCCTCGGACGGTCTGTCGGTCGTCCTCTCGGATGCCGTCGCCACCGGCGGGCAGGCCGCACGGTCCGCCCGGATCGAGAACTATCTGGGATTCCCCTCGGGGATCTCGGGCGCGGAACTCGCCGAGCGTGCTCGCCTTCAAGCAGTCAAGTTCGGAGCCACCGTCTTCGCGCCGGCGGCCGCACAGGCTCTCGACACGGCCGGGGGTGCGCTCACGGTCCGGTTCTCCGACGGGACCACAGTGTCTCCTCGGGCCGTCGTCGTCGCGTCCGGGATGGAGTATCACCGTCTGGCGGCGAAGAACCTCGATCGGTTCGAATACACGAGCGTCTTCTACGCTGCGACGATCAACGAGGCGCGCGAGTGCGGAGTCGATCCGGTCGTGGTGGTGGGCGGAGGCAACTCGGCCGGACAAGCAGCGGTCTTCCTCGCCGGAACAGCGTCGAGTGTCCACCTCGTCGTGCGCGCCGCCGACCTCGGCGCGGACATGTCACGGTACCTGCTCGTCCAGGTCCAGGAGCACCCGCGCATCCGTGTGCATCTGCACTCCGAAGTAGTGGAGGCCGCCGGAGGAGCCGGGCTGAAATCCGTCACCGTCGAGCATCGGCCCTCCGGCGCGCGTGAGGAGATCGCCACCGCGCACCTCTTCGTCTTCATCGGGGCGGCACCCGCGACGGAGTGGCTCGGACCCGGCATCGACCGCGACGGACGTGGGTTCCTCCTCACCGGAGCCCGGTCGCGCGCCGGTGACTCCAGCTCCCAGCCCTACGAGACCTCGACGCCGGGCGTCTTCGCCGTCGGCGATGTGCGCAGCGGATCGGTCAAGCGGATGTCCGCGGCGGTCGGGGAGGGGGCGAGCGTCGTGAAGATGGTGCACGATTATCTCGCGACAGGAGGCTGCCGGATCTGACGGGGAGCCAGCGCGTGCTGACAGGTATGGACTCGCAGTTCACCGTCGCAGGGTCGCCGACGGGCGCTCGCCGTACTCGCGGGTGTACGTAGATGAGAAGCGGCCGAGATGCACGAATCCCCAGCGGGTGGCGACCTCGGTCACGCTGACGGCGCCGGGCTCCGCGGCGGACAGTTCGTCGTGCGCTCGCTCCAGCCTGAGCCTACGCAGATAGGCCATCGGTGTCGTGTCCAGCGAGCGGCGGAACCCTTCCTGCAGGCTGCGGACGCTCAGCGAGACGTCGGCGGCCAGCTCGGCGACCGTCCACGGGTGTCCGGGATCGCTGCGGAGGAGCTCTGCCGCCTGGGACACCGGGCGCAGTCCCGCGCCGGGTGACGGTGCGGAGAGCGCAACTGTGTGATTGTGAGGCTGTGCGAAGAGCAGGCCCTGGATCAGCGTCTGCTCCAACCGCTGCGCGGCCAGCGGGTGGCCGAGCGGGCCGTCAGCCTGTGCCGCCGCAGCGTCGATCATCCGGAGGGCGTGCAGGATCGACCGACCACCCGCTCCAGTGAGGCTGAGCTCGGCTTCGAACTCGAGCGGGCAAGCGGGAAGTTCGCCGAGCAGGTTCTCCAGTTCCAGGTGTAACGCGTCGCTGGGGATCATCAGCCCGAGTTGGGCGAAGCGCTCGCCGCAGTCGAGTTCGGCCGGCCTGCCCGGCATGAAGATCGCCCCTGTATGCGGAGTCCCGTACACCGGAGTGCCGAGCGGGGCGCGCATCATCGCGGCGCCGTAGGTCGGGATGTCCACGTGGTAGTTCTCCGCTTCGGCGGTGTCGATGCGGACAGCATCCCGGAATCGCATGAAGCCGCAGACGATCCGGCCTACGTTCACGGCGTTGAGGGTCAGGTCGACAGCTGTCCTCGATCGCGCGCGGGGGAAGTCGACGGGGAGGAACACGTCGGAGAGCGCTCGACGGGCCTGCTCGACGTCGCGTCCCGATGCGATGC
This sequence comes from Leifsonia sp. NPDC056665, assembly GCF_042791795.1. Taxonomy (NCBI): domain Bacteria; kingdom Bacillati; phylum Actinomycetota; class Actinomycetes; order Micrococcales; family Microbacteriaceae; genus Leifsonia; species Leifsonia sp. NPDC056665. The sequence continues at coordinate 173,893 of NZ_JBHTXK010000006.1, forward strand.
GGCGGTCCCTGAACATCTCGTCGTGGTGCGGTCCCATGCGGCGATTGTATGTGCACTAACTAAAAGTCGGACGGCCGCGCACTTCGGACAGCGTCCCGCGCTGAACGGATATCGGCGGCCCCCCCGGCGTGCATAGCGTGGAGTGATCGCCGAGCCGAGCCCGTCGCCGGCGAGCGGTGGCCCTCCCCTTCGGGTGGGGAGGGCCACCGCATCCTGCTGAACGACCCTGCGACCGCAGGGAGACATCCCGAGGCGGAAACGAATGCACCCTTTACGGCACCACGCGGCCAGCATCCGATGACCGCTTCGGAGTTCCAGTCTCGGAGGCGCACCTGCACGCGCTGCGGGTCCCGCGCACGAGTTGTGAGCAATCCTTATTACGGCGTCGGCCTGGCGGTGCACACCCATCTGTGGACGTGCACGCGGTGCCAGTCGGTCGGGTTCGTTGGTACCGGGCAGGCCGCGGACGAGAGCGACGCGAGCGACCCGACGAGACCGCGGCCCCGTCACGGACTCGCCCGGCTCATCGGCTTCGTCAGGCGGTAGGACGATGCAAGACACCCACTTCGAGGGGCGTCACGAGTGGATCGCCGCCGTCGTTGGTGCGCTTTCGCGTCCTGACACACGCGCCGTTCTGGCCGCGAAGGCACTTGACCGTGAGATCGTACTCACGGTCGCCCGGGTCGAGGCGGCACAGGCTTCGGACACCGGAGTCTCCACGCTCAGCCACGCGCGCCTTGCGCAGCTCGCGGGGCTTCCACGCTCGGTCATTCTCCGCGCGCGCCTCGCCCTGATCGAGTTGGGTCTCGAAGACCTTGCCTCCACCTCTGGAGCACACCAGCGTGTCCGACGGGAGCTCCGTCACCGCTGAGCTCTGGGTCGTCCGGACAGCGTGAGGTCATAGCAACGACTGCACCCGGTTCGAGCCATCGAGGTCCGTCGAGGTGAGGGGGACAATGGCGGTCGATGGGCGGAGAACAGCGAGGGGCGGCACGATGAGGCTTTACACCATCGGTTTCACGAAGAAGAAGGCCAGTCAGTTCTTCGGAATGCTGCGAGACAGCGGTGCGAAGACGCTCGTCGACACTCGGCTCAACAACGTCTCGCAGCTCGCCGGCTTCGCGAAACGGGATGACCTCGAGTTCTTCGTCCGCGAGCTGTGCGGGATGACGTACCGGCACGAACTACGGCTCGCGCCCACCGCCGAATACCTGCGGGCCTACCAGAGGGGCGACCTCCCCTGGGATCGCTATGCGGAGACCTACCTCGCGCTCATCCGCGATCGACGAGTCGAAGCAGTGCTCACACCAGCCGACCTCGACGGCGGGGTCCTGCTGTGCTCCGAGGCGACTCCCGAACGGTGCCATCGGCGCCTGGCCGCGGAGTATCTGGCTGCCGCGTGGGGAGATGTCGAGATCGTGCATCTGTGATCCAGCGCACTCCGTCGCCGGTGCGCGCCCTTGTGCACTCCGGGAGCGCTGGTACCGTCCGGCAGTGAGGAGGGTTTCAGGACGATGACGAAGGAAGTCGCATCCGCGGTCCAGCCGGATGTCCGGGTTCGGGGCGCACGCGAGCACAACCTCCGGAACGTGGACCTGACCGTCCCGCGCGACGCGATGGTGGTGTTCACCGGGGTGTCCGGCTCGGGGAAGTCGTCCCTCGCGTTCGGCACGCTCTTCGCGGAGTCGCAGCGGCGCTACCTGGAGTCGGTCGCCCCGTACGCCCGCCGGCTCATCGACCAGGCCGGCGTCCCGGACGTCGACTCGATCACGGGCATGCCACCGGCGGTGGCGCTGCAGCAGCAACGCGGTGGGCGCAGCGCCCGGTCGACGGTGGGCAGCATCACCACACTCTCCAGTCTGGTGCGGATGCTGTATTCGCGAGCCGGCGATTACCCGGACGGTCAGCCCATGCTCTATGCGGAGGACTTCTCGGCCAACACGGTGCAGGGCGCGTGCCCGGAATGCCACGGCATCGGCCGCGTCTACGAAGTCACCGAGCGGCAGATGGTCCCGGACCCCTCGCTCACGATCCGCGAGCGGGCCATCGCCTCCTGGCCGACGGCGTGGCACGGGCAGAACCAACGGGACATCCTGGTGTCGCTGGGCTACGACGTCGACACTAAGTGGCGGGACCTCCCCCGCGCGGACCGCGACTGGATCCTGTTCACCGAGGAACGGCCGACCGTCCCGGTGTACGCGGGGCTCACACCGGCACAGACGCGGCGGGCGATCTCGGCGAGGATGGAGCCCAGCTATCAGGGCACGTTCGTCGGCGCGCGCCGCTATGTGCTCGACACGTTCGCCACGACCAAGAGCGCATCGATGAAACGGCGGGTCGCGGAGTATCTCACCTCCGCCGTGTGTCCGGTGTGCCATGGGAAGCGTGTGAAGCCGGAGGCGCTCTCCGTGACGTTCGAGGGGCTCGACATCGCCGAGTTCTCCCGGCTCCCGCTTCGCGAGCTCTCCGGCCGGCTCGCGGCGGTCGTGGCCGCAGCAGCTGACGACCCCGCCACCTCGGGGGTGGCGCTCGACGAGGCCGCCCGCCACGAGGCGACGCAGCAGCGTGTCGCCTCGGGAGGTGCGTCGCATTCGGCCGCCCCGGACGTCCGTCGCACTCCGAATCGGTCAGTTGAGAAGCGCGCTGCGGCGGCGCGGCTGGCGGCGGAGCTGCTCGAACGCCTGCGACCCATCATCGACCTCGGGCTGGGCTACCTCTCCTTGCACCGGACGACACCGACTCTGTCCGGCGGCGAGCTGCAGCGACTCCGCCTCGCCACCCAGCTGAGCTCCGAGCTGTTCGGTGTCGTCTACGTGCTCGACGAGCCATCGGCTGGCCTCCACCCGCAAGACGTGAACGCCCTCCTCGGGATCCTCGAGGGGCTCAAGCGGAGCGGCAACAGCCTGTTCGTGGTCGAGCACTCCGTCGAGGTGATGCGGCACGCCGACTGGCTGGTGGACATCGGGGCCGGTGCCGGTGAACGGGGAGGCCGCGTGATCTACAGCGGAGCGCCGGACGGCCTCGCCGACGTGGACGAGTCGGTGACCAGAGGCTATCTGTTCGGCAGCCGCGGGCTCGCTTCACGAACCCCGCGCGCGGCGACCGGCTGGCTCAGGTTGGAGCACATCAGCCGCAACAACCTGCGCGACGCGTCGGTCTCGTTCCCTCTCGGCGCCTTCACGGCGGTGACCGGGGTGTCGGGTTCGGGCAAGTCCAGCCTGGTCAGCCAGGTCCTTCCCGCGCTGCTCGGGGACCACCTCGGCCGACCCGTCAGTGTGGACGACGACGCCCCGGAAACCGACGACCTGCTCCTCGCGGGAGGGCGCGAAGTGCTCGAAGGCGGGGTGTCGGGCGATCTCGGCGGCGTGCGCAGAGTCGTCAGCATCGACCAGAAGCCCATCGGCCGCACGCCCCGCTCCAACGTCGCCACGTACACGGGACTGTTCGATCACGTCCGGCGCCGATTCGCGGAGACGCCGGAAGCACGGTCGCGCGGATACCGGCCGGGTCGGTTCTCGTTCAACGTGGCCGGCGGGCGCTGCCCCACCTGCGAAGGCGAGGGATCGGTCATGGTGGAGCTGCTGTTCCTGCCGTCGGTCTACACCGTGTGCCCCGAGTGCCACGGCACCCGGTACACGGAGGACACACTCGAGATCACCTGGCGTGACCGGAACATCGCCGAGCTCCTTGCGATGTCCGTCGAGGAGGCGCACGCCTTCTTCCCCGGCGAGAACGAGATCATGCGCTCACTGACCGCGCTCATCGACGTCGGACTCGGATACCTGCGGCTCGGCCAGCCGGCCACCGAGCTCTCCGGCGGCGAGGCGCAACGGGTGAAGCTCGCCTCCGAACTGCAACGCGCCCAACGCGCGGACACCCTCTATGTGCTGGACGAGCCGACCTCCGGTCTGCATTGCGCCGACGCGGACCGCCTGGTCGAGCATCTGCAGAGTCTCGTCGACGCCGGCAACACTGTCGTCGTGGTCGAACTCGACATGCGCGTCGTCGCCACCGCCGACTACGTCATCGACCTCGGCCCCGGCGCCGGCGAGAACGGCGGAACCGTCGTCGCCGCGGGCACACCCCGTGAGGTCGCGGATGCGCCCATCAGCGCCTCGGCCCGCTACCTCGCGGAAGCCATCGAGGACGCATCAGCCGCCCGTTAGAGCGTCCCCGTGTCTTCGCGACGGTCGTCGCGCGAGCGCTCTGCGCTGTCCTTCAGGTGCGCTTTCACGTCAGCGGCGGTGTCCTTGAGGCTGCCCTCCGCCTGTTCTGCCTTTCCCTTCACGACGCGCGACTTGTCGTCGGTGACCTTGCCGATCACCTCGTCGACCTTGCCCTTCAGCTTGTCGCCCTTCGCGTCGAACTTGTCGTCGATACCCATGATGTCCTCCTCATCGTCCAGACACTTCCTTGATTGGCGGTCACGGTACGCGGATCTGGAACGGACATAAGGGGGCGACGGTCGAATTGAGCCAGGCCGCGCTATCGCTCTACGCCGGTTTGCTGCCCACCTTCAATAAGGAGGTTCGCCAGCGCGGGCCGACCTCCTTCGCGATACACCCTCCTCTGCCAGGTTGCGCCGTTCCCCTGGTTCAGGATCCACCCGACGCGCGATTCGACGCGTTGCGTGTCCCCGTGACGTTCCAGTCCCGGCGCGGCAGCGTCCAGAAGGGCGTGGACGACGTCGGCGGCGGCGCGCATCCGTCCGGCTCGTGGATCGAACAGGTCGTGCTCGAGTCCGTACCGCGCCGCGTGCCAGTACGCGGCATCGAGGAGCTCGTCCTCATGCGGTCGCTCGTCGCGGTCGGTATCGACGACCCCGCGAACGAGGGCGGCGAGGGCTGTGCTGGTCCGACTGTCGAGTTGCGCATCGAACGCGCGCAACTCGAGCGTCGGGTACTTCTCGGATGGGCGGACGACCCAGTTGAGCGTTCCCGAATCGGAGGTGCCGCCGATTCCGTGGAGCGCTGATGTGCGCCGGGCGTAGTCTTCGGCGTCTGTGAATGCGGGCGGTATGCCGTGGGTGGTCCAGCGGCGACTGTGGATCGCGCGCCAGCTGTCGAAGCCGGTGTCGGCCCCGCCCCAGAACGGGGAATTGGCGGAAAGCGCCAGCAGCGCCGGCAGCCAGGGTCGCAGCCGGTTGAGGGCTCGCACGGCGCGGTCGCGGTCCTGCATGCCGACGTGCACATGCAGGCCGTTGATCTGGTGGTCCGGGACAATGTGTCCGAAGTGGGCGGCGATGTCTCGATAGCGCGGAAGGTCGGTGACCTGAGGATGACCGGCAACGTTGAAGGGGACGCCGACTCCTGCGGCGATGATCCGATGGCCGTGCGCCCACTCGGCGAGCTCACGGCGGAATCCCGCCATCGAGCTGTCGAGCTCGGCCGCCGTCGAGCAGACCGGGGAGGCGAACTCGAGCTGCGAGGGGAAGAACTCGGACATGATCTCGCCGTCGCGGGCTGAGTCGGCGAGGTCGGCTCGTGCCTCGGCCGCCAGATCGACGGGCGTCAGCGAGACCGCGTCGAGGAGGACGAACTCCTCTTCCGCCCCGATCGTCGTCGCCACCACGCATCCCTTCTGCTGTGGACCGTAGCCGGGTGGCGTGAACTGTTCAACGGCTTGACGCCGCGGCCGAACCGGCCGACCTTCGATGCATGACCGTACCGATAACTGCGCGTGGGCCCGTGAGCGCGCAATTCCTGGAAGCACTGAGCACACCGGCAGCGCGCGAGTCGCCGGCGATGGCCGCAGCGCTTGAGCTCGCCGAACGTGCACTCGAGAGCGAACCGGACGTTCTCATCGACGATGACCTCCAGCTCACTCTTCTGCTGAGCTACGGCCTGTCCTACGGCGGTGTGACCGACAGCGACGGTCGCTGGGAATGGAACCCCCTCCAGGTCGCCGTGCGCACTGCGATCGAGGAGCGATTCGAGCGTCGCCTGCGCGAGCTCGTCGGGGACGTCGCGCTGCCGGAGCCGGGCGCCGATGCCGTCGCATCGTATCTTTTCGCCGTGACCGCCGAAGACACCGGCCCGAGTCTCTCCCGGTTCGTGGCGAAGAAGGCGACCCGCGAGCAGGCGATCGAGTTCGTCATCCACCGGTCGATCTACACATTGAAAGAGGCGGACCCGCACTCGTGGGCCATCCCTCGACTGACCGGTCGGGCCAAGGCCGGCTTGGTCGAGGTCCAGTCCGACGAGTACGGCGGCGGCCGCCCGCATCGCATCCACGCGGAGATCTTCGCCCGGACGATGCGAGGCGTGGGCCTGGATGACCGGTACGGCGTCTACGTGGACCGAGTGCCGGCGATCACGCTCGCCTCTTTCAACATGATGTCCATGTTCGGACTGAACGGGCGGCTGCGCGGTGCCATTGTCGGCCACCTGGCAGCTTTCGAGATGACATCGTCGGTCCCGAACCGCCTCTACGGCAACGGCTTCCGACGACTGGGATACGGCGAGGACGTGACCGAGTACTACGACGAGCACGTCGAAGCCGACGCGGTGCACGAGCAGATCGCCGGGCGCGACCTGGCCGGCGGGCTGGCCGAGCAGCATCCCGAGCTGCTCGAGGACATCGTCTTCGGAGCCCGATGCTGCCTCCTGGTGGACGGGCTCGTCGGAGAGCACCTCCTGGCGAGCTGGCAGGCGGGAGGCAGCTCCCTGCGCGAAGTATCGGGGGCCGCGGCATGAGCGGACAGGCGGAAAGCGAAGTGACGATCGTCGCCTGCCCGGACGGTCCGCTGCTGGTGCGCGGACCGGTCCAGATCATGGGCGCCGAAGGCGAACCGATCGAGCAGCGTCGCCGCACGATCGCACTGTGCCGGTGCGGCGTCTCCACGATCAAGCCGTACTGCGACGGAAGCCACAAGCTATCCGGGTTCCGGACCGATCCGCCCTCGCCAGAAGAGAAATAGCGGACGTGCGAAAGCGCTCGGGCAGTCGGACGCCACCACGGCACGGGATCGTGGTCACATTCGACAGCGGAGCCAGCGAGGGAGGAGCGGTTCTGCTCCTGCATGGGATTGGGGTGAGCTCCAGGTACTTCCACCGGCTTGCTCCAGTGCTCGCCGAACAGGGCAGGACGATCGCGGTTGACCTCCCGGGCTTCGGCCGCGCACGCAAGCCCGCGCGTCGCCTGACAGTGGAGGACTACGCCGGCCTCGTCGCGGAGTTCCTCGACGCCCGCTCGCTCGGCAGTGTCATGGTCGTGGGCCACTCGATGGGTGCGCAGATCGCCACCAACCTCGCGCGGCGGCGCCCGGATCTGGTGGCGCAGATCGTGCTGCTGGGCCCAGCCATGGCGCCGGTGGACCGCACGCCCCTGCGAGCGGGAAGCCGCCTCGCACTCGACATCATCCGCGAGAGCCCGCACAGCAACGCTCTGGTGCTCACCGACTACGTGCGTTGCGGACCGCGCTGGTACCTGAAAGTGCTTCCCTCCATGCTCGCCTACCGGATCGAGGACGACCTCCCCAAGCTGGGGATGCCCGTCACGATCGTCCGGGGCGACCGTGACCCGATCGCGCGCACCGAATGGTCGCACGCGATCGCGTCGCTGGCTCCGCAGGGTCGGTTCGTGGAGGTGCGAGGCGCCCCGCACGTCGTCATGCTGAGTCGTCCTCGCGAGATCGCCCGCCGGGTGGAACCCGCCGCTCGAGCGCCCGGCGCTCAGCCTCCTGCGACCGTGTAGAACACCCCGTAGGCGCCGGCGACGCACATGACGACCGTCGTGGCCCATCCCATCGCTGTCGCGACCGGGCCGTTGGCGTGGCCGTCCATGATCTGCCGGTTTCGCGAGATCAGCATCATGACGATGAGGAACGGGCCCGCCGCGATCCCGTTGACGATCGCGGAGAGCACGAGCAGCTGGATCGGGTTGGTCGACACGATCGCGAGCACGCTCCCGATGATGATCCCGAGGCCGAGCAGGATGTAGAAGAGTGGCGCACGACGGGGGCTGCGGTCCAGGCCCCACTCCTTGTTCATCAGGCCGGCCATCCCCGCGGCTCCGGAGGCCGCGAGGACGGGCACGGCGAGTACCCCGGATCCGATGAAACCGAGCGCGAAGAGCATGCCGGCGTAGTTCCCGGCGATGGGCTCGAGAGCCTTGGCGGCGTCGGCTGCGCTCGTGATGGCCTTGTGATGCAGGCCCAGTGTGGCCGCGGACGAGGCCATGATCGCGAACATGATCAACACGCTGAAGGCCATGCCGGTGAAGACGTCGAGTCGGCTGTTGCGCAGGCGGCGCTTCGCCTCCGGTTTGGGACGGTCTGAGAGCGCGGGCGCCAGATCGCCGCCGCGATCCTCCGCGCGAAGCTCCTCGATGCGCTGGGCCGACTGCCAGAAGAACATGTAGGGGCTGATCGTGGTGCCGAGCACGCCGACGACGAGTGCGAGGTACGCCGGGGTGATCCGGATGCCGGACCCGAGGAGACCGCGGCCGACGGCCAGCCAGTCGACGTGCGTGACGAAGAGCACGCCGACATAGACCAGCAGGACCATGCAGAGCCACTTGAAGATCGTGCCGATACGCTCGAACGAACCGGCGACGACGGCGATTCCGATACCGACGCCGGCGACCAGGCTCCAGATCCAGGCCGGCCCGGCATGGAGCAGTGTCATGCCCTGGCCGATGGCGTTCAGATCGGCGGCGACGTTGAGGATGTTCGCGCAGATGAGGGCGGCAAGCAGGACGCCGATCGCGATGCGGGAGTTGCGGCTGAAGTGCCTCCGGATCAGCTTGCCGAGGCTGTCGCCGGTGGCCAGGGCCATCCGGTCGCAGATCTCCTGAACGGCCATCATCAGCGGCAAGGTGAGCGGCACCGTCCACAGCATGCTGTTGCCGTACGTCGCACCCGCCTGCGAGTAGGTCGCGATACCGGACGGGTCGTCGTCGGCGGCTCCGGTGACGAGGCCGGGACCGAGCGCTCCGAATAATCGGGCGAGCGGGCTGCGGCGTGCCGTACGGAGGGTTGCCTCCTCGCTAGCTCCGACGGCGATGCCGGGGACGTGCTCCTCCGGCGGTTGCTTCTCTAACGGCGCAGTATCGCCCATGGCTGCCCTGTGACCTTTCTACGACCCTGGTGGGGTCTTTCTATGAAGTTGCTGGCCCGGACGGTAGCCGCGAATCTGGGGAGAAGGCCCGGTCAGGTGTGAAAGTTCGCATGACTGCTACCCGTGCTCCTTCAGCCGCCCGAAGGAGGGCGGCCGGCACCGCTCGCGTCCGCGTTCTCCCGGATCTTCGCCGACTCCGCGATGAGCGCCTCTTCCTTCTTCAGCGACTTCTCGCTGAGCCGGGTGTCGCGCGGAGGAAGCTGGATGGTCTCCTCCGAGTCCATGCCGGCCTGGAGTTGGCGGCCGCGTTCGATCTCGGCATCCAACTCGGCGCCGAACAGCAGCGCGAGGTTGGCGATCCAGACCCAGAGCAGGAAGACGATCACTCCCGCCAGCGGGCCGTACGTCTTCGAGTAGTTCGCGAACGTCGCGACGTACAGCCCGAACAGGAACGTGGCGACGCCGAGTACCAGGATCGCGACGATCGCCCCGACGCTGATCCAGCGGAACTTCGGCTGCCGGGCGTTCGGGGCCGCGTAGTAGAGCAGCGCGATGACAGCGACCACGACCACGAGCATGAGCGGCCACTTGACGATTTCCCACACCGTCTGCGGCGTCGACCCGAGTCCGAGGGCGCCACCCACAGCCTTGGTGACGGGGCCGGAGACCACGAGGATGAGCGCGACGATCGCCACGAGCACGAGGGAGATGACCGTGACCAGCAACTGCTGCGGCTTGAGCTTCCAGAACGGCCGGCCCTCGTCGAGCTCGTAGATGCGGTTCATCGCGCGCGAGAACGCGCCGATGTAGCCCGACGCGGACCAGATGGCGAGGATGATGCCGAGCGCGAGCGCGAGGCCGGATGCGGGGGAGTGGGCTGCGTTCTCGAGCGGCCCCTTCAGGAGCGAGGCGGTGTCCCCAGGGGCGACCTGCTGGAGGATGCCGACGAGCGCACTGGTCGCGGAGGTGCCCTGGCCGAGCAGGCCGAGCAGGGACACCAGGGCGAGCAGCCCGGGGAAGAGCGAGAGGACGGCGAAGTAGGTGAGCGCCGCCGCCAGGTCGGTGCACTTGTCGTTGCTGAACTCGCGCAGTGTGCGTCTGAGCACGAGCTTCCAGGAGCTTCGATGCAGTTTCGGCGGGCTGTCCGGCTTGCGGGGGTCGTCCGGCGCCGGGGCGTCCTCCAGTCGCTCGCTGGCTCCGATGTCGTCGTCGCTCATCGTGTGGCTCCTTTGTTCGTTCGTCCGGTGCTGGGTGTCGAAACGGCGCGGCGGAGGCATTTCGCCAACGCCGCGCCCCCGGGGGGTTCGCCGGGTTCGGCAGCCGGTCAGCACGTGCTGTACCGCGTCCCAGGCGGCC